>NZ_AUKA01000021.1:0-52692 GCF_000424505.1 Butyrivibrio sp. XBB1001 | reverse complement strand
AACAAGATTTGACCGAAGTCTCGTCAGCGTTAAGCTTCCGTTCGACTTGCATGTGTTAGGCACGCCGCCAGCGTTCATCCTGAGCCAGGATCGAACTCTCACGTTTAAAAGTTTGATCTGGCCAGAACTCAAGCTTGGCTTTTTGTTCTGTCCGTTATTTACTAATTTTGTTCTGAATAAATTCTCTTGGAATTTTTCAGGGTTGCATTACTGTTTATTTGTCAAGGTTCTTAGTTGTTGTAGCTCTCAGCCGCAACTCATTTAGAATAGCATAGCTTTAAGTTTCTGTCAACAACTTTTTTAATTTGTTTGCCGAAGTTTCGATTCGCAGTTACTGGGACAAAGCCTCATTCAGTAGGTAACTGCCCTCTCCGCAACGGGCAAGAGCTATTATAGCAAAGCAGTTTTATAAATGCAATAACTTTTTTCATTTGTTTATAAACTTTTCCGAATTAGGATGACAATTTCATAACATGCCGATAATACTGTAGATACAATCTTGATATCCGTGGCATATTCTATAAGAGCTATTATCAAGCAGGCTTCAGCAATTCCAAGGATTGCTCCCAAAAATCTGTCCACTTTTCCTATTATCGGAACTTTTCTTATATTTCTTAAGGCATCTGAAATAGCTGTCATGATCTTATATACCGTGAAAGCAACTATTAGATAACCTATCTGTGGTATTATCTTTCCTAATTTAATAGTAATTACGTTTTCTACCAAGTGGATGGAATAATAAACTGCTAAAAAAGAGGCTATGATAGCAATAAGGCCTGCTGCTTCCGCAAACAGGCCATTATTATATCCATATGATATTCTCCACAAAACAAGACACACCACAACAATTGTCATGATAATCTGTGATATATCAAATCCTAGCACTTTTACATTGTCTCCCAATGAACTCTTTTACATATCCTTGAAGAGCAAGGAACATGTCATACATTTATATGAATACTTCTATGCATTAGCATTTAATCTCACAAAGCTATTACTTTAGATTCATAGTCATGATATTTCTGGATGTCACAAGTGTAAATCTGCTCCTTACCTTGGTAGGAATCATAACTTTGATAGGATCTGTGAAAGTTCCTTCATACTTATTGTGCCCAGACATATCCTTTATCACGCATTCATCTTCGTTATAAATAATGATCTGCTTGTTATCAAAAATGATATTTGAATATACTACATCAAAATATGTTGTAAGGATCTGCTCTCCAGCTGTATTGTATACCTGAAGTCTATACTCACCATCTTCAGTATTGTTCATGAACACAAGACCAATGTAGCTATCATTGAAATATACTGATCTGATTTCCTCGCCGCCTAGCAAATGTTCTGCCTTGCTAACCGGTTTCTGATTGCCTGTATAGAACATTATCCTGTCATCTGATATGGCAAACGCTGTATTTTCATTCATAAACTGTACGTACGGAACCACAACCCCGGGATAATCATATCCACTTGCATAGTTATCTATTGAGTTCTGGCCTACCGATCCAAAGTTAAAAAATGCAACGCTGGTCTTTAGATTTCCTTCATCAGGATAAATGTAAGAAACACATAAAAGCTCTGCATTAGGCGACAGGCTGATACTGATAGGGTATCCGCTATCCTTCATGGTAGTCTTAAAGCTGGCCAGGGTATTACCTGTACAATCATAAAGGTATATCCATGTAACATCTGTACCGTCTAAAATAGCTGCAACTACGCCCTGTGAAGATACGCAAAAATCCCTTATAGGAAGACTTGTATCAACTACTCCCATAGAGCCGCTTGTATTACTAACATAAATATGATGTCCGTTATAATCTCCAATAGCAACCACAGAATTGCAGGTATGTGCAATAGGATTCTGCATCTCATAGGTCTGGTTCCATACAGGCTGGCCACTGGAATTATAACAACCTACGCCATCCTTACTATATTGGATAACAAATCCAGACAGATCTACCACTTTTGAATCTGCGCCATTGGAGATAGCTGCTTCCATTGTCAGAACTGCTTCAGAATATTCTTTGTCCCGCCAGCTAATGTAGATTGCAATTACTGCAAAAAGAACTACCGCAGCAATTATTATTGTCCTAAAGAAGACCTTTAGCCTATGGCTTCGTATCTTTTCTTTATAAGAAGAGTCTCCAACCGGAGATGATCCATCGTCACTATTTCTATTCAATTTTCTGGCATATGAACTAAAATCTTTTACTTCAGCCAATTGAATCCTCCAAATCAGCTATATAGGAGACTTCCTTATATAGCTGATCATTATTCGCCAATGAATTATTTGAACTGATATACAGTAACGCTATCGTAGTCTCTATCTGGTCCAAATACAGCATCAGGGAATCCTGGCTGATTTATTGAGTTTGGATAGAACTGAGTTTCAAGACAGAATCCATCTCTAGCCTTGTATTTAGTGTTTTCTTTTCCATTGTCATTCTTGAGGAAGTTTCCAGCATATAACTGAATTCCCGGAAGAGTAGTAGAGCACTTAAGTGTAATACCTGTCACAGGAGACTTGGCAAATGCTGCCTGTCTTAATGTTCCTTCCTGTCCATCTACACAATAATTGTGATCATAGCCGCCAACGCACTGAAGCTGCTCTACGTCTGCGTTTATATCCTGGCCAATAGTCTTTTCTTTTGTAAAGTCAAATACTGTACCCGCTACATCCTCAAGTTCACCAGTAGGGATTGCTGCTCCATCTACAACAGGTGTAAACTTGGATGCATTGAGCAAAAGAGTATGATTCTCAATATTGCCTGCATTGTGACCGCTAAGATTAAAGTATACGTGGTTAGTAAGATTAATAAGTGTCTTGGCGTCACTTGTTGCATGATAATGAAGCTCCAGGTTATTATCATCATCAAGACTATATGTAAGTGTGAATACTCTGTTACCAGCAAATCCAAGATCACCATCAGCAGATTTTAATGTGAATTCAACTGAGTTCTCGCCTTCTTTTGCATCCCAGATACGCTTATGGAAGCCGTTATCATGGTCTGTATGAAGGTTGTTAGGTCCATCATTAACTGGTAATGAAAACTCTTTTCCATCTATAGAATATCTGGCATTTGCAATTCTGTTAGCAGAAGGGCCAACTGTTGATCCAATAAATGAATCATTGGCAAAATATACTTCTGGGTCGTCATAACCAAGAACAACGTCTATTTTTCCACCATCTTTAGAAGGCACAAATACGTTCTTGATAGTACATCCGTAGTTGAGTATTACCGCCTCCATACCAGCATTATTGCTGATGTGATAAGCGTAGATTTCTTCCCCACTTTTGGTTTTTCCAAATAACTCTTTTGTTACTGTCATAACCTTTTCCTCCTAGTCAGACCTTTTGCAGGCTGACATTCAACTTTTTACATACACTCCAATTATTACAATTCAGTTCTACCTTCAAGAGCTCTCAAAAGCGTAACTTCATCAATATACTCAAGGTCTCCTCCAACAGGAACTCCGCTGGCAATTCGTGTAACCTTTATACCAGTTGGCTTTATCAGCTTGCTGATATACATAGCGGTAGTCTCGCCTTCAAGGCTTGAATTGGTAGCAACTATGACTTCATCAACTTCTTGTGTCTGAAGTCTGTGCATTAGCTCTGTGAGTCTTATGTCCCCAGGGCCGATACCAAGCATTGGTGAAATAGCCCCATGAAGTACATGATAAACCCCTTCAAACTTGCCAGTCTTCTCATATGCCGCTAAATCTCTCGCATTTTCTACAACCATAATTGTCTTATGATCTCTGCTGGGATTATTACATATAGGGCAAATGTCATCATCCGTCAGAGTGCAGCACTCCTTGCAATAGTGAACATTTTCTCTGGCTTTGACAATAGCATCAGCAAGCTTGTGAACTCTGTCCTTGGGAAGGCCTATCAAATAAAAGGCCAGTCTCTGTGCAGATTTGCCTCCTATTCCAGGAAGTGAAGAAAGCTCATCTATCAGCTTATTAATATGTCCGCTGTATAGTTCCATCAGAATGGAAATCCTCCACCTAATCCGCCAAGTCCGCCGGTCATCTTGTTGACCATAGCTCCGCTTGCTTCCTCAGCCTGCTTCATAGCTTCATTTACTGCTGCAACGATCATATCCTGAAGCATCTCAACATCATCTGGATCAACTGCTTCTGGAGAAATCTTGATTTCTTTAAGTGTCTTACTTCCAAATACAGTGGCTTCTACTGCGCCGCCACCAGCCTTGGCTGTGAACTCTTTTGTCTCAAGTTCTTTCTGACTCTCCTCCATCTGGCGCTGCATTCTCTGCGCCTGTTTCATAAGATTACTCATATTACCAGGCATTCCGCCGCCTGGAAATCCACCTCTTTTTGCCATTTTTAATTCTCCTTTTCTTCTTCAGTTACTATATCAAAATTTATAGCCTGCAAATTAACATAATTTTCCTCAAAAACCTGGCTCGGCTCGAGGAATTTTGTCTCAAATTCTATATGTTTGCCGGTTGAATCATCGAGGAAATTCTGAAGTTCCTCTCTGGACTCTCCCTTTGAATATTTCTCAGTTAACTGCCTGTTATCAAATACTATCTGCAGTTTATCATCATTGCCAAGACTTAAGTTTGTCCTCTGAAGGTAAGTCTTCATAGGATTTGGCATTCTCATAAGATATCCCGGCCACTTACTTACAAGTGCCTTGATATCCTCAGGTACTGCGCGGTCCAGGACTTTCTTTTCCCTTGGAGGCCTTGCCCCTTCAGAAAAAGAGCCAGCTCCAGCAGATGCTACAGCCACCTGCCCGCTCTGAATGCCTTTCAAAAGCTTGCCATTAGTCTCGTCATGCTGCTCAAGGATTCTGATCCTATCCTCAAAAGCTCCTTCTCCATTATCCATCTGAGGCTTGCAGAGCTTGATCAGAGTAATCTCTATCAAAATCCTCTTCTGTGATGCATACCTTATCTGAGAAGAAAGCTCGGAAAAGACTCTTATGTATCTGAGAATAGTGTCGATGTCAGCTGAATTTGCCTGCTCTTTGAGAGTAGCAAGATTATCAGATGAAACATCTATAACGTCCTCCATCTGGTCTGATGCTTGTACAAGCATCAGATTTCTGAGGTACCAGACAAAGTCATTTACAAATTGAGACAATTCTCTTCCTTGTATAACAATATCTGCCAAAAGAGTCAATGCCCCATTTACATCCTGTGTATATAATGCGGAAAAGAGCTTACTAAACACCTCGGTGTCAACGGCACCAAGGACATTTAATACCTTGTCATAGGTAAGTTTCTCTCCATAGTTAAAGGCTATGCACTGATCCAGAAGACTTAGTGAGTCTCTCATGGATCCGTCAGCAGTCTTGGCCACATATCTCAAGGCTCTCTCTTCTACCTTGATACCTTCTGCATCCACTACTTCCCTAAGTCTCGACTCTATTGTATCGATAGTGATCCTGTGGAAATCATACCTCTGGCACCTTGAGAGAATTGTTATAGGAAGCTTTTGGACTTCTGTTGTTGCCAGAATGAACATCACATAACTAGGCGGCTCCTCCAATGTTTTCAAAAGTGCGTTGAAAGCTCCAGTTGAAAGCATATGGACCTCGTCGATTATGTATACCTTCTTTTTACCTTTGGTAGGTGAATAAGATACTTCATCGATGATCTCTCTGACATTATCAACACCGTTGTTGGAAGCAGCATCAATCTCGATTACGTTCATGCTGTTGCCTGCTGCTATCTCTTTACACATATCGCACTCTCCGCAAGGGGAGCCATCTACTGGATGCTCGCAGTTAACTGCCCTTGCCAAAATCTTGGCAACAGAAGTCTTACCTGTTCCGCGAGTTCCGCAGAACAGGTAAGCATGTCCAACTCTATCCGATTTGATCTGATTCTTGAGTGTTGTAACTATATGATCCTGGCCTTTGACATCTTCAAAGACCGGTGGTCTGAATTTTCTGTATAACGCAACATATCCCATTAAAACTAAACTCCCACGGGCTAACTTTTTTCTAATTGTAATATCAATCCCCAAAACAGATTCCAAGCATCTTGGCTTCCTGAATAATGCTGGCATCAGGAGATACATATTTAAGCTTGCCTGCTATTTCAGAAAGAGGAACCTTAACGATCTCTCTGTTCTTGTAAGCTACCATATATCCAAATTCCTTGTTAAGGATAAGCTGTCCTGCCTCTGCTCCGAGACGAGAAGCAAATACTCTGTCATAGGAGTCTGGCGCTCCACCTCTTTGCATGTGTCCAGGAACAGTAACTCTTACCTCGTTGCCAGTCTTTTTCTGGATCTCTTCTGCAATCTCATAGGATACAGATGGATACTTGGAATTTGCAAGCTTCTCTTTATATTCCTTTTTGGAAAGCTTGGCATCCTTCTTGGAAATAGCGCCTTCTGCAACAGCTATGATGGTAAATCTGCTGCCGCGCTTATTTCTGGCATCAATTGCCTCGCAAACCTTGTTGATATCGTATGGAATCTCTGGAATAAGGATAACGTCTGCTCCTCCTGCCATTCCAGCATTAAGAGTAAGCCACCCAACCTTGTGTCCCATAACTTCTATAATAAATACTCTTCCATGAGAATCCGCTGTAGTGTGGATGTTGTCAATTACATTGGTGGCCACATCAACAGCACTCTGGAATCCAAAGGTCATATCAGTTCCCCAAAGATCATTGTCGATGGTCTTGGGCAGGGAAACTATATTAAGACCCTCTTCACTTAGCAGATTAGCAGTCTTCTGAGATCCGTTGCCTCCCAAAACCACAAGACAGTCAAGCTGCAGCTTGTAGTAATTCTGCTTCATAGCCTCAACCTTATCAAGTCCATTCTCATCGGGCTCTCTGATTGTCTTAAAGGGAGTCCTGGAGCTACCAAGAATAGTTCCGCCCTTTGTCAGGATTCCTGAAAAGTCCTTGGCTGTGAGCATTCTGAAGTCACCATAGATAAGTCCCTTGTAGCCATTTAAAAAGCCATAGAACTCAACCTGCTCACCGCTGTGCGCAATACACTTAACAACGCCGCGCATTGCCGCATTCAAAGCCTGACAGTCGCCACCACTAGTCAACATACCAATTCTCATCATTGTGAATAGGCCTCCTTTGAAAAAGCTTACTTGTAAACGCACATACTACTAACAATTATACAAAATTCTAATGTACATGCCAAGTTAATCAGTTGACTAGGTATCATTAAAAAAGTATAATAAAAAGCGCTTTGGAGCTTATTCCAAACGCTTTTTGTGGAGTTGTACCCAAGTGGTTGAAGGGTCCGGATTCGAAATCCGGTAGGTCGGCTCGTCCGGCGCAGGGGTTCAAATCCCCTCAACTCCGTTTTTTTGGCTCTGCCTAATTGGTGGAGCCATTTTCTTTATTTACTGAGTTCTTCTATGATTTTGTCGATATTATCGAGTTCGCGCCCGTATTTAACGCCCCACTCTGTTTTTAGAAGCTGCTTCTTTTTCTTGTAATATTTGATGGCAGACTCCTTATCTCCAAGCCTTAGATAACACTGGGCTGTTGAATCATAGAAATCGGTATATCGTGGTTTTTCCATTGATTCATGGCCTTTTAACCAGTAAGTGATTGCCTCTTCATAAAGCTCATTGTGCGAAAACTGATTAGCTACATTGAACATGATGCGCCAGTCATTAGGATATTTCTTGGCTAATTCCCGGTACTTATCTGCAACAGCTTCAAAGCCATGCTCGCATTCCTCAATCTGTATCTCGTAAGCCTCATAAAGATTATCTGTGTTTACGCTCTTTGCTTCTTCAAGAGTCTCTTTTGCTTCACGAAGTCGCCCCGCATCCATCAGATCATCCAAAAGATATAGATACGCTCTGGCATTTTTAGGCTCAGCCTTAATTATGGATTTCCAGTAATCGATGGATTCCCTGTGATTGCATACGTCCCAGTCATAAATCTTGCTATGGAGAGCATGGCAGATTATTGTCATATCCTGTTTAGAGTTTGGTCTAAGCTCCAGAGCTCTTTTTGCATATACAAACGATTTTCTTTCCATGAAAGAAGCCCATGCTTCGTACAGATTTGCTACAAGATTTAGCGGCTTGTAGTTTTCTGGATTTGCCTCAATTTCTTTTAAAAGAAATGCTTCCATATCAGTGAATTCTCTTGTAGATATCTCAGATGCCTGCTCAATGGTATTCTCAATTTTCTCATACTGTTTATCTTTGGAATACTCGAAAAGGTCATCTATTGCAATCCCAAAACAGGCTGCTATATTCGGCAAAAGAGATATATCAGGCTGTGAGATATCTTTTTCCCACTTACTTATTGCCTGATTTGATACTCCCAGTATTTGAGCCAGTTCACTTTGTGACATGTTTCTATCACGCCTTAAAACTCTGATTTTTGCTCCAATCGTCATCTTATCATCCCCTTGAATTTATTATTTATCATCTCCGGATTGATGTCTTCATAATACCTTGCTGATAATCAACTGTAAATCGATTATTTAGATATTATTATCAACCAATAGTTGGATGATGTAATAAATGCAGGAAAGAGATCTGGGGATATTTTATTTTCTTAGTATAAGTATCGTTTCTTCATCTAACTCCGCTATATGATATACCTAAAGCTTCCCCTGCAATTTCCTGAAGCTCTTTTTCATTATAAGGATGAAATACCATACCGTTCCACTTCCCAGCTGTAAAGCAAAAATTCCCCTCAGCATCAACAATATGCGGCTCAGATAACTTATATTAAATATCCATCCATATTCCCTGATCATGGATAGAAGCCCTTTCTACGGACTTATAGAATCTTTGTGCATCATCATTATTGGCCATAAGCGCTATCAAAACAGACACATTTCTTCCCTTAAGATCTGTTCGGAGCGTATTCAAAAGAGCTTGTGCAACTTTATTGTGCCTTTCATTCTTAAGAACACAAATCCAATCCAGATATGCAGAGCAACATGCTGCATCACTCCTGCTGGATATCAGAGACGCATCTATTCTTCCAATTACTTTGTCATCTCTGACTGCAATATATGATACTGCCGTATTAAATCTGCTATCGGTAAAAGAATTAACTAAAGCTGCCTTGTACTCTTCATCCGGTTTCCAATAATATGTATCCGGCTCCTGTTTTCGAAGCTCTTTTTCATACTCAATCACCATTTCTATATGTTTTTCTTCAAATTGTATTATCTTAAAATCTTCCATATCTTATTCCACAATCCTTTTCCCAAAAATCAGAAACCCTACGATTCCTATTATACCCATAACACAGCCTGTCAGGACGAAGCTTAATGACATTCCGGCTCTTGATACAAAGGCTGATGCAAAAAGAAATACTATTTCCACAAAGTTGACGCCCATATTGTAAATAGATAAAACCTCTGCTCTGTTGTTTTCAAGGCCGTTTGCATCGATAACCTTATTTTCAATTTCATCAAAAATATAAGCCGGTACAGTAACAGATAGTGGAAGCAGCAACATGATTGGAATGACAATAAGCACATTATCAGCCAGTCCAAATCCAATCATCATCGCGCCAACTGCCAGGAATCCCAACATAAATGTCAAAAGATATTTCTTTGAATCAATCAAATCCAGAATTTTTTCTGAAAGCATCTGAACAAGTGAATAGCCCAGAATTATAGCAGTCATCCACTCTTCCGATATTCCGAGTGCCTCCAGCTTATCAACATAAAAGAAATTAATCAGGATAAAAGAAATGCTGACGCAGGCAAGGATCACCACGATCATCGTGTTCTCCAGGTTGAAAGTCAGCTTCTTTACTTTCTTTTCTGTGACTTCTTTTTCCTTAAGATGCTTTTCTTTCTCAATCCCAAAGCTTGCAAGTAGTCCCAATGCACTGGAAATAACTGTTGCCACAAGCAAACCTTCTAGTCCGAAAAAGTGATAGAGTCCTGCATAAGTTATAGCACTTACGATAAATCCCGCCGTTCCACAGTTGCCAACCCTGGCATTCTTTACAACATACTCATCTGATTCATATTGCTGATAAAGATAGGCACTTAAAGTTCCTGAAGAAAAACTGATGGCAATACCTTCAACAACTGCCTCTATCATAAATAACGCAAAGCTTCCACTAAAAAATGAAAGCATCAAAAGAATCCTTGCCAGAAGCCACATTCCCTGTGACAAAACCAGCGTTTTCTTATATCCTACTCTGTCTGTGATCTTACCGGTTGGAATCTCAAATACGAAAATCATTATTGATAAAAAGGCCTGCAAGACAAAAAATTGTTCCAGTGATAGTCCTGCCTTTGTCCTTATAAGCAATGATACCGGTGAAAAGAAAACCAGGCCATTCATAAAGGCCATTATTTCGAGGTTGTCTATATGTAATTTGTTTTTCATGATTTTATTCTCCGTTAATTATTTTTACTAAAAGTTTTGTACGCAAAAAGACTGTAGTGCGCACATCTACAATGGTACGCATTACAGTCTTGATTCATCACAAATAAACCCTATATAGATAAGGCACCTGAAAAATGTAATCATCTGACTTGAAGCGTACACAAACAAACCCGTAAAACAGGTTATCTCATTGTTTCCTATACACTTTTAGTCAAATAATTAACGTCTCACGTTCTCAACCTCGCATATTTAAGCTATTTATCACTCTATCACTTTGAAAAAGCGGCGTCAATACTGATGGTCCCCAGGGACCATTCCCCTAGCCTATTAGAAGCTGAATTTCAGTATCAGTTCGCTTAGCTGTCTGTAGGTTCCACGCGGAACTGAGAAGGTGGCACCATCCTCCATGGTGATCACATCCTTGTTTATCCTGAGAACTCTTTTTAAATTGATTATTGTCTTCATGCCAAGGGCATGGAAATATTCCTCTTTTAGATCCTGCAAAAGATTCTGCATGGTATTGCGCACAAAGAAGCTATCCGCTTCTGTAACAATTCTCTTGTAGTGATCTTCAGATTCAATATACAAGATCTCATCCACAGGGATTTTGTGAACCTGGCCGCTTTCGCGAAATGACAGGAAACGCACTTCCTCTTTTGCACAGACTCTGTCTATTGCATCAAAAAAGTCTTCCTCTAAAATAGGCTTTTCAAGGTAATGAACCGCATGGATCCTGAAAGCTTCCTTGTAGAAGGCATTAGAAGAGGTCATGAAAATGATCTGCCCGTTTTCATCTATCTTACGAATAGCTTCGGCGATCTCTATTCCGTTCATCTTATCAATGTAAATATCCAAAAGATAGATGTCATAGGATTCTTTTTCTATGGCACCCAAAAGATCTAAAGAAGTATAGAAAATATCGACGCTCATCTCCACTTTATAATGAGTCTGCCTATACTTTTCTAAAAGCTCTGCCGCATCAGCAGCAGAGCTTTTCTCATCATCGCAAATCGCAATCTTATACATATTCACCCCAGCTGTTGTCTATATATCATATTGTTTAATGCTATATAAACATTATCTGTGGCCTATCCTTTAAAGTCAATTGTCTGGCCCACTAATTTCTCCTGTGGTGCCTGAACTGAATTGGCTCTCATATTGTAGTTGTAAGCCTCTATCTTGGATACCAGCTCTTCTACCGAGCTAGCCATGATTATCTCCACATCTTCATCATTTTCAATCTCATCCCAGCTCTTTACCTGGTCAGATTTGCCTGCGGCTTTTTCCTGCAATTTCTCAAGCTGCTTATCAGCGGCCTCTTTCTTTTCTGCCTTCTTCTCAGCTTTCTTTTCAGCTTCTTTCTTGGCAGCTCTTTTAGCCGCGAGTTTCTCTGACATACTCTGGGAGGATTTCTGCATTACTGCAAAAAATGATGCTGTACCATTGTCGTTGACCTGCATTCCGATTGATTTTACATTGCCCTGCTGTCCTGCAATTGACTTAAGCTGAGGCATCTGGGACTGAGCCCTGGAAATAAGGCCTTCATACTTGGCTCTGAAGTTCTCATCTGTGGCCATTCTCTCAATCTTTTCCTCATCAATGAGAACAACCATCTTGTTGGCATTGCCAAAGGAGCTGGCATTTTGCTTGGCATAGTCCTTCATGTCCTTGCTCACAAGAACAAAGTCCATGTTGGAGTACTTTTTCTTGAGCTCCTCATAGTACTTTGCTCCAGTTTCGCTAAGCTGGGCTTTGCCTATTGTTTTGCCGTAGTTCCCAGGCTTAACACCAGTATTTTCTTTTGCGGTGGAATTTTTGATAGCTTCATATGCACTAGCACCATTGCCAGCAGCTATTTCAGAAATATTACTCATGGTTCCCTCCATTCTCAGGTAATTCCTGCATGCTTCCCTGCCTGATATACAAATAGTCTAAAAAGCTTAGACTTAATGTTTTCTATACTTTGTATATCGGATGAAACCACAAATATCTTTAGCGATTATTCCAACTAATTTCCAACTTATTTCCACATGTCGCTAACAAAATACATAAGGGCAGCCCAAGTATAAACTGAGTAAAAATGACCCTTGTCATCAACGCCGTTTTTAAGGAGCTCTGCTGCCTTTTCTTTGTTCACAAAGCAGAATCCGTCAAAGAATTCCTGACCTACTGCCCCAGTCTGATCGAGCTGATCAAGGTTATCAAGGTGAAGAATGACCTTTACAAGAGCGTTACTCTCATCAGTCATTCCTGGAGAACTGAACAAAAATGGATTGATAGCTTCTACAGTATCTCTCCTTGTATCTACTACTATTCCTGTTTCCTCGTGGATTTCTCTTATGGCTGTCGTTACGATTGGATTCGCCTCGTCCTTATCCTCAGGATCAAGGAGTCCTGCTGGGACGCTTAAAAGGAATCTGCCTGTTGGGTATCTGTATTCGTAGGATAAGAGAAGTTGTGGCTCTTTTCCTGGCAAAAGAACTATAACAACGCAGCTTACTGCATCTGGGAGCATTTTCTTAAACTCTTCCTCAGATTTTATTGCTACTATGTCTTCCTTGGCACGTCTTGTGGCGTCGAAGTAGTGAGCGCCTTCTGCGTACTGCAGATCAAAGACGCGGATGAATTTCTTATCTAATATTTCCTGAACCTGGTCAGCGGTGATTTTAGGGATGTTCATTCGGAAATCTCCTTCCTTTGTTCGCATGTCTTTTTTCCTAGTGCTAAGTATTAGTTTGTGTGCGTGAAATGATATACGGATTGCTCCGCACTTCGTGCTCTCTCAATCCTACAATACATTCGGAAATCGCCATGCTCACTTTGTTCGCATGTCTTTTTTCCTCATGTATTGTTCGGTCTACAAGGTCTCACAATGCTTAGTGCAAGCACAGCATTGCAAGACTTTGTATCCCTATATCATTTCACATAGTAATGTCTTGCTATCCACTTGGAGAGGCCTTCGAGGCCGGGGTATACGATACGTTCGCTCATGTTGAGCTGATCCAGCATATCTCTTACTCTCCAGCGAAGCTTTTTATCTATAACGTACTTTACAGTATCCTTGGTGTATTTATCAAGGAATCCCTCGATATCTTCTATTCCCATTGGAACTACAGCAAAGAATGAATGCTGATTGATTATTCTCTGATTAAGAGACGGCGGCTCTATTATAGCCATTGCGCTATCGCCCATGTCCTTGTCGTATTGTTTAAGGCTGTTTCCCGTGATCTCTTTTAACATATCAACAGTAAAGATAGTGGAGTTCTTCTCGTATACTGCGCGTTTGTAAGAATCTGGAAGCTGAAGGACCATCTCAGACATATTGATCCTCCAGACCATGCTGTCGTGCTTGTCCATTTCTTCCAGGTTTTCTTCTGTCATTGAAAAGTTAAGAGCAACCAGGGCGGACTGTGTCCAGTCTAGCAGTCTTGTTGGCAGGCCATAATGCTGGCCCAGTATCATCTGCCTCCAGACTGAATGTCCGATTGAAGGCTCGTCATTTATGGCATACTTGGCGAAATTCTCAAGTATCGCAGGCTCAAGATGTTTCTGTCTTCCCTTGCAGTTCCTGCTAAGGCTTGTATACATCTTAAAGGATGCATCAGACATGCCTCTGTATACGTATGGGCTTCTGTTTCTGTCAAGATCTGGTCTGTATTCCTGCTCTGTCAGAAGGGGAAGGAGCTTTTCAAGTGTATCAATGTGTACTTCTCTGATCATATATATTCCTCATAACTATTATCCGCGTGCTTATTTCATCACGATAAAATATCACAAGCTGCTCTTGTTTGTAAATCTATCAATCTTATTATATCAAGAATTACAAAAATAAATAAATGCCGCGAATTTACCACAATTAATGCAAACGGGCGTGGCAGATAACTGCCACGCCCTAAGTCGGTTAAATATATAAATTGATTATTTTACTGTAACTTTTGTGATGTGTGGGTTAGCGCCCTCATACCAGTAAAGGAATCCCTCTACATCAACTGTCTGTCCAGCTGTAAGGCCACCAACAAGGTTGTAAAACTCTTCATCTGAACCATTGAGATAATACTCAAGGCAGAACTCGTAGCTTGCGCCATCCTTTGAAAGTGTAACATAAATGTCATCACCAGGCTGCTCGTTCTTGTAAGCAACAGCCTCAACTGTCATATCCTTGAAAGAAACAAGCTGGTTCTGAAGATCAATGAGCTCATCCTTGCCAAGAAGGTCTGTAGCATCCTTAGCTTCTGCTACAAAGTTGCCATCCTCGATTTCGAATGTAGCATCAACGATTTCAACCTCACCTGACCACTCAGACTTAACACCTGAAACCTTGATCTTTGTTCCAGGAACAAGCTTGTCATAATCTTCCTGTGAGCAAGCCATCTCATAGATGAAGTAAGCGCCATCCTCATCCTGTGTATAGAATGTTGCCTTGTCTTCCCACCATGACTGCTTGGCCTGTACATAAGTCTCAACAACAACTTCTGAATCAAGCTCAGCTGCAGCATACTCAGCATATGTCATAACGCCTTCTGCCTTAGCCTCTGCCTCTTCTACTACTTCCTCAGCTACTGACTCTGCAACTGTTGCTGCCTCTTCAACTACGCTTGCAGCCTCTACTGGAGCCTCAGTAACCTCTGCTGCCTTGTCACCGCATCCAACGAATGAGAGTGCAAGACCCATTGTCAATACCACTGCTAATGTCTTCTTCATAATATTCCTCCTATTATGTGCAGGGTCTATATACCGCCTTGCGATATTACAGCCCTAAACTATTTACGGGCAGGCCTATTCCTGCTCGTTCATAAACAATTGAATTATACTAACAATATGTACTAATTACAAACATTTATTGTCTTTCTTTTGATTTTAACCTTTCTCTTAAGGCATAGACACCTATTAGAACCCAGGTAATTACTAGCCCCAGTAAAAGACATACCGATGCAACTGGAAGTTTTCCCAGGTCTGCTTTTCCACCTGAAACTCCGGATGCCCCTCCCTGATCCAGATGATACAAAGACTTAACATCCTCATACAGCCCATCTATAAAAGCATCATCCACAGTCTTTTTTCTCTTAACAGACTTAGTAACGTTCTCAATAAGCTGGCCGGAAGCATCTCTGACCGATGCAGAACCGTTAAATACCGGTGTTACAAAGGTGTTTCCCGTATTTTCCATTAAAAGCTTTGCAGCCTTTATCTTTACATCGTAATGAAGGTCGTTATCCTCGCCCTCTTTTGCTAGATAATCCTGATATTCCTGTGCATCCTGCGCTTTTTTTGTAACAGGAAGATAGCCTTCAGTCTCTGAGTAAGCTATCTGAACATCATTGGTCAAAAGAAATTGCGCAAACAGCCAGGATGCAAGAACTTCCTGCGAATCTTTTTTGTTAAACACACATATTGAAGGTCCCTGAGATATCATCACGGGGTTCTCTGGATCATACTGAGGTATTGCCATGACCTCAGTCTCAAAATCCACAACCTTATCAGCTGATATATCAAGAAGGGGTGCCTTGGATCCCATCCAGGTAGCTCCTGCAGTAGAGTCAATAGCAAATATGCACTGTCCGGCATTTAGGAAATTGGCTGGATATCCAGAAATCTTAAAGGTCGAAAAGGCCCCTGTCTTTGTGTGCTCCGCAACTGTCTTTAGAACATTTCTTGTATCGTCGTTAAACAAAAGGACATTCCCATCAGCATCAGAGTAGTCTGCTCCAAGCTGTTTAAGGGACTGGATCATCATGTTATCTGTTGATTTGTAGATAAAGGGAATCAGCACGTTTTGCCCATTTACCTTAAAGGTTCCATCTGTATTTTTAGCCATGGCTGCCTCAGAAACCTCCCAGACAAAGTCCCAGGTAAGCTTATCAGGTAGTGTAAATCCTAGCTTTTCAACATATGTCTTGTTAACATAGCAGGCCTCTGTTGAACGCATGTAAGGGATAGCATAATGTTTTTCCCCGATCATACACTCATCAAGAAACTCAGGTACTATCTCTGAAACAGAAGGTGAATCAAACTTTAATCTGCTTCCTCCAAGTCCATACTCAGGATCTGCAAAAAGATCATCAAGTGGAACTACTGTATTATTTCCTGTAAGATAGGTGGCAATGTGATCCGGATAGGTTATGCAAACATTTGGCGTTGTATTGGTTGAAATATTAGTGATAACGTCATTGTAAATCTTGCCATAGTCTGTATAGAGCCTCATGTTGACAGTTATATTAGGATATAAAGCCTGAAAGTCCTCAATTGCCTTATTGTAAATAGCTGTCTGAGTTACATTGGTATCATTTTTGGCCCAAAAGGTGATCTCAATCTTTTTGGTTTCATCAAACTCTTCTGGTATTGTAAAGTCCGTAGATGCCTTGGCTCCATGGCATCCGCCAAGCAGCAGCATAGCACCAAGGATTGCCGATATTATTCTGTGTTTCTTCATCTTCATCTCCATTACAGTTACTGCAGATAAATTCTAGTTTTTGTCTTGCTCAGCCCTTTGTGCCGCCTCTTGCTACGCCTTCCATGATCTTATGCCTAAAGATCAGGAACAAAACAACCAAAGGCACTGAAATAACCACAACTGCTGCCATCATAGCAGGCACGTTTTCTCGTCCAAAACCATTTTCTCTGATTTCCTGAATACCATTTGAAACAAGGAAATAATTCTGATCATCAGTTATAAGTCTTGGCCAAACATAGGAATTCCAGCATTCAATAACCTTAAGGATCGTGATTGTCACAATTGTCGGCCTTGATATAGGAAGCATAACTCTGACAAGATACCTAAAATCCGAGGTTCCATCCACCTTGGCTGCCTTATAAAGTTCCTCCGGAATCTGCTCAAAGTTTTCCTTTAAAAGATATATGTAAAAGACAGAGGTTACAGAAGGAAGCACCAGCCCCAGGAAAGTATTTCTAAGGTCTAAGTTTGTTATGGTCACATAATTAGTAATGATAACCAGTTCGTTAGGTATCATCATAAGAGAAAGAAACAGCGAGAACACTATATCTTTTCCCTTAAAATCAAGCCTTGCAAAAGCGAAGGCCGACAAAACAACTACCACCATCATCAGTAGCGTTGTTATAACTGTAAATATAAAGGTGTTAAAGAAATACTTAGCAAGGGGAACAGCCGTAAAAGCCGTAATATAGTTAGCTGTTGTAGGGCTTAATGTAAAGAACTTTGGAACATACTCAGAATTGTAGGCTCCGTACCCCTTTACAGAAGTCAGTATCATCCAGTAGAAGGGAAATAACACCAAAACTCCCCACAGAGTCAAAAGAAAATAAATAACAATCTTTCTGGCTCTCTCGTTTATCCTTGCCTGTTTCTCTATTTTTTTATTAGCTTTCTCGTTCATCTAATCTCAAATCCCCGCTATTACTGATAATGAACAGTTTTCCTGCTGACCATAAGGTTGATGGTCGTGATCGTAAATACTATGGAAAAAAGTATCAATGCTGCTGCCGATGCATAAGATGGATAACCACCGCTGTTTCCATAGAGCATGTCATACACATATCCAACAATGGTGTTCATTCCTGCAGCATTTAGGTCTGTGCCAAATAGCGCAACCTCATCGCTATAAGCCTTAAAAGCCCCGATAAAACCTGTAATTATCAGATAAAAGACCATAGGAGAGATCATTGGAAGTGTGATCTTGTAAAATATCCTCCACTTAGGAGTTGCATCCACCTGGGCTGCCTTGTAAAACATCGGGTTTACTGAAGCCAATGCGCTTGTAAGTATAAGTATCTTAAATGGCATAACAATCCATATTGTGTAAAAACACATAACAAACATCTTGGCCCAATATGGTCCATCGATGAAATCCACAGAGGGACCGCCAAAGAGCTGTATAAGGAGCGATACCAAACCATCGGAATAGGCAGTTTTTTTGAACAAAATCATAAAAACAAGACCTACAGCCAATGTATTGGTCACATATGGAAGGAAATAGACAGTTTGAAAGAAATCCCTCAAAGCCTTAATGGAACTAAGTCCCAGGGATATCAAAAGGGCTATTCCAGTAGACAAGGGCACTGTGATTATAACTATTATGAAGGTGTTCTTCAGAGCCTGGATAAAATAAGGATCATGAAGGACGTAGGAATAGTTGTAAAAGCCCGTTCCCCAAAAGGTCTGGGAAGCAAAGTTATAGCCTTCTTCAAAGGAATATATAAGTACATCCACAAGAGGATATACCATGAATACTCCAAGAAATGCTATTGCTGGCAAAAGACATAGCCAGGCAGTCAAGTTCTTTTTCATAACATGATCCTCTCTCTGGTTACTCCGTCAAAAACACATACTTTCTTGGGTTTAAGCGAAAATCTGATCTTGCCATCAACAGCTGATTTAGTTTCCTCTGATGGGATTATGGCTCTTATATTTTCGCCGACAAAAAGAGGGTGCGTAGCCACAAAGCTAGTGTCTCTTCCCATTACTTCACGATTTAGGAAATCGCATTCAAGGGGGCCGTTCTCATCAATAATAAATCCCTCTGGCCGTATAGCCACATAGACATCTCCATCTGCAATTCCCTTGGCATCAAGCACAGCCGCATCTCCTATATAAACCTTTTCGTCCTTGATTTCACCAGTAAAGGTATTGATCTGAGGTGTTCCAAGGAAACTTGCCACAAAAAGATTTACCGGCTCATCATATATATCCTGAGGAAGCCCCATCTGCTGCAGAACTCCATCCTTCATGACAACAATCGTATCTGAAATACTCATGGCCTCTTCCTGATCATGGGTTACAAATACTGTTGTAATTCCAGTTTCCACCTGAATTCTCTTAAGCTCTTCTCTGGTCTGAAGTCTTAGCCTTGCATCAAGGTTTGACAAAGGCTCATCAAGAAGCAGAACCTGGGGTCTCTTAACAAGGGCTCTAGCTATGGCTACTCTCTGCTGCTGTCCACCTGACATTTCATTGGGCCTTCTGTCTAAAAGGTCCTGGATCTGGACAAGCTTTGCCGCCTCCTGCACCTTTTTCTCCATTTCCTCCTTGGAGAGTTTCTTGGCCCCTCTTAGGTTCTCAAGTGGGAATCTAATATTTTCCCTAACCGTAAGATGTGGATAAAGAGCATAGTTCTGGAAAACAAGGCCTACCCCTCTATGCTCCGGTGGAAGGTCAGTTACATCTGTATCGCCAAAGAAAATTCGGCCCTCAGATGGCTTCTCAAGTCCGCAGATGAGGTTAAGTGCTGTACTCTTTCCGCAGCCAGATGGGCCCAAAAGACCTATGAGCTTGCCATCTGGTATCTCAAAATTAAAATCATTAACTGCGATCACATCATCCTTTATCTTTTTGTTCCTATTGGGAAAGCGCTTGGTTACGTGCTGTAAAACTATTTTCATATTTTTTCCTCTTCATTCGCATTTCTTTATTCCTCATATCCGTTGTGTCTTCGAATTCGTACAAAAATCCTTGCAAGCAAGATTTTTGTACGACCTCTCATCCACATATCGCTTACATCTGATGCCTTACCACTTTATATTCATCATTGTCCTGATAGTAGGGACACTCTTTATTGCTACCTGACATCATGCGGTAATAATCATCCTCATCCATATTTACCATGCAGGTGTAGCACTCCCAGTCTTCATCATAGACATAATTAGCACATGTATCACAGATCATATAAAAACCTCCGGATGTATTCATTTTGACTTTTGACACCCATATCATAATACATCAAAAATTCATTGCATCCACATAGTTTTCTGTGAAATTATCCTTATTTGACAATTCAACTACGTGGGCCCTTTTTACTATATCCTCAAGTTCAGCTATTATCTTTTCTTCTTCGCATGTTTCCTTAAGAGCCGCCTTTAAAAGCAGCATGCACCCTGAAAGGGCTGAGTAAGGAGAGGTATATACATGGCTTTCTTCATATGGAAAGAGCTTTAGATATCTTAATTTCTCAGCCATCAGACTTACGCCATACCCGCCGCACACTGCTATATATTCAGGCTTTTTCCCCTTTAACAGCTCTTTCTGCGCCGCATAAAGTGCAGCCTTTCCAAGCTGTACATTTCTTATATCATTCTGAGTAAGCCTTATTTCTTTTCCCTCTGTTGTAAGTGGGAAACCCTCACTGAAGTACTCCTCTGTCAAAAGACCTGTCTCATCAATAAACTTATTTCTCACAAGTTCGGATACTGCCTCAAGAACCCCTGAGCCGCATATTCCTACAGGTTCCTTGTTTAATATGGTTCCAAGCTTTACTTCAAACCTGCCTGAATCCGGAGTTCTTTTTATATAAACTTCTGATATTGCTCCCGGAACTGCTGCCATTCCACAGCTTATACCGCCTGCCTCAAACACAGGGCCTGCTGCTGTGGATGTCACAAAAAGCTCACTTCCATCCCAAAAGGCCATCTCTCCGTTGGTCCCAAGATCAATAAGAAGTTCACTGTAGCTCTTTTTGAGCATATTGGCAGCATAAATATCAGCTACTATATCTGCTCCGACAAATGCTGATATTCCCGGCATTATAAGCACTCTTGCATGTCTAAGATACTCAGGGATATCGTTTCCCCATAGGTCAGAAACGCTTATTTTCTCTGGTTTTAGAGAATATGGCTCATATGGAAATCTGCCAAGACCTGTAACATCATAACCCCGTAGCAAATGCAGCATTGTAGTGTTTCCTGTAATTGTAATTACATCAAGCTTTTTAACGCCGAATTTAGCCAGGGCGTTTTCTATAAGCTCTAAAATATCATCTCTTATAAGGCAAAAAAGTTCATCTCCATGGCCTTCACCTGCAGCGGCAATCCTTGAAATAACATCTGCGCCAAAGTTTCTCTGATGGTTGATTCCAGAAAACGAGCCATAAATATACTGCTCCCCTTGTGGGTTCATGCCAATTATCATAAGGCCGATAGTAGTTGTTCCTATATCTATTGCCACACCCCAGCTGCTCATGGTCTCAGGGGCTGGATTGTCCTTTCTGATAGTCTTTAGCATCTTGCCAGATGCATGAATATTTTCCTCTTTAAGCTGTTCTCCTTCTATAACTATCTCTGCATCCTCAGTCAAAACAGCCCTGCACAATAGTCTAACGCCATCTTCTATCTCTTTTTCCGACAAAAAACTCTTATCCTGAAAGCTGGCCTTTGGGGCTCCCTTTGTAAACCTTACCCTGCACTTTCCACAGCGCCCCATCCCTGCGCAGGGAAGTGGCACTTTTATACCTGCATCACTTAAAAGCCCCTTGAGCTGTTTCCCTCTTGGAGCCTGCAACATAACAGTCTTTTCTCCTGTATTAATAGTAATATGCAAACTATTAGTCTTCATAAGGTAATAATACACTAAAAAAGGTGCATTTTCCGCTAAAATGTGCGAAAATAGGTGTGTTTAGATTTTTATTGTATGAAAGGAGATATTTATGGGACTTTTACAGGCAGCTTTAGTAGCTGGTGGCAGTGTTTTAGCCGATCAGTGGAGAGACTATTTTTATTGTCCAGCACTTTCAAACGATGTTCTTTTGACTAAGGGCGTAAAGAAAGCTGGAAAGGGGAACGAAAACGTAATTTCTAACGGTTCTATCATCGCCGTTAACGAGGGACAGTGTATGATCCTCGTTGATCAGGGACAGATTACTGAAATCTGCGCAGAAGCCGGTGAATTTGTATATGACGTTT
The DNA here is from genome assembly GCF_000424505.1 of Butyrivibrio sp. XBB1001. Taxonomy (NCBI): domain Bacteria; kingdom Bacillati; phylum Bacillota; class Clostridia; order Lachnospirales; family Lachnospiraceae; genus Butyrivibrio; species Butyrivibrio sp. XBB1001. Next base: position 30,707 of record NZ_AUKA01000021.1, on the reverse strand, counting down.
CTACAGAACCTTCTGTATTTTATGGAGACCTTGGGGAAAATATTGTAGCTTCCTTCAAGGAATTTGGAAAAAGAGTTGGCTTTGGCGGTTCAGCAGCCAAGGATCAGCGCGTTTATTTCGTAAACACCAAGGAAATCCTTGGCAACAAGTATGGCACAGTTAACCCTGTTCCATTCCGCGTAGTTGATACAAATATTGGCCTTGATATGGATGTTAGCATCAAGTGCCACGGCGAATTCAGCTATCGTGTAGTTGATCCGGTTCTTTTCTACAAAAACATTTGTGGAAATGTAAGCGGTGAGTTTACAAGAGACAGAATCGAATCACAGCTCAAGACAGAGCTTCTTACAGCTCTTCAGCCTGCGTTTGCCAAGATTTCTGAGAGCGGAATCCGTTACAGCGCTCTTCCTGGACACACCACAGAAATCGCAGATGCCCTTAATGAGATACTTTCCAAGAAGTGGACAGAGTTCTACGGAATCAAGATTTCTAGCTTTGGAGTTAGCTCTGTTACAGCTTCAGAAGAAGACGAAGCTACTATTAAAGAGCTTCAGAGAGCAGGCGCTCTTAGAAATCCTAATATGGCAGCTGCTACAATTGCAAGCGCTCAGGCTCAGGCAATGCAGGATGCAGCCAAAAATACAGCAACAGGCCCTATGATGGCCTTTGCAGGAATGAACATGGCGGGACAGGCTGGCGGAATGAACGCTAATCAGTTGTTCCAGATGGGCCAGCAGCAGGCAGCTCCTCAGGCAGCTCCAACTCCTGCTCCTCAGATGATGCCTCAGGGCGGCGCAGCATGGACATGTTCTTGCGGTGCTGCTAACAACGGCAACTTCTGCACTAATTGTGGTAAGCCAAGACCAGCATCTAACTGGACATGTAAGTGTGGAAATCTTAACAACGGAAATTTCTGCACTAACTGCGGATCACCACGCCCACAATAATCTACGTCATCATTAAATAAATGTTTTATTGTTGAGGTAACAATGGCTTTACACGAATATGAATGCCCTTCCTGCGGTGGGGCAATGGAATTTAATCCTAAGACACAAAAGCTCAAATGTCCTTATTGTGATTCCGAATTTGATGTTAAGGATTATGTAGCCAATCATAACTCAGGCAGCACAGGTGAAGCTGCTGATCAGTACACTAACCAGAACACTACAGATGATGGTCAGCAGCTTTATATTTATAAGTGCGGCTCCTGCGGCGGTGAGATCCTTGCTACAGAATCTCTTGGATCCACAAAATGCCCATTTTGCAGTAACAACGTGGTTGTAAGTGAGAAATTCACAGGAGAGTTTAAGCCCGACTACATCATTCCTTTCAAATGTACCAAGGATGACGCCATGAACACCTATAGGAACTACGTAAAATCCAAACGTCTTGTGCCAAAGGTGTTCCTTGACGAGAATCACATAGATGAAATAAAAGGTGTATATGTACCTTTCTGGATTTATAATGCTACCATGTCTTTTTCCGGAGCCTACGAAGGCAGGAAAGTCAGACACTGGCGCGATAGCACCTATGAATATACAGAAACCAAGTTTTACGATGTAAGAAGAGCCGGAACAGAAGATTTTGAGAATGTTCCAGCCGACGCATCCAAAGAAATGCCTGATGATCTGATGGACTCTCTTGAGCCCTTCGATCACAATGAGATGGTTCCATTTAATATGGGATACTTAGCAGGCTTTCTTGCGAATAAATACAATGTTTCTGCCAATGATAATATGCCCAGAGCTATGAACAGGATCAAAAACTCTCTGATTGCAGATTTTAAGGGAACGATAAATGGTTACTCATCTCTTCGTCCCCTTGGCGAGAACACAGGTATCGAGCGTTCATCTTACAAATACGCCCTATACCCTGTGTATATCCTGAATACTACCTGGAGAGATAAAAACTACCTCTTTGCCATGAATGGTCAGTCTGGCAAATTTATAGGTAATCTTCCATACAGTATTGCCCGGGCAGTCAAATACTATATACCGATAGCAGCGCTTGTCTCTGTTATTTCATTTTTGATCTACTACTTTGTGTTATAGGATCAGGTAATATAAGGATTTATGAAAAAAATACAACGATTAAAACAACATATAGCTGTGGCTTTTCTGTTTATCCTGCTGGGAATGATGCTTGTCCCCATGCCTAAGGCAAAAGCAAGCGACCTCATTCTCTGGGATAGTTATACCAAGCCCTCTAGCAGGCAAAAAGATAGGCTCTTTGACAACGCTGAACTTCTTTCTTCCACTGCTCAGGAGGATATATTAGCAAAACTAGATGAACTTAGTCAGAAGCACAACGCAAACATTGCCATCCTGACTGTGGATGAACACAGCGGACCTATCCAGGATTATGCAGATGATTACTATGATTACAATGGATTCCAGGCTGACTTTGACGGTTCAGGCGTATTGTTTATGCTGAGCATGGCAGACAGGGAGTTTGCTATTTCCACCCATGGAACAGGGATCCTGGCCTTTACAGATTATGGTCAGGAATACCTTATGGAAGAAATGGGGCCATACCTTAGTAATGACGACTACTACAACGCTTTCAACAAATATATTGAAGTTGCTGACTATTTATACACTCAATATGAAAGCGGTAATCCTTACGATATTGGCTTTAAAGACACTAGCCCACAGGCTCTTATAAAGGTCGGGATCATATGTCTTGGCATCGGTCTGATAGTCGCGCTGATCCCAATTTTTATAATGATCAGCAGCCTCAAAAATGTTCATGCAAGCACTACTGCTTCAGGCTATCAGAGTCACAATGGTCTGCATCTTACAATGCACAAGGATACCTATCTGCGCTCATCCACCTCTAAGGTCAGGATTCCTGATGAGCGTTCCAGCTCAGGCGGCTCTGGCGGAAGCTCAGTTCACATTTCAAGTTCAGGCTCATCCCATGGTGGAAGCCATGGCCATTTCTAATTTTATAAAAAAGTAATAAACTCACTTATTTGTCGTCCTGGCAGATAAGTGAGTTTTTTTATTTTGTTTATACATAATTAAGTGCTTATTTAATCACTTCATTGTATACTTATAGTTAGATGATAGGAGGCTTTTCTTGATAACAAGGCACAAGATAAACACTGTTCTGCTGCCCCTTTTAGCTTTTGTACTTTTGGTGAGCGTCATTTATTTTTTGGGGGCAGATGTGTATAAATCCCCACAACAGTCTAATCTGGTCCAGTTAGAAAATGGCTGGACTATTTGTCATGCTGGTAACACCTTCAGTCCAGAGATACTCTCCAAATCCGACATTGGTATGGCCAATAGTGGCGATGAAATAACAATTACTAGGACTATGGATGATTATGATGTTGTTCCTGCAACAATCCATTTTAGAAGTATCTTATCCACAATAGATGTATACTTAGACGGTCAGCTCATATACACCTTTGGTCATGATTATTATGATGCCGGCAAAATGCTTCCAAAGGTTGAGCATTTTGTTAACCTGCCTGCAGATTATCCAGGAAAAGAACTGACTATACTCTTTACAGCCACTGAAAGAAATGCTTTTTCTGGCATGTCTCCTATAACCCTTGGTGTTATGGAAGATATTACCCGTAGCATGGTCCAGGATGGAAGACTGTCTCTTTCTATCGCGGTTTTCCTTGTAATGTTTGGCTTTATGACCCTTGTTTTATCACCAATCCTTCTTTATAAAGGCAACCATGATCTCAGCATAGCCTTTAGCGGTGTTATCTCAGTACTTCTAGGCCTTTATATCTTGTGCTTTAATGATCTTTTCTGGACATTTTCAGACTATCCATCTCTCTATACATTTCTGGAATACTTATCTCTTTTCCTGCTTCCAGCCTCTATTCTCCTGTTTCTGACCTTTGCCAGACAGATAAGAGGTAAAAAAGTTCCATTTGTACTGGGCATTATAAACTATGGCTTTGCAATAGTCACAGCTATATTGCACCTGGCAAATCTCGTACACATATGCAATTTCGTATCTACGCTACATCTGATAGCACTTGTAGAAGGATTCTACATAATTGCTTCTTTACTTAGTTCTGTATATGAACACCGCGTTCATCCGGATGAGTTCAACACACGAAACATGTCCACTAATATGCTGTTTCTGGGACTTGTTCTTTTCCTTGGCTGTTCCGTTACTGATATTATCAAGTTCAATATTAAAAAGTACATTAGCAATGGGGAAGTAAATTCCAACATCAATTTCCTTACTGTTGGTGCGCTTTTATTCATAGACTGTCTTGTACTTAATTACTTTTTCCACTGCATTGAATATATCAATGCCTCAAATATGAAACAAAAGCTCGAGGGTCTGGCATATACTGATGCACTGACAGGCATTTCAAACAGGTCTAAATGCGAATTGACTCTGGCTGAGTTGTCTGGGCAGTACACTATCATCAGCGTAGATCTGGATTACCTCAAATATACCAATGACACTTATGGTCATTTGACTGGTGACAAGTTGTTAAGCGGATTTGCTGATATCCTAAGGGGAAGCTTTTATGATGCATCTCTTATAGGCCGAATGGGCGGAGACGAATTTATAATAGTCTTGCCATTTATAAATGATGCGAAATTAGAAAAAGAGATTACAAGTTTTATTAACACCATGGAGCAAAAGAGCAAGACCGACTCCCCCGTCAAATACTCTGCTTCTTACGGCCACGCAAGCAGCAACGACGAAATACTTGGCAATAATCCTTCAGCTCAAAATGTTTATCTTCTTGCTGATGCTAGAATGTACAAGATGAAAAAAACACATCACAAACAGACTCTTGGCAGATTATACGACGATCTATTAGGCAAGAAGCACAAGAAAGGAGGCTCCTATGAACGATAAAAAAAGGCTTCCTTATCTGCTATCTTCCATAGCAATTTTTGCGGCTGCTGTCATCTGCACTATGATAGCTTTGCAAAGTGTGCCCAAATATAGCATTACTCCTTTAAACAGCCAATGGGATATGAGCATTAATGATGTGGATCTGACGAACGTTTCATTATCTCATTTTTACAAATACTATAATCAGAAAACCAGAAAACATGATCATCTTATAATGAAGCATGCTCTCCCAGTTAGCGATATTCCTAATCCTGTTATTCTGTTTAGATCCAAGTATTCCACATTAAAGGTTTATGTGGACGGTAAGCCTATTTATGACTTTGGAATGGACTATTATCAGAAAGATAGATTTCTTGGGAAAATGGTTCATGTCATTACTCTTCCTCCTGACTATTCAGGAAAAGAACTAGTATTTGAAATGTACCTAAGTGAAGACAATGGCTATGGAAACTTTGAGGCGCCGATATTTGGCTCTCATCCTGATGTGACCGGAGTATATGTCCAGGATAATATAATAATAATCGCTACTGGTCTATTCATGTTTGTTTTTGGCCTTACATTTCTGTGTATTGGCCTGATATTTACCAGCTATGTTTCAGAGATTAAAAGTCTTGTACTAGGTTCTTTGTTTTGCATGAATCTAAGTGCCTGGTTACTGACCTATTACAGTATTCTGTCCTTATTTGTTTATACAGAATTAGAAACACAAATTGAATATTTCACTATGTACGTGACTGTCCCTTACTGTTTTATCCTCCTGTATTATATTGGGAATTTCAAAGGAAACCGCCTATATACAGGAATTATGCTGGTATGCTGCGGAGTTCCTCTTGTTCAATTTGCACTCCATTATATATTTAACATTCACATGAGGGTCACTCTTCCTTTTTATCACTTATCCGGGCTAGTTGGATTTGGTGTCCTATTATTCTATGCCCTTATGATAATCAGGAAAAAAATAATCGTACCAGAAAATACCAGAATACAGATGACCGGCCTTTTCAGTTTTGCTATAGGGCAGCTAATTCACCTGATAATATATGTATTGGATAAATTCCATATTCCAACCTATCAGTTAGCCAATAAAGCCATAATATCCCTTGCCTGCCTTATGTTTGCTGTTTGCCAGTTGTCAACTTATCTTGTATATATTACAGCCAGCTATGCCAAAAAACAGGAAAATGCTTCCCTCTCTCACCTTGCATATGCTGATGGCCTTACAAATCTTCCCAACCGTTCCAAGGCAGATAAGCTTATGGCAGAATTAAATGAAGCCACCGATGATTACTGCATTCTGAGCATAGACCTAAATGGCCTGAAAATGGTCAATGACAAATATGGCCACCCTAGCGGAGATAAATATATAAAAGATTTCGCAAAGGTATTGAATAACACATTTGGCGAGGAAGAGTTCTGTGCACGAATTGGCGGAGATGAATTTATAGTTATAATACGAGATGCAGGAAGTAAAGACATTAATACACTGATTGGACGTATGAATAGTGCATTAAATGTTATGAACGCCCTATACACCGAGTACAAACGGAGCGTCTCCGTCGGATTTGCCTTCAGACATGAGGCACCCGATGGAAACTCCCACAATGTATACCTTTTAGCAGACCAGAGGATGTACGAAAACAAGAGACGTATGCACGATGAAATGGGTATCACCCCAAGGCTGTAACAATAAAATGTACAGCTATAAACACCGCTAAAAAGATCACGTTTGCCAGGGTAAAGTAGAGAATATACTTGCCCTGGCTTTCTTTATAGCTTGCAGTAAAAAACTTAAAGGAAATAAGGCTCGCCATAGAGGCAATAAGCGTTCCAAGACCTCCTGCATTTACTCCTATGAGAAGCTCCTGTAAGTTCTCGGCAAATCCGCTCAGCATAAGAGTCGCTGGAACATTACTTATAAATTGGCTTGCCACTACTGAAACTATAAATTCACGGCCACTAGTCACTCCGCTTAAAAAGTCTTTAACAACAGCTACTCTGGCTATATTTCCAGTAAATATGAAAAAGCCTATGAAAGTAAGAAGTAGCATATAGTCTGCCCTCAGAAGAATATTGATATTCATTCCAAGCACCACAACAAATATGATAGCGGCCATAATATACCATGGTATTATCCTAAGAACCGCCAAAAGAGCTATCACAAACAAAGCTCCATATACTGCAATCTGTATTCTGCTTCCAAACTTCTGCACAACCTCTGCTTCCTGAGAAACACTGACTTTGTCTCTTTTTCCCGGGAGAAGTAATAGACAAAACGCAAGAAGAATCCCGGAAAGAAGTGTATATGGCATCATTGTACCTATAAACTGCGTAATAGACATGCCTGTAACGCCATAGAGGTAGAGATTCTGCGGGTTTCCTATAGGTGTTGCCATACTTCCAAGATTAGCCGCAATAGTCTGAAACACTATCACTGGAATCAGAAGGTCCTCTCTATTGCAGTTCTTTAAAACAAGCACAGCAAATGGAACAAAAGTAATAAGGGCCACATCATTAGTTATTAGCATGCTTCCGAAAAAACACATGAATATAAGCGCAGCGCACAATTGGAAGGAGAGCTTGGCCTTTCCTAGAAGGAAATTTCCAACCTTCTCAAATACTGCATTATCCTTTAGCCCTTGGATAACTACCATAAGTCCCCACAAAATGCCTAGAGACCTAAAGTCTATATATCCTGCATATTCCTTGTCTGGCTTTACAAGAAACATTGAACATATGGCAAGTATCCAGGCAATACATAGCACAGGATCAGATTTTATCTTTTTGATCAAATTCAATTTAAGCTGCCTCCGCCTTTATCATTTCAATAAATCTGTCAATAAGGGCACTGGCCTCTTTCTCAGAAAGAACTTTGTTAAGTCCAAACACCAGTGGCTGTTCCTCCCCTAGTATTCCTCTTTCGTATACCTGAGCAATAGCGCCAGCGCACACTCTGCAGTCATAGATATCTTTGAGTTTACCCGCTTCCTGCCACTCTAGATCTGGCCATTTTAATATATTGACCATGAATTCATGGATGATCCTGGCGGCTATCTTTTTGGTAAGCTTAAGTTCTAGCTTCTCTGGTGGATAATTATCAAGAAAGTATTCAAGATAATAGCCAAGACCATCTCCCGGAAGGTCCTCAGATATCTCCTCAGAATAAGCCAAAAGCAATTTGTCAAAAAACTCTTTTTCAGTCATGGATCTGTCTCCTTAAAGTCATCAGATATCTGCTTCCACAAGGATAGTAACGCTATCGCAGGCTTTTAATCCCTTTACCTCAAATACTCCTGTGGTGTTCTTGCTCTCTTCACCAGTCCACAGATCAGTAACCTTATATTTATCACTCTTATAGATCCAATCACCCATAAGCTTTTTGAGGTCGCAGATCTTTATTGAAAAGGTCTCATCCTTATCTTTTTCACTTACGTTTATGAATGAAAGCGCAAATCTGTTACCTGTAAGAGGCTTGCAGAGAATATCAACTCTATCTATATCTCTAATATATTCCTTATCAGGCTGGCTCTTAGAGAGTGAGGAATATACTCTCTTGGCCTGGATTCCAAGTCCATCCTGATTAAGAGAGATCATGTCCTTATTAGCAATAATATTATACAGACTATCTCCCTTTTTCACTCTTCTAAGGTCAAGTCCCAGCATCAGAGGAGAGTTCATCATACACCACATAGTCATATGAGTCTTGCACTGAGTCTCATTAAGTCCGTTCATGCCAATCATCATCATGTCAGGATCGTTCCAGCCCTTATCAAGTCCTGCAAACTCATCCATTATTACAGCTTTGCTGTACTGAGTAGCTACACTTGTAGTGTAATCCCCAGTCCATGCTCCAACTCCTGGATCTCCGTCACTTCCTACTCTGAAAGTAATATCATTTAGTATTCTCCAAGAATCACAAACCTTGTAAGCCCAGTTCTGAGGCTGGGTCTTACCCCACTCGCAGGCTGAATAGATAAGATCATTATCAGGATCAAGTCTGTTTAGTTCCTTAAGAAGTCTTGCATAGGAATTAAGAGTATTTTCCTGACGTCTGTGGTTCATAAGTCTGACCCTGTTACTACCTTTTTTGAGTTTGACCAGAATCTTTTTACTCCAGGTAAAATCCGTCTCTGAAGGAGTCTCGTCAAGAAAATCATCGTAAAAAATTTCATCTCCCACAGCCACTTCAAGCCACTGTCCTACTCCTTCTCTTTTGCCAGATGCATACTCTACAGAAATTTCTGTTTCCATATCCTCATTGGCTTCCACAGCAAATACCAGCTCGCTTGAGCGAACATCTACAGGAGATGCCTCTGGTCCAGTACCATCAAAGGTTCCAATTCCGGTTATATAGTCCTCTTCTCTCTGAGCCCTTGTTCCTGTAAGCTCCATGCCTGTCACGCTGACTCTTTCGCCTTCATGAACTCCATAGATAACGGAAAACTCATCTTCCCCTATTCTCATTCCACGTATGTTAGGGGCAAATGTATATCTGGCATTTTCAGCATTTGAGAATGTGGCATTATCCCAGAGATAATAGCAGTTATCCACTTTAAGAAAATCTACTCCCCACTCCAGGTAACTCTTAGCATCCTCTGCTTCATGACCACAGGTTCCAACCTCTGCTCCTGCGCAGAGATTTGTTCCTATATCGTTGTACATACCAAATTTAAGGCCTTTTTCGTGGATGTAATTGCCAAGTGCCTTAAATCCAGACGGAAACTTGATTTCTTCATTGGAAAGCTTCCCATCTACTCTCCTATCCTTGTAGCAACCATCATCAAGAACAATATATTTATATCCAAGCTTATCAAGGCCTAGCTCAATAAACTTATCTGCCATAGCCTTTGTCAAAGCCTCTGTATTGCCGCTTCCAAACGCATTCCAGCTATTCCATCCCATAGCCGGAAGGTGATTTTTCTTTTTAGCAAATAAAACCTCCCCATTGTCAAAAGAATCAAAACGTCCCTGTTTTTCTAATCTGTCTGGTGTCATTGTAGTCTCTTTCCCCTTTTATTTTTTCCCAAAAAGATGACTTTCATGACATTTGTCACAAAAGCCCTCTCTCTTTTATCACATTCTATGATGTTGTTCCTTCTCAGCATACATTTTTTCATCTATTATTTCTGCAAATTTCTTGGCAGAAAGCTGCTTGGTATGATCATAAATCTCGTAGCCGCAGCTGATATCCACATGTCTGGGCCAGCCTCTTCGCCTTCTTAGAACTGCTATTTCATCTCTGATCTCACCAATTCTTTCGCGAATATCAATTGGAGTGATTATTTCTGTTATCACACAGAACTCATCTCCTCCAAATCTTCCAATGCTAGCCTCCTGCCCGAAGATATCCACTAAAACATCAGCTATATCCTTGATTGCCCTATCTCCTGCACTATGACCAAGAGTATCATTTATAGCCTTGAAATTATCCACATCTATCATGATGGCGGTAAAATCCCTACCTGAAGTAGCACTAGCCTTGACTTTTTCCTGAAGCCTTATATCAAGTCCTCGCCTGTTAAGGACTCCTGTCAGATAATCAAGATTAACGTCCTTACTCTGGAAAAAGAAATACACAACCAAGCAACCCAGAGATATTCCTGCGTAGGTGGTACTCATATTGGAAATGAAAACCTGTAAAATCGCACCCAGCACAGAAAAGATTGGCAAAAACAATATTGTATTCTTGTAGTCATTCATAATACTGTTCCTAAATAAGATAGAATACACTACCAATAAAATGATGAACAATATTAGGAACAAAGCTCTTATCAGATATAGAGGCCCTCTATAGTAAACGCCATCCTGGAAATAGTAGAACCAGTCAAATCTTCCAATTGTGGATACTAGCACAAGTATCAGATTTATAATGGCAAATATCTGGAAAGCCCACCTAAAAATGTTTCTTCCCATTTTGCTCTTGGTATTACTCTCATCCATCCAGCAGTCAATGTAATTAACTGCAAAGAGGATATCCAGTGGATCCAGAGCAAAAATAACAAAGTAGCCAACCTCTGCCAGTATCAGATACTGATCAGGATAAGCTTCTCCTACGCGCCCAAGCGACTCTGATATGAGCAGTATAAGAGTCAGGATCAGAATGGCAGAATACTTCCTGCCTCTGATCATCTTGGAGCCTTTACTCTGAAATATCAGCAAAAGAGTTATCAAGAATACTGTATAGAAATTAAGTACCAACCATCCTTCTAATGCGATCATATAATAACCTCGCCAGTGTCTTACGATGTCAGCAGTTATTCATTAGCATTCCCCTTAAATATAACAATACCTTTTTTCTTAAACTTCTTAACCGGCTCAGCAGCAGTAGCTTCTGGCTTTTTAGCTGGAGCCTTTGATGCCTCCTGCGCTACATCCTTTTTAGGAGCAGCCTTCCTTACAACTGGCTTTTTGGAAACTCCGGAAGCTTCCGCAACCTGAGCTACTACAGAAGTCCTCTTTGGCGCAGCCTTTTTCTCGGTCTGTTCCTGTTTAGGTGCAGGGCGTGTAGCTGCCTTGGCTGCTGCCTCTGCCGCAATCTTGGCAGGATCTCCAAGCTTCATTGTAAGTGCAATTCTCTTTTTATCAAGTTCAACATCAAGTACCTGAACGTCAACTATATCCCCAACGCTGACAGCCTCAAGCGGATGTTTGATAAATTTATCTGTAATGTGAGATATGTGCACCAGTCCATCCTGGTGAACACCTATATCTACGAAGCAGCCGAAGTCTATAACGTTTCTGACTGTTCCCTTTAAGATCATGCCTGGCTTTAAATCCTTCATATCAAGGACATCACTTCTTAGAATAGGAGCTGGCATGTTTTCTCTTGGGTCTCTTGAAGGTTTCTCAAGCTCTGAGAGAATATCAGTAAGAGTGATCTCACCAATTCCAAGCTCCTCAGAAAGCTTTTTCTTGTCTGCTTCTGTTACCTTCCTGGATAGAGAACCTGTATTAAGAGTGGACTTCTCTGCGGCCTTGTTGTCAGCAGAAGGCTTTTTATCAGATGCATTATCAGAATCCTGCACTACAGCAAGGTTACTGCCTGCAAGTGCTGCTGCAAGTGCTGCTCCCATAGCTGTGCTTGTATTTCTGATAACAACCTGCTTCTGCTTTTTCTGTGGACGAGGCTTCTCTTCTCTAGCTGGCTGAGGTTTCTCAGTAGCGGCCTTGGCAGCGTTCTTCTGAGCTGCTCTAACATCATCAAAGGTAATACCGAGCTTGTCCATAAGCTTTAAAGTAGCCTCGTAGGATTCAGGATGCACGCTTGTAGCATCAAGAGGATTCTCTCCGTCAGCAATACGAAGGAAACCTGCACACTGCTCGTAAGCCTTTGGTCCTAACTTAGGTACCTTTAAAAGTTCCTCTCTACTCTTAAATTTACCATTTTCTTCTCTATAATCAACAATATTTTTAGCTATTACCTTGCTGATACCAGAAATATACTGAAGGAGCGGTGCTGAAGCTGTATTAAGGTCAACACCAACCTTGTTAACGCAGTCTTCTACAACTCCTTCAAGGGTCTCGCCCAATTTCTTCTGGTTCATATCATGCTGATACTGTCCAACTCCAATAGACTTAGGGTCTATCTTGACCAGCTCAGCAAGCGGATCCTGAAGTCTTCTTGCAATGGATGCTGCACTTCTTTGTCCAACATCAAACTGTGGAAACTCCTCTGTGGCAAGCTTACTAGCTGAGTACACTGAAGCTCCGGCCTCATTGACTATCACGTACTGAAGAGGTCTGTCAAGTTCCTTGATAAGTTCTACGATAACCTGCTCAGATTCTCTAGAAGCAGTACCATTACCAACAGAAATCAGATCTACGTTGTATTTATCAATAAGTCTCTTTAATTCAGCTTTAGCTTCCTCTACCTTGTTCTGAGGAGCTGTTGGATAAATAACCTTGGTATCAAGAACTTTACCTGTAGCATCTACTATTGCAAGCTTACAGCCAGTTCTAAAAGCAGGGTCCCATCCCAGAACTGTCTTGCCAGCAATAGGTGGTGCCATGAGAAGCTGAGTCAGATTCTTGCCAAATACGGAAATTGCACCATCCTCTGCCTTCTCAGTAAGTTCATTTCTGATATCACGCTCAATAGCAGGAGCAATGAGTCTCTCATATGCATCCTGATTGATTTCCTCAATAACAGGAGTAGTAATAGGATTGTCATTTTTGAGCATCTTCTTGTTCAGATACTGAAGTATCTGCTCTTCAGGAGCCTCAATCTTGACTACGAGGAATTTCTCCGCCTCACCTCTGTTAAGAGCAAGTACTCTGTGACCCAATACCTTCTTGATAGGCTCTTCATAGCCATAGTACATCTCATAAACGCTCTGAGCCTTCTCATCCTTGGCCTTACTTGTAAGGATACCCTGCTCCATTGTAGCTTCTCTTATATATGTTCTAAAATCAGCATTGTCAGAAACATCCTCGGCAATGATGTCCATTGCTCCCTGAAGCGCCTGTGCTGCATCCTCAACCTCTTTTTCCGGATCAACAAAGGCTGCAGCTTCCTCAGCAAGGGGCTTTGTAGTCTCCTGAGCAAGAAGGATCTGGGCAAGTCCTTCCAGTCCCTTTTCTCTTGCTATGCTGGCTCTTGTCTTTCTCTTTGGTCTATATGGAAGATAAAGATCCTCGATAGCAACCATAGTCTCAGCTGCAATAATCTTGGCCTTAAGTTCATCAGTCATCTTGCCCTGCTCTTCGATAGAAGCAAGCACCTGCTGCCTTCTCTCTTCAAGGCTGCGGAGATACTTAAGTCTCTCATCCAGATTACGGAGCTGTTCGTCATTAAGGGAGCCTGTAGCTTCCTTTCTGTATCGTGAAATGAAAGGAATAGTATTGCCCTCGTCAATTAACTTAACTGCGGCTTCAACCTGCCATTTCTCGACTTGTAGTTCTTCTTTGATCTTTAATACAATATCCATTTTTTCCTCGCTAATACTTAATATTCAATTAACTTTTTATGAACAAACGATATTCCTTATTATACCAAGCCTTTCGCTCTGTTTTCAAGACTCATGAAAGGCCCGTAAACATTGAAAAAAACGCCGTTTTATTGTAGAATCTATGGTAAGAACCTATGTTTGAGAGGAAGGTATTGATGGGAGATAACGGGGACAAGTACTATTACAATAATTATAATTACAACATGACCCATAATGACCTTGATAATCATGTCAGGATGGCTTCAACAGCCCTTATTATGGGACTTATTTCAGTTCCCTTATGCTTTTTCATGTATACCGGAATAATTGTTGGTGGAATAGCTGTCGTTTTTGCTCTTTTATCCAAGGGCACAGCGGCCAAGCTCCTTCCTCAGGCCAAAAAGGGAATCATATACGGGACAATTGGAATAGTACTTGGCTATGCAATACTTGTAACTAGTGTTCATACAATGTTTACAGATCCTGTTGCGCATGAGCAGCTCAATAAAACCTCCGTCCAGCTTTACGGCGAGAGCTTTGACGATATGTTAAAAGAGATAGGTGTAAGCATTGATGGCGAGTAAGGAAGGTGCCTATGAGTATGATCGGTGCTATCGGAAGTGGATATGGAGCCTACGCTGGCTTTAGCATGTCAACTGGTGCTGCTTCTGAGGCCAAGCCCATACTTAATCCTAGTGAGTCCACACAGAAGGCTCCTGGCAAACTATCATCTCCTGCAGAGTGTGAAACCTGCAAGAACCGTAAATATCAAGACGGCTCTGATGAGATGGTTTCTTTCAAGAGCGCCCAGCACATCAGTCCTGAATCTGCTGCTGCAAGAGTCAGAGGACATGAAGCTGAGCATGTGAGCAATGCCTACAAGGATGCAGCCATGAATAATGGCAAGGTTCTTCAGGCATCAGTATCTATCAAAACAGCCGTGTGTCCAGAATGCGGACGCACTTACGTATGCGGTGGGGAGACCGCTACTAAGATAAAATACAGTAATGAGGATAACCCATATCAGCAAGCCAGAAAGTCCATAGATAAACAAGGGCTGCTTGGAGCAAATATCGATCTGGCCGGCTGATCATAAGAAGGTGTTGTCAGGGGAGCATATACTAAATGTCTAACACTATTAAAATTGCAGAGCTTAAGGCAACGGCCAAGGAAAGATCCATAGACAAATATGGATCTCTTATATTGGCCAATATTATTATTTTCATAATTCAGCTTATCATTTCTGGTATTACCACTGTAGGAACCTCTGGTAGTATCATCTTTTTTGTCATAAATCTCATCATCAACCTGATTGTAAATATTCTTCTGGGAGTTCTTGTATCCGGCAAGGCCTACCTTTATATGAATCTGGTCTACTCGCAGCCTATCGCTGCCTCAGATATTTTCTTTGGATTAAAACAGCATCCTCAAAAAGCTGTGATCATCCAGTCAGTATTTGTTCTGGTGGATTTCTTTGTAAGTCTCCCGGCATCAGTTCTTCTTTTTATGGTCCAGAGGACTCCTACCCAGAGCGGATACATAGCAATGATCATTGCTCTCTTAGTTGGCTTTGTAGTAAACCTCTATGTCTCGCTGGTTTATTCGCAGTCCTTTTTTCTTTTGCATGACTTCCCTGAGCGCTCCGCAAAAGAGCTCCTTAGAAGCAGCCGCAAACTGATGCAGGGCAACAAATTAAAGCTGCTTGCACTCTATTTGAGCTTTATTCCCCTGTACTTATTTGGTATTCTAACTTTGTTTATCCCGCTTTTGTGGATAAGTGTTTACAGATATGCTACTATAGCTGTCTTTTATCAAAAACTGATTTCAAATGCCGGCAGCAATATGCCAGCCAAGGAGGAACAAAATGGACTTGATTGATGCGATCCGTGCTATCGATAAGCCACATGAGGACGATATCCTGAATAGATTATATACACCTTGGGGTGAAAACCTTGACAAAGACAACGTACTCAAAGAGTATCCTCGCCCACAGTTTCAAAGAAACAGCTATATCAATCTGAACGGTGATTGGGAATACTGTATTGTTCCAGAGGAACAGGGCTCATCAATTCCTGAAAAAATGGATGGTCACATTTTAGTACCATTTTCTCCAGAGGCAATGCTATCAGGCGTCGAAAGGCGTCTTGAGCCATACCAGTATCTCTGGTACAAAAAGGTACTTCCTGTCCTAAAGAGAACCCACCATAATTCCCGTTTTCTTTTGCATTTTGGAGCAGTAGATCAGTTTGCTGATATCTATGTTAATTCCACCCTTGTAGGCTCTCACAGTGGTGGATATCTTCCTTTTACCCTGGATATAACAGATTATCTTTTGTTTGATGGTCACAATAAAGAGTCCCTTGATAACATGCTTCACGTCAGAGTCAAGGACACCAGTGATTCCTCCTATCACAGCAGGGGAAAACAGACTCTTAAAAGAGGTGGCATGTACTACACCTGTCAGAGTGGCATCTGGCAGACTGTCTGGATTGAAGAGGTTCCAAATACCTACATCAGGAAACTCCGGATCAGACCAGAAGCTGATCTTAAGACATTATCCATCGAGGTTTCCACCAATAACCCCAGCAAAGTTACTGTTAAATTCCCTGGCTATGAGATGGTTAAATCACCATCTTCTTCTGACAGCTATGATACTACCTTTACTGGAGATTTTTCTTTTTCCTCAGATACATATCCCAGCATTGGAGAAGACCATTCAGCGATTTCTCCTAGCTACTACCATTTTTCTTTTACCATAAAAGAGCCACATTTATGGAGCCCTGAAGACCCTTATCTGTATCCGCTTCAGATAATCACAGATGAGGATCATGTTGACTCCTATTTTGCCATGCGCTATTACTCAATAGAAAAAGACGGATCAGGAATCAGCAGGTTCTGCCTGAATCATGCTCCGTATTTCCTTATGGGTGCACTTGACCAGGGCTACTGGCCAGATGGGCTCTACACAGCTCCTTCCGACAAAGCGCTTATATATGACATTACAGAAATGAAGCGACTTCATTTTAATATGCTCCGCAAGCATATCAAGGTTGAAGCTGCAAGATGGTATTACCACTGTGACCGCCTTGGGATGATAGTTTGGCAGGACATGGTTAGCGGAGGTTCCTCCTATGCCAAGCCAGTGGTGTCATATCTTCCAACTCTTTTCCCAAAGGTGTTTGGACGTATGCCTGATGGTCCCGCGACCTACAAGACTTTTTCACGTGGTTCTGCCGAAGGACGTGGCGAGTGGCTTAAGGAGATGCAGAATACAATAAGATACTTGTACAACGTTCCTAGTATCGCAACCTGGGTTTTATTCAATGAGGGCTGGGGTCAGTTTAATGCAGCAAGTGCCACAATTATCGCCAGAGAAATAGATAATACCAGACCAATTGATCAGGCCAGCGGATGGTTTGATGAGGGAAGTGGCGACTATAGAAGTGTCCACAACTATTTCAGACCCCTCACAGTTGAAAAAGATCCTAATGGCAGAGCTTTTGTAATATCTGAGTATGGCGGATTTACTCATCATATCGCCGGTCATAGTAGTGTCGACAGAGTTTTTGGATATAAAAAATACGACACCTTAGATCAACTAGGTGTCGCATATTATAACCTTATGAACGGTACTATCAAGCCACTTATAACCAAGGGCCTTGCCGGTGCAGTTTATACTCAGGTCAGTGACGTTGAGGAAGAAGTCAACGGTCTTATGACCTATGACAGGCGCATAACCAAGATTAATCCTGATCTTGATCCAAGTCTGTCAAGCAATATAGACATTGCTCTTAATAAATCTCAACCTGACCATTGAATATCTTTTGCAGTTTATTTCTGACCATTATAAAGGCAGGTATCAGAAAGGCATCAGCCAGAATCCAGGCTGCAGGGCTGGCAAGGCATATCGCTGTAAAGCCTATGTGCGGTACCAGCAAAATAGCTACTGCCGATCTACCTATCATCTCCATAACTCCGGCCAGGACTGCAAACATTGAATAGCCCATTCCCTGAATTAGGAATCTTACTATATTTACAAGGGCCAACGGAATATAAAACAGGCTGTTATAGATCAGGAAAAGATGAGCATTATCAAGGCAGGTTACTTCACTGGCATTTAAGAATATCATCGAGAAGTTCCTGCCAAATAATATCAGTATCACGCAGGCTATAACAGAATAAATACTTCCAATCTTCACAGCAGCCTTAAGTCCCTGCGTGAGATGGTCGAGCTTTTTAGCTCCCACATTCTGTCCGCCATAGGTAGCCATAGTCGAACCAAGAGCGTCAAAAGGAATACAGAAGAACATTGCTACCTTACTTGCTGTAGTAACTGCTGTAACAGCATCTTCTCCAAGGCCATTGATGGCTGTCTGCAAGATAACACTTCCTATTGCAGTTATGGAATACTGAAGTCCCATTGGAACTCCCATATTAAACAAAATAACAAAATGTGATCTGTCCAGTTCCCAGTCAGCCTTTGAAAGCTTCATAATATCTATCTTTTTAATAATGTACAAAAGACAAAGCGTTCCAGCAACAAGCTGAGAAACAACTGTAGCAAAGGCTGCTCCAAAAATTCCCCATTGAAATACCATTATAAATACAAGGTCTAAGACAATATTAAGCACTGAGCCAATTATCAGATATTGTACCGGATGCTTGCTGTCACCAAGCGCTCTTATTGTGGCTGACAAAAGATTGTACATGTATGTAGCTGGAATTCCTAAAAATACTACAATTATGTACTGATAAGCGTAATCAAGGATTGAATCTGGTGTCTTCATAGCAAGTAGGATCTGTCTGCAGAATACACTGACAAAGAAAGTCATGATCACAGCAAATATTGAGCACAGAATGATTGCATGAGTATAGAACTTGCGCATGCTCTTATAATCCTTGGCCCCAAATCTCTGAGCTATAGGAATTGCAAAGCCATTGCAGACACCCATACAAAAGCCCATGATCAAAAAGTTCACAGCTCCTGTTGAGCCCATTCCTGAATAAGCTTCTTTACCAAGGGTCCAGGATACGATTGCTGTATCAATTATGTTGTATAACTGCTGAAATAACATGCCCCAGAAAAGAGACATGGCAAAGCCCATGATAAGCTTCATAGGATCGCCTACAGTCAAGTCCTTTATATTAGTATTTTTACTCATAATCGTTAACCTCTATTCGACTATTTAATCCAAACAGTTGAATATAGTACTACACTTCTATAATTATTGTAAAGTGGGAATTAATTTTGTACAATAAGTCTAAATTCTATACTGAAATACGGGCTTTACGCGTATTTTAATAATATAAACTCAGGGAAATGGAGATAATATGGAAAACATAAAAGCAGTAGTTTCTCTAGGACACGATGCTCTTGGTGTAACAACCTCAGAGCAGCTTACAGCGACCAAGGTCGCAGCCAAGGCTCTTGCAGATCTTGTAGAAGCCGGATACCAGCTTACAATCACCCATAGTAATGGCCCTCAGGTCAGTATGATCCATAAAGCCATGACTGAACTTCATAGAATGTACATTGATTACACAGCAGCTCCAATGTGTGTATGCAGTGCTATGAGCCAGGGCTATGTTGGCTATGATATTCAGAATTCTCTGAAGGCAGAACTGACAGGACGCGGAATATCCAAGGCTGTCAGCACAATCCTGACTCAGGTGACTGTAGATCCCTATGATGAAGCCTTCTATGCACCTACCAAGGCCATTGGTCGTTACATGTCCAAGGAAGATGCAGATAATGAAGTCAAGAAGGGAAATTTTGTAAAAGAAGATCCTGGAAAGGGCTATAGAAAAATTGTAGCAGCTCCCAAGCCAATAGACATAGTTGAAATCGATGCTATCAGGGCATTAGTCGATGCAGGTCAGATTGTTATTGCCTGTGGCGGAGGCGGTATTCCGGTTATACAGCAGGGTCATGTTCTCAAGGGTGCTTCTGCCGTAATTGAGAAGGACGCAATAGCAGGCAAGCTTGCAGCAGATCTTAAGTCCGACAAGCTCATAATCCTGACTTCCGTCCCATTCGTATACAAAAACTTCGGCCAGGAAACTCAGGAAGAAATCCCTCAGATGACCATTTCCGAAGCCAAAAAATACATTGAAGCCGGAGAATTTGGCGAAACTGATATGCTTCCCAAAATTGAAGCAGCCATCGAATTCCTCGAAGCCAACCACGAAGGCGAGGTAGTCATCACCTCCCTCGTATCTGTCTCCGACGCCCTCAAGGGCAAAGCCGGCACCCGCATCATCTACTGATACTGCTACCCCAGCCCGGAGCGTATACTAAGGCGCCCAGTGCGCAGAAAACTACCGCGAGCGACTTTGTGAGAGATATTTTTTCGCCTTTGTGAGTGGAGGGTTAGTTCATGAGCTTCAAAATTTCTGTCTGGGGTTCCTGTCCATGGCTCAACATGTCTGAGTGTCCGACAGCCCTTTTATCTGCGCAGTATTTTTGCCTGCTCGTCACTGGCAAATGAAACATTTCTCAAATGTTCGCGCACACTTTCTTTTAATACGCCCTCGGAAGGCCAAAACTTGCAGGGCGGACAAAGTTCTACATAATTGAAAATGCCATACAGGTGCGTAGCACCTTAATAACAATAAAGAGATCAGTCTCACAAGCTAGCTTGGAGAACTGATCACTTTATTGTTATATACGCTCGCTGTGCGAGCGTGGATGGGCGCTAGCGGGTTAGGTGTTGGTGGCCTGCTCTACGTTGAACTGAGGGATCTTGGGTACAAGGTCGCCACGGATCTCGATGAGAGGTGATGACTTGCCTTCGATGTAGTCGCGGGTTATTGTGACACGGCCAATGTTCTCATCCTTGGGTATCTCGTACATGATGTCGAGCATAAATTCCTCGATGATGGCGCGAAGAGCTCGTGCTCCAGTATCTTTTTCCATGGCCTTCTCTGCTATGGCTTCGAGAGCACTATCATCAAATTCAAGGTCAACTTCGTCAAGAGCCAGGAGCTTCTGATACTGCTTGAGAATAGCATTCTTGGGCTCTTTCAGGATCTTTACAAGCATATCCTTAGTAAGAGCCTGAAGTGAACATATAATTGGAAGACGACCAAGAAATTCCGGGATCATACCAAACTTCTTTAGATCCTCTACTGTAACCTTTGAAAGAAGGTTTGGATCGTCCTCATACTTATCCTTAAGATCTGCATCAAATCCAATTGAAGTCTGCTTATTAAGTCTCTGAGTTATTATCTCTTCAAGATCCGGGAATGCACCTCCACAGATAAAGAGAATATTTCTGGTATTAACTGTTGCAAGTGGCACCATTGCATTCTTGCTGCCTGCTCCAACTGGAACCTCAACGTTAGAGCCCTCAAGAAGCTTTAACATTCCCTGCTGAACAGATTCTCCACTTACATCCCTTGATGTTGTGTTTTTCTTTTTGGCAATCTTGTCTATCTCATCGATAAAGATAATTCCATGCTCAGTTTTCTCAACATCATTACCTGCTGCTGCAAGGAGCTTACTAACTACGCTCTCGATGTCATCACCAATATATCCTGCCTCAGTAAGGGATGTGGCATCAGCAATAGCAAGAGGCACATCAAGAAGCTTTGCAAGGGTCTTAACAAGATATGTCTTACCACTTCCTGTTGGTCCCAGAAGCAGAATATTGGACTTCTCTATTTCAATTTCATCCATAGTATCTGTTGCTACTCGCTTGTAGTGATTGTAAACCGCAACAGACATTACTTTTTTAGCCTGATCCTGACCAATTACATACTCATCAAGCTTAGCCTTGATCTTGTGTGGCGCTGGAATATTCTTTATATCAATAGCCGGCTTGGAAGAAGCCTCGCTCTTTTTCTTTATCTTCTGGGAATTTGGAATGCCACCACCCATATTAAAACCATTATTCTGGAAATCACCCATGTTGAAGAAGCCCATGTTTGGCATTCCAGAGTTCTTGTTGAGCTCATTCATGAGATTGGGATTGTTAAGCATATTCTGATAGTCGAACTGGCTCACAGCATCCATAGTCTTGTGCATGCAATCATCGCAAACACAGATATTATTGGGAAGATGGAACATCTTGCCAGCCTTACTCTCAGGGCGTCTGCAGACAAAGCAGACATCCTCATATTCAGGCTTACTGTCATTATCTGATGGCTTGTTATCACCTGCTTCATTTTTCCTGGCATCATCAGAGACAGTATCACCAGTTGTGTTATCCACAACATCAACAGGTGTATCCTGAATGTCTACTTTCTCGTCGTCTGTAACTTCTCTGAAATCAAAATCATCGTTTCTCATAAATTTTCCTCATATTGATATGATAAGAAAGAATGTCGCTTGCGACATTCTCGCGCCGAGCGCGGTTGCATTTATGCAACATTTACCTATCGCGCGAGTGCGCATCCACAGCGGAGCGTTTTTCATTGAATAGGAAAGCAATTTCCTATTCAATAAAAAGTGCTATGGATGGCTCCTCGTCACCCATAGCAACCATTAAGTTCTAAGATTTGACTAATTAATTAGTGTCCGCCTTCGCTCTGGCCATTGTTGTTCTTGTCCTCTGGCTTGGCTGGAACCTGATGGCCATCATACTGACCCTGGCCAGTTCCATCTGCAGAACCGCTTTCACCATTTCCACTAGTGTTTGTTGCACCTCCTAGTGTAACATCATAAGTATATTCTGTATACTCTGAACCATTCTGTCTCATTACTGTAACTTTTACAGTTGTTCCAATAGCGTAGTACTGAAGTCTAGTCTGAAGATCATCCATAGAAGCGATCTCAGCTCCATCAAAAGCGACAATAACATCACCCTTCTGGATTCCAGCGGCTTCAGCTCCGCCATTTGCTGTAACCTCTGCAACATAGACACCAAGTGGAAGTCCATAAATAGATGATACATCTGAAGTAACACTTACTCCTGAGATTCCAATGTAACCTCTCTCCTCATCTGAGAGTTTAATCTTGGTTTCTTCATTCATAAGTTGTTCAATGATTGGCTTAGCAGCAGAAATTGGAATAGCATATCCCATACCTTCTACAGTGTCTCCACCAATCTTATTTGAGTTGATACCAATTACCTCGCCTTGAACATTAAGAAGTGCTCCACCTGAGTTACCAGGATTGATAGCTGCATCTGTCTGAATAAATTCTCTTGTGCTACCATCATCAAGCTCTACCTGTCTGTTAAGAGCTGAAATAACACCTGTTGTAACTGACTGGCCATATCCAAGAGCATTACCAATTGCTATGGCAGGCTCTCCAAGGACAAGCTGATCACTATCTCCAAGCGTTGCAACCTTGATCGCACTCTTTGTTTCATCTGAAAGATCATCCAGCATAACAGCGATAACAGCCAGATCCATGTCGGAATTAGTTCCCTTTACTACAGCCTCAACTGTAGCATCATCTGAAAAAATAACTTCCAATGTATCAGCGCCCTCAATTACGTGATAATTGGTTGCTATAAGAAGTTCAGTATCGTTCTGGCCTACAATGATACCACTACCAGATGCAGTAGCTTCCTGCTCTTGTACATATCCAAAATAACTAGCTGATGCTGTATAGTTGTTGTGGATAATAACCATAGCTGGCATCACCTCAGAAACAACCGCTGTTACATCAGTTACAACTGTACTGGTCTGAGCTGAAACTGTTGTAGTCTTGACTGTATCTTCTGTGTCAGCGTTAGCAACCTGTGAAGAATCACTTGGTGTTGTCTCCTGAGTTTCTTCTATCTCAGTCTTTGCAGATCTGTTCGTAACAGCAAAGTATGAAGCACCCACTCCTCCAACCAAAAGTGCAAATATCGCAATAGCTGCAACTACAATTGCTCCGGTGTTTTTCTTTTTAGGAGCCTGTGTTGGAATCTCAGAGGTATTTGTACCATACTGATATGTACCATAGCTGTGGGCACTAGACTGGTTATTGTATGCATAGTTGTTATTGCCAGCATTGTAACCACCATAGTTGTTCACACCACTGTTGTTACTTCCTGTACCAGCTCCTGCATTGTTATAACCGCCACTATAACTGCTATTCCCATAACCACTGAAAGGACTTGGATTCTGCTGTCCGCTAGCATAGGAATAAGGATTATAAGAATAGGTATTGTTGCTCTTTGCCTGTTCACTTCCATAAGAACTATGCTCATTTGCTGAATTCGCATTATCTGTTGAATTCAAATTGGAATTACTATTTACACCACCCTGTTCCATTTTGTCATCTTCATACATGATAACTACCTTCTTCCTTTATTTGGATTATGGCTCTAGTATAAAAAGATTCTGTGACGGAATTGTGTTTTAATTATTATAAAAATATAATATCTTTTTATAATTAGCCGGTTATGTATCAGTATTCCTCTTCAATCACCTGTATTTCCATATAATCAAAGTTAACCTGCTCTATAAAGGCATCCCTTGTAAAGCGGCATTTTGAGTGCCTTTGGAAGTCCCTGACTGTTGTGTCTAGCCATATAGGTTTGGACAGATCAAGCTCATAGCACGCTTTTTCTATAGCGTTCATCACCTTGTGAGTCCTGGTATCCATAGTATCATCACAAATGACTGTATCCTTTATTAGATGATTATCATCTATCAGCTTAACCCAAAGTCTAAACATTCTGATCCCCTTAAATACTTCTCTTTATAATGTAATCTCTATACCGCAATCAGACAGCCCCTTTAAAAAGCTCTCTTTGGTTCTATTTATAATAAGCTCCTGTGGAAAACCTATTTCCTCAAACATTTTCTGAACTCGCATAGTTTCTCCAATTTCCGGAGACATATGAGCATCTGTATTAACACAGACGGCCACTCCAAGCTCAGCACACCTCATGGCAACATCTCTGCAAACCGACTGATGATGCCCCTCCCAGAAAAAGCTATGCTCATTTATCTCTATTGGCTTTTTAAGTTCCTTGGCAACTCTAAGGACTTCATCCATATCAAAAGGCACTCCGGCTCTTCCTATGTGTCCAATAAAGAAAACCTTGGGATTCTCCATAGCCTTTATATACATATTAGTATTCTCTGAAATGCTCTTTCCAATTGTATGTCTCTTGGCATGTACTGAAGCTATGACAAAATCAATTCTCTCACATACCATATCAAGCAGTCTCTTCTCAGGATCATAAACATCGCCAGTTACAGACTTGCTGATAATAATGTCATGTCCGAAAAGATTTCCATCCATATCTACAATATCAGCCTCAACACCTCGAAGAAGAGTAACATCATTCCATACTCTTGGCCAGTTACTTGAGCAAAAGAGATACTGATAATTTTTGACATTCTCATAATCGCCAAACAACATATCGCTAAAATGATCAGTGCTAGCAAGGAGCTTGATTCCTTTCTCTTTGGCTGCCCTGATATTTTCTTCTATAGTTGAATAAGCATGTCTTGAATATAAAGTGTGTGTGTGGGTATCACATTCAATCTGGTACATATTTCACCTCTATTATCTTATTTCAGATTTCCCCAAATCCCCCACGCTAAATAAATAACAATAAGTCATACGCCATAACAATAATTAGCTATCCCCGACATTTTGTCAAGGATAGCTAATCCTATTCCCATAATAATGGTTTATACTATATTACTCTTCATATCCGTTAGGATTCTGGCTCTGCCATCTCCAGGAATCAGCGCACATTTCCTTGATTCCATTCTCTGCCTTCCAGCCAAGTTCTCTCTCTGCCTTATCTGCATTAGAGTAGCATGTTGCGATATCTCCAGGTCTTCTCTCCTTGATCACATAAGGAATCTTAACACCTGTAGCTTCCTCGAAATTCTTGACAATATCAAGTACGCTATATCCAACACCTGTTCCAAGGTTGTAGATATTAAGTCCACTGCCTGGCTCAAGCTTCTTAAGAGCCTTAACATGGCCAAGTGCAAGATCTACTACATGGATGTAATCTCTTACTCCTGTGCCATCATGTGTATCGTAGTCATTACCAAATACATTGAGCTGTGGAAGCTTGCCAACTGCAACCTGTGTAATATAAGGCATAAGGTTATTAGGAATTCCATTTGGATTCTCACCAATTGTTCCACTCTTATGTGCTCCGATAGGATTAAAGTATCTAAGAAGAACTACATTCCATTCTGGGTCAGCCTTCTGGATATCTGTGAGAACCTGCTCCAGCATTGACTTAGTCCAACCATAAGGATTTGTACATGTTCCCTTAGGGCACTCCTCTGTGATCGGAATAAATGCAGGATTGCCATATACAGTTGCTGAAGATGAGAAAATAATGTTCTTGCATCCGTGCTGTCTCATTACATCAACTAATGTAAGAGTTCCTGCAATATTGTTCTCATAATATTCCCAAGGCTTCTGTACTGACTCGCCTACAGCCTTAAGTCCCGCAAAATGGATTACGCTGTCAATCTTCTCACTAGTAAAGATTTTCTCAAGACCTTCTCTATCTCTTATATCTACCTTGTAGAAAGGTACCTTTTTGCCTGTGAGGGCCTCAACTCTTCCGATAACCTTCTCACTAGCATTAGCAAGGTTATCCATAACGACCACATCATAGCCTGCATTCTGAAGCTCTACTACTGTATGTGATCCAATATATCCTGCTCCACCTGTTACAAGAATAGCCATATTCAACCTCTTTTCTGTTATGTATCACCAAGTTTTTTGTTTACTATGGTTTAATTGTATTGATAGGTGTCACTAATTACAACACTCTTATGTTAGGAACACCTGTCAGAATGTTAGATTGTTCCATTCACTTGCTAACAGCTCGCTCCAGTAACAAATTCGCACATTCCCCAACAAATTGCATTACAGCTCAATTCCATTAAGCTTGCAAAGCTCTCTAGCTGACTCTACAGAATCAACGCCTTCTTTATTCTTGATAGGAGCAAATTCATGTTCTCTTACAACCTCATAAGGAAGACATGTATCAAGCTCATGGATCATATCAAGAACAAGCTGCTCGAACTTGCATCCGTTTGGAGCTTCTGGCTTGATAAGATTTGCATTTTCATCAATATAAGGAATCTTCTTCTCAACAACATGCAGAGGAAGTGTCTTCTGTGCTATATCAAACAGAGCCTTCTCGTTAAAGAGATAGTTAAGGATAACTCCATAGTTGTAAGCAGGATCACCGTTTTCATCCTTGGCATCCATCATTTCCTGTGAAAGCTCGTAATACTCAACGATAGAAGGTCTTCCATCCTCAAGACACATTACGCCAACCTTCTCATCTGGAGCATTCTTTCTAACAACCTTGGCGCCGCAGGAAACACCTGCATTAACTGTTGCACCAACAAAGCAAGGATCTGCGATTCTCTGAAGGACATTATCAACAGCAAAAATATCGATCCACTCGATTCCCTCTTTTAACAGAACATCTCTAAGTCCAGCCTTGAGCATAGAAGAATACCATCCAGCATTACCATTAGGAGATGTGGAAATTCTGCCCTTGCCCTCCATATATACCTTTCCATTGTAATCAGAAGCTGGAGCCATATCCTGCTTGAAGAAAGTAACCTTATCCTCTGGATATCCAAAGAAATTGTGCTCCTTGAGGAAGTTTACTGTAGCATCATTATTCTTTTCACTAGTCATGATGAAAAGATGAATGAAGGCACCACCTGCCTGAGCTACTGTATCCTGAAGGTTCTCGATTATTCTCTGGAAAATATAAACTGGCTTGGTAAGACCAATATCATACATACCCTTTGGGTTGTCAGAACCAAGTCTGGTTCCCATTCCGCCTGCAAGAAGGACTGCTGCCACCTTACCAGCCTTAATTGTCTCAACGCCAATCTTTCTAAACTCTTCTTCTCTTTCCTTAATCTCGGAAACCTGCATTGCAGCAAGAGGTGCAAACTGTCCTCTTCCCTCACTCTTTCCAAGATTCTTGCAGTTCTCTAAAACTGCAAAGTCTGTATCCTCTATCTGGGCAAGAAGCTCTTCTTTCTCAGTATCAGAAAGTTCATCATAATACTTAAGTACATGCTCCTGGCCATATTTAGCTAGTTTCTCCTGTGCACTTTGAAAATCCATTGTTCATACCTCTTTCATGATAATACGGGTTTCTGAACCCATGCCGTTACATTGTAACATAATTGTCTTGTTTATACTAATAATATAGGTGTTAAAAGATAAAAATGCGCACCAAAAAACCTGCGAAGGTATTTTCCCCCGCAGGTCCTTGATGTATCTGTTTATGTATCTGTTTCTATTACTGTGGAGTAGCAGGTGCTGCCGGAGTCTGAGCTGCTGCAACTACTGCCGGATCTACAGGAGCAGGTGTTCCTGGAACCCAGCCAGCAGGTGCTGCCAAAAGTCCGCTCTTGTCGAAAGTACACTCAACATTATCCAGAACAGCAGTTACACCCGCAAGCATCTTGCCGTTGTTGGCATCAAAGTATCTCCATCCATCAGGAAGCTGAACCCAGCCTACAACCATGTGTCCATCTGTAGGATCAAGGAAGTAAACTCCGTCCTTAAGTGGAGCCAGCCCTGTAGCCATAAGTCCATCAGCCCCAAAGTAGAAAGCTCTTCCGTCTATTGCATTCCAGCCTTTTACCATCTTGCCATCTGCGCCGAAATAATATCTGGCACCAACATCACCTGTCCAGCCTGTGAACATTACTCCGTCATTGCCAAAAAGGTATACATCTTTATCAATCTGCTGAAGGCCTACATAAGCCCTGAAATCCTGTCCAAAATAAAATCTCTGTCCAAGTTCATTGGAAAACCAGCCAGAAATAGCAGCGCCGTCTGCGCCAAACATGAACTTTCCAACTTCAAAGGCAAGCATTCCTGTCTGCATGACGCCTTTTTCATTAAAGTAATAAAGCTTATTTCCAACCTGAGTAAGTCCCACGTGCATTAAATACTGATCATCAAAATAATGAACACCATCCTCAAGAGGAATAAGGCCCTTCTGACAGACACCATCTGCATTGGCGTAAACCAGTGCCCCGCCAACATCTATAAGACCAGTACGTCTTACGCCGTTTGCGTCAAAGAAATATCTTGCCCCTGCAATATCTGCAAAACCAACCTTGGCTAGTCCGCCCTGAGTCGGATCAAGATAATAGATTCCTGATTCATCCTGGAACCATCCTGCATTTATGATACCCGTTGCGGCATCTGCATGATATCTTCCATTTGAAAGGTTAAGCCAGCCATAGAGTTTTCTATAATTATGGTAATAATATATATTCCCACCATAGCTATTAAATCCCTCTGGGATCAAACGGCTAAAGTAATCTGAATAAAGATGATCGATATCTACTCTTCCAGGGATACCTGCAACCTGTCCATGGCTTGTAGACTGCCACATTGCATACTCTCCAGGATATTCGCATGCACTGCTATACTGAGCAACCCACTTAGGTGCAGAAACTACTGGCATTCTGCCCATGAACCAGTTCTTGCTGGCATATACCATAGGCTCATAACCGTTAGCATACATAATTCCGCAGAATGTATCTGCAATAGCCTGAAGCTGAGCTGGATTGAGCCCCTTCTGGCATGAATCCTCAATATCAATTGCTACAGGAAATGATACTGTATATGGCGCAATCCAGGCGAGAACCTGATTGGCTTCTGCTGCAGCCTGTTCAGGATTTGTGGCATAAGAATAGATATAGATACCAGTTCTGATGCCTGCTGCATTAGCACCATTTATATTGTTGATGAACTGTTCATCCATTCCCTTTTTAGTTGTTCCAACTCTGATCATGGCGAATTTAACACCAGAATTCTTGACCTGCTGCCAGTTAATCGCGCCCTGATATTTAGCCACATCAACTCCCATGGCAATTTCCGGGCCTCTGGCACTGACTGTAGTCTCAGCTACAGGTGATAAAGACAGAAACGCTACTGCCCCCAGAAGCGCTGCTGCAGAAAGTAAAGCTTTCTTGACACTTTTAAACATACTATTCCCCTCATATGAATTTTAAGTTTTTCTTAACATTTTAATTATAACAAATAAAAGGCACCACCACAATTGTGATGATGCCTTAAAATCTTAGTATTTATTCCCTGTATCTTAGGATTCCGTATGCTCCGGTTCCAGCATGGGCATTAAATGTTATAGTAGCAGGGTCCTCATCCAGATCAGGCAGGATTTCATATACCCCGCCACTTCTTACACATACTACAGCATAAGAGGCTCCTTCTTCCTTGAAATCTGCAGGTATTTCAATCATCGTTCCAACCTGCATTTCTTCATTGACCATGGGATATACCTTAGTGGAAAAGAGTCTGCTGACAGTCATCTGAAAAGATGCTCCAAGAGTAGCTTCCTCTGACTGTGCCACAATACTCATAGTGTCGATAGCTGCAGGAGCTGTCCTTGCATCTATGTCCCATGTAGTTACAAAGAAATACTCAAGTATCATAAAATTGGCTTGTTTTTGAAGCTCGTACTCTGGGGTTATAACAGCAAACCCAGGAACAGACCAGGCATAATAGTTGCCAGCTACAGTTGACTTTACCTGCTTGCCATTTGAATTAACCACATTATTCTGAGGAATAACAATCTTTTCTTCCTCTTTTTCCTCTTCCGGATTGCCTGCTATATCTGTACTCTGCTGAATATTTGTTTCCTCAGAAATATCCGCATAGGAGGTTGATAGCCCTTCTGTTGCCTCAGACTTCACAGGATTTAATACCAAGCCGCAAACACCAAGTGTAAGTCCAGCCAGTAAACACCTCAATCTTCTTATTTTCATGTCCTCTATTCCTCACATTCTCTTGTTTATTCTTTTTATACGTGTAACTCAAATCCAAGATACTTTCATTGTAGTTTATATATATCCCGAATTCAAAGGTAGATTATATTTTATAAACATCGTGCGAGAAACCCCCTTCCGATGAAATCGGTTGTGGGATGAATCGCACTAGCTTTTCTTTTTGTATTTCCCCGTCTTAATGTATTTGCGTTTGTGTTCTTCTGTTCG
>NZ_AUKA01000020.1:0-59277 GCF_000424505.1 Butyrivibrio sp. XBB1001 | reverse complement strand
TTAAAACAGCTAACTTTATCATAGATACAGCCGTAATGTACAATGCTGACACCATAGTTTTTGAACACTTGGACCTTGCAGGTAAAAAGCGTGGCTCTAAGAAACAAAAGCTCCATATGTGGAAGGCAAAGTACGTGCAATCTATGGTAACAGACAAGGCTCACAGACTTTGTATGAGGATATCTCATATTTGCGCATGGGGGACATCACGACTTGCTTTCGATGGCAGTGGCAGAGTTCTTCGAGGTAAGGACGCAGATATGCCAACATATAGTTTGTGTAAATTTCAAAATGGCAAAACATACAACTGTGATCTTAACGCTTCGTATAATATAGCAGCCCGCTATTATATACGAGAAATTTTTAAATCCTGTTCGGTGACGGACAGGTTGGACATTGAGGCTAAAGTCCCTCAGTGCTCTAAGAGAAGCACCTGCACGTTGGCTGACCTTATTAGCTTAAATGCGGTCTTAGACAACATATTAGTTGCCTAAGTACTGAGTTTTAGCCGTATGGACAGAAACGCAGTCCGATGCCCTAAAAGGCAACCACAACGTAGATTGTGGCAATAGGAAGCACGCGACTTTAGTCGTGTGAGGCTTCACAGAATCATTTCAATAACATAAGAAAAGCGTTGACGGAAAGAGTAGTTTGCGATGAATCATCCAGAGAGAATGACATTTGGTGGAAGTCATTTATGAGGATAACAGACGAAAACCATTCCTGAGCTGTAATGCTGAACATCAGTAAGCGTTACCGTATGCCTGCGTCAAAGGATAGGATTTGTTAGAATCTGAAGTGAAAAGTTAAGGTGGAACCGTGCATCATGCACCCTTAAGATCAATGGATCTTTTGGGTGCTTTTTTAGTTTGAAAAACACTATTTCTTATGTTGTTGCAGATACTAATAATCTATTCTAGAAAGGAGCAACACATTATGAAAGTATTACAAAGAGATGGTCAGGTGATGGCGCATTCTACGGGCCTAAGCTTGATTTCCATGTGAAGGATTCTATTGGAAGAACATGGCAGTGCGGAACAATACAGCTTGATTTCCAGCTTCCGCAGAGATTTGATCTTGAGTACATAGGCGAAGATGGTAAGGAGCATCGCCCAATCATGCTTCATAGAGTTGTATTTGGCTCAATAGATCGTTTCATGGGTATATTGATAGAACACTATGCCGGTAAATTTCCTGTCTGGCTTTCACCTGTGCAGGTTAAGGTGTTGCCAGTATCTGATAAATACCTTGATTATGCAAAAGAAATCATGGCAAAGCTCTATGAAGAGGGAATACGTGCAGAACTAGACGATCGTGATGAAAAGCTTGGCTTTAAGATTCGCGAAGCAAGAATGCAGAAGGTTCCGTACATGATAATTGTCGGGGAAAAAGAAAAGGATAACCGTCTTGTTTCTGTCAGACAGCGTGACGCTGAACAGGATAAACAGGAAATTGGGGAGATGGATATGGCAGACTTCATTGATTTGCTGAAAAGAAGTTGAGGATTACATAGACAGAAGAAAAAGATACAGAAAGGATAGCTTAAATGTACAAATGTAGAGTGGTTTATGATGAATGGAAGTCAATGATCAAAAAGCATAGAGAAGGTACGTTTGAAAACTCATCTGATTTCAATGGTTATGTTGGACTTCTCTCAATAGAAGAGGTATCTCAAAAACAGGAATGGAAATATAAGGATGAAACAATAACTGTTTGTGATAATGGTTACAAGTGGCTGACTATAATGCCCAAAGATGATTATTACTGCATTACTGTCATGATGGACAGTGATTACAATATACAGGTAAGCTATATCGATATGATCGATAGTCAGGGGATTGACGATGATGGCGTTCCATTCTTTTATGACTGCTATCTTGATCTTGTGGTATATCCGGATGGATATGTGAAAGTAGATGACAGGGATGAATTGGACGAAGCCCTTCAAAATAGAGATATAAGTAAAGAACAATACGACAGGGCTCTGCAAACAGCTGAAAAGTTGAGACAAACATTCTTTCGCGACTATGATAAATTTATAAGGTTTGTAGATGGAAGATTAAAGTTCATCACTAATACTGATAATACGAAATATCTCAGGTAAAAGAACTTCTTAGGAATAATGAAACAAAGGATGGAGTCTCTATTTTGGCAATACTTTTTGCATTACAGATTTATGAGTATTGACCTTGCCCTAAGGGCATGCTTTATCCTTATAGTTGAAAACTAATATGCAAAGGGGAGACTATGAACAGAAAAGATATTTTGGGGAATGAAATTAAGTCTGAGTGCGTAGGATGCGCAATTGTGCGTGGCGAGGTGAAACTTCCTGGGGGAATTATTTATGACGGGGAGTCGATTATTCTTGCTGCAGATCCTGAGATTCCAATTCCCGGGTTTCTAATAATTACAAGTAAAAGACATATTCAGTCTTTTGCGGAATTAACTGTAGACGAGAGAACTGAGATAGGAAATACAATAGCAATTGCAGAAAGAGCTATAAAGGAGCTGAAAATTGCCGAAACTGTTACATTGGTTCAGGAAGAACGCTCCAAGCACTTTCATATATGGATTTTTCCTAATCAGGAGTGGATGTTGGAAAAATTTGGATATGGGTTGCAGTATCTGCGTGATATCAACGCTTTTGCCAAAGATAATGCTTCTGATGCGGATATTGAGAACGTGATAAGGACTGCCGAAGAAATCAAGAAATACATAGAAAGCGAAGACAAATATGACTAAAATCATTCCAATAAAAGAACTTAAAATAAAAGAAGTGGAAGCAAGAGAGCTTCCTAAGGATATTGAAGAAGGAGTACACGTTTACTGGAATGAACTTACAGCAAAGTACCCAGGGATGTTTAATGGGGCGTTATATTCTGTAATCAATATGGAAAATGATGACGGCATAGTTACGATAACCTGTGAGCCCTCTGATTATGCTCATTACAAATACAGTGAGATCAAGGACATTGGAGAGTATGCATGTAGAAGTATGTATGCAGGTTGCATATTAGTTTCATCTGACAAAAAGCTGTTTGTTTCGTTAAACGGCATAGGCTCAGAGTTTGTGGGAAAGATTCAGGGAATAGGTGGAGTTATGGACCCTTCTGATAGGATTATTGCAGGTAAACTATCACCTTTAGTGACAGCATTTCGAGAGCTTGAAGAAGAGGTTGGAAAGGAAATCAGGGATAGCGTTACTGATATAGGCAAATCATATCTTGTTACTAATGACAATAAGTATGGCTTTCCATTTGTTTTTTATTCAAGCCTTGATTCAGAAACAATTCAACATGACTTTGATTCTTTTAAGAAGGAGACAGGCAGTAATGAGGTTGATAGACTGATTTCTTTTGGAAAAGATGATATGGCTGAACTTGAGAAATATGAATCCAGACAAGATATTGGTATAGTGGATCTTTTGAAAATCATTATGAATGAATTGTAAAAGATGAAACGGAATATTACTTGTCGTTATCTCAATGTATATTAAACGAGGGTTCCAAATTTTGCATACTGGAAGCCGAGTCATTGCAAGAAAAAGTTACGAAAGGGCAGATAATGATTGTTCATCCTATTGATCCGGTTTTTGATAAGGAATCAAAAGCACTGATTTTAGGCAGTTTTCCGTCGGTAAAGTCACGAGAAGCAATGTTTTTTTATGGGCATCCACAGAATAGATTCTGGAAGGTGATAGCATCGATATACGGTGAGGCTATTCCAACTACAGTAGAAGAGAAGAAAGCTCTTTTGCTAAGGAATCATATAGCAGTTTGGGATGTGATAGCCAGTTGTGATATAGAAGGATCGTCTGATTCAAGCATAAAGAATGTGTTGCCCAATGATCTTTCTGTGATCCTGGATAATGCGCAGATTACGGCTATTTATGTCAATGGAAAAACTGCTGAGAAATATTATAAGAAATATATTGAGAAAAAAATAAATAGAAAAGCAGTATGTCTTCCATCGACAAGTCCTGCCAATGCAGCCTGGAATATGGAAAAGCTTCTGGAAGTATGGAAGTGTATAAAAGAAGGCTGAGTAAGGATATGCGGTTGAACTGGAATAGCCAAGGACAATGTGTGAATTGTAAAAGAAGAAATAGGACAACAGATTATTACAGACGGGGGCAAGGTGCTGTTTCAGATATATGGCTTCAAACTTAGAATTTATCTGGGTTTGAAGCTTTTTGCTTTACTAACGATTTAAGATGATATTTAAATATTGCGGAGATGTTCTCAAATACAGCTATTTTATAGGAGAAAACCAATGGTTATGCTAAAATATAGGTATTTTCTAATATTCTAAGCATAGCTATATATGGGAGGATTGTAGATGCGGGATTATAGTGAGCAGCATAAAAAAGCATGGGAGTATGATGCCTATGACTTTTGGGTTAAGACAAGCGGAACACCACAAGAAAGAGCACAGAAGGATATAGCGGATCCAATAGGAATGCTCAAAAAATATGCCGTATATTTTGATTCCTTTGAAGATATAAAGATTGCAAATATCTGCGGATCTTGCGGAAAGAAAGCAATTCCGCTGGCACTTCTTGGGGCAGATGTCACTATTTTTGACATTTCTGAAGATAACAAAAAGTATGCGATGGAAGCAGCAGCTGCTGCAAATACTGAGATTACTTTTGAAGTTGGGGATGTGCTTGACATAGACCTTGGTAGGTATGCTGAATACTTTGATGTAGTTTTCATGGAGGGAGGAATACTTCACTATTTTCACGATATAGATGAGTTTATGAAAATGATGAATGCTATTCTTAAGCCAGGCGGAAAGATAATCTGCAGTGATTTTCATCCTTTTACAAAAATCTATGATAGTTTAAAGCTGGAACAGCCCACGGGGAGCTATTTCTCTACTGATATATTTGAAGGTGAAATGGCACATGCCAGATTTTATGACGAAGAAATAAGAAAAAGCATGCCTAAATGCAGTTATAGGAAATACACGATAAGTGAAATCATAAATTCTATGCTAAGAAATGGATTTTCTTTAAAACAGTTTGATGAGCACCCTTCATGGGAAGATGAAAGGCTGCCTGGTGAGTTTACTGCGATTGGAATTAAGTGTTGCTAATAAGAGGCATGGGTATGGAAGAATTATCATTGTTTTAAGTGAACCGGGTCCATTCTGGGGCCTAAAATAGCAGTATTTGAGCAGTGCATATTTCATTTTGAAGAGTGCACTGCTTTTTTTATTTGTATAATTAGTCAGTACCAAATAAATATTCAGAGAGGGTAGTTATGGGTAATTGGGGCGATGATGTAGATTATGAAGCAAAAGAGATAAAGGATTTCGACGGACGTTTTACTATCAATTTCAAAAAAATCTATATGGACGTAGATGAGATTTCTGAAAAGACGCTTGAAGTTACAGACAAGCATCCCAAGGATTCACTGATGAAGCTTTGGGCAGGAACAATGGTGGGGATATTTATCTTTATGCTGCTTAGTTATCAGGTCTTTGCACTGGTGATGATCGTTTTTATAGCTTTTTATCTTATAGCACTTTTCAGGATTTCCAAATGCTGGAGAGAGTTTAAGTATAATGTGCTTGTTTTCTGGCTTGTGAGTTTTCTGGCTATGGGAGGCTTGTTTGCACTTTCGAGAGTGGTTCAAAGCGCTATTGTGAATGTCATTTTGTGAAAGCAGGACACGTCCATCGTTTTGCGAGGACCTGATTCAATTTTTGAATATATAAAGGAGGAGAGAAAAATGGGAGAAAAGAGTTTTCATGAGAATCCAATAATAAAGGACATTTATACGGCGGATCCAGCGCCAATGGTGTATGGGGATACTTTATATCTTTATACCACACATGATGAGGATGAGCTGGAAAATGATTTTTATACAATGAAGGACTGGCGCTGCTTTTCCACCAAGGATATGGTGAACTGGACAGACCACGGAGCAATCTTTTCACTTGATGATATTGAGTGGGCGGACACAAGAGCCTGGGCGCCTCAGGCAATAGAGAGAAATGGCAAGTTTTATCTATACTGCCCTGTGCACAAGAAAGATGGCGGAATGGCAATTGCTGTAGGAATCTCTGATTCACCTGTAGGACCTTTTAAGGATCTTGGCTATCCACTTGTTGATGAAGGAGACTGGAATGATATTGATCCTACAGTATTTATCGATGATGATGGCCAGGCTTATCTGTACTTTGGAAATCCGGAGCTTAGGTATGTCCTTCTAAATGAGGATATGATCTCCTATAACAAGGAAATTGGAATAGTAAAGGTTCCTATGACAGAGGAGGCTTTTGCAAAGGGAAGCCACGATACAGGCACATCCTACGGCGAGGGCCCTTGGTTTTATAAGAGAAATGGCCTATATTACATGGTTTATGCAGCCTTTGGAGTTGGCAGGCAGAATGAGCATCTTGCATATTCAACTTCAAAGAATCCTACAGGCCCATGGACCTATGGCGGTGTCCTCATGACTGAGGAGGGCGGCGTATTTACAAACCATCCTGGAATTGCTGATTTTAAGGGGCATTCATATCTCTTTTACCATACAGGAGAGCTTCCTGGAGGAAGTCTCTTCCACAGAAGCGTCTGCGTAGCGGAGTTTTCCTACAACGAAGATGGGACAATTGATGTAATCGATAAATGCAATGGTGTTGATAAAATTGACTGATACAACGTGCTGAAACTTTAAAGGACTAAAATAATAATTGCAAGCAAGGAAACTCCCAATTATAATGGTGATTGCGTGGGAGTTTCCTTTTTTTTTCTTATATAATGAGAGGAATTGACGAATGTACGTGACAAAAAGTTTTGAAAGGGGATATATATGAAGGCTAAATTTTCAACTTATTTAACTGAAATGGCACCTGGTCTTAAGGCGCTTATAGCCGAGCTTGGCAAGAGCTACGATTATGTAAGCGTTCTTGCTACCGATACTGTTGGCTTTAAAATGAGAGCTTCACAGAAGGTTAAGGTCATTGCAGGCCAGACAATGGTAACAGAGCGAGGCAATGTTGTGAGGGTATACAAGGACGGCCTCTACAGCGAGTATGCTTTTAACTTATTTGATTCTACTAAGGTAGAAGAGATGGCTGCCAAGATAAAGAAGGCATTAGATAGCCAGTTAGAGGTGCTTAAGGCGACAGAGTCAGAAGTTTACATTACTGACAAACTTTCTGATGAGCCACAGGAGCTGTTTGTGGAAATGGAAACTACAGATATGCCAGAGGATGCAGATCTTGATGCACTTATCCAGAAACTCCAGAAGATAAGTGACAGAGGAAAGGCTCTGTCTGATGAGATCATTGACTGCGCTGTTAATGCTGAGTCTAACCATATCTGCAAGATGTTCCTTACAGCTAACAGAGACCTTCGCCAGAGCTATGTTTACTCTACTGCAGGTCTATTAATGGTGGGTTCTAGAAACGGCAAGACTGATCAGGCCTATAATGCTCTTTCTGACAGAGAAGGCCCTGCTATATTTGATGGCCTTGAGGAATATCCGGAAAAGACCTATGAGGAGCTTTCAGCTAACCTTGGCGCTGAGCGCGTGATCCCAGGCGAATACGATGTTATCACAACTCCAGAGGTTACTGGCCTTATCGCCCATGAGGCTTTTGGCCATGGCGTTGAAATGGATATGTTCGTAAAAAAGAGAGCGCTTGGCCAGGAGTATATTGGCAAGAGAGTAGGCTCAGATATAGTAACAATGCATGAGGGAGCCCTTGTATGCAAGGATGCATCAAGCTATGCATTTGATGATGAGGGAACACTTGCTGGGGATGTAGTAGAGATTCAGAACGGCATATTGAAAACTGGCGTTTGTGATGCTCTGTCAGCTCTGCGTCTTGGAACAGTTCCTACAGGAAATGGTAAAAGAGAAAACTTTGAACACAAGGTTTACACCAGAATGACAAACACTATGTTTGACAGTGGCGTAAGTACCAAGGAAGAGATGATAGCTTCTATTAAGAAGGGATATCTTTTGTCTGGATTCTTCTCAGGAATGGAAGATCCAAAGCATTGGGGAATCCAGTGTATTATCGCAAGAGGATATGAGATCATTGATGGTAAGCTTACTGGCAAGGTTGTTGCACCAGTCATTCTTACAGGATATGTGCCTGATCTTCTCAAATCTATCAGCATGACAAGTAAAGATTACGTATCCTTTGGAAGTGGAATGTGCGGTAAAGGTCACAAAGAGTGGGTCAAGACAGTTGATGGTGGCCCATACCTTAAGTGCAGAGCAAGATTAGGTTGATGCCGGGAGGGGAATATGACAGACAAGATCATTGAATTATTAAAAGAGTCCAGTGCTGATGCCTGGGCTATTACAGATAAAGTTACACAGGCCTGGGAGTTTTACTTCATTGGCCATAAATTAGACCAGAACAGGGTTCGCGACGTAGAGCACATTCAGGTTGATGTTTTCAGAAAGCTTCAGGATGGAAAGCTTCTTGGCAAGGCTTCAGAGGAAATCGCACCAACTGCAACAGTGGAAGAAGCTAAAAAGATTATTGAGCAGCTTTCAGAGAGAGCAACCTTTGCACCTAATCCATACTATGAGCTTACCAAGGAAACGGTGCAGGTTGAAAACAAGACCTACGATCCGCAGGAGATAGCTAAAGAGTTCATAGAAGCAATGCAGCAGGTTCCTGAAACTGACGGAGAGTATATCAATTCTTACGAGATTTTTGCTGAGAGCTGCAAGAGAAGATTCATTAATTCTGAGGGCGTTGATGTTACTGTAACCTACCCTAATTCTATGGTAGAGGTTGTTGTTAATGCCAAGAATAAGGAGCATGAGATCGAGCTTTATAGGATGTACAAGGCTGGCACCTGCGACAAGGATCATCTGGTAAAAGAAATCACGGATACGCTCAAGTTTGGTAAGGACAGGCTTGTTACTAAGCCTACACCAAATCTCGAAAAGGCTACAGTTCTTTTCTCAACAGAGGATGCTAAGGCTCTTTTCCAATGGGCAGCTATGAACATGCATGCAGCCTACAAATTTATGGGTTATTCCAAATTTGAAGCCGGCAAAGAGATTCTTGAAGACGTTACGGGTGACAAGATCACAATCAAGGCGGTAAAAGAACTTCCTAATTCCTCTAATAATATTGCAGTGGATTCAGAAGGATCTCCAGTTCATGACATGTACATTATAAAAGACAATGTGGCTCAGAATTATTGGGGCGATTGCCAGTTCCGCCATTATATGGGAGTTAAGGATTCATTTATCGTAGGAAACTTTGCAGCTGAGGGCGGCAGCAGTACTGAAGCTGAGCTTAGATGCGGCAAGTATCTTGAACCAGTTGAGTTTTCTGATTTTGGCGTAGATGAAATTACAGGCGACATAGCAGGAGAAATACGTCTGGCATATCTTCATGATGGAGATAAGGTAACTATTGTGAGCGGAGGATCTGTTTCAGGAAACTTAAATGAACTTATGAAAAATGCCAGATTTTCCAAGGAACTTAAACAGTATAACAACATTGTTGTTCCGGCAGTTGTGAAGCTTGAAAACGTTACTATTGCAGGAGCTGAAGGATAAGACGATATTTCTTTTGCCTTTCCACTATTGCTCAGTGAATCATAAAAAATACAATCTACGACAAAAAAAGTTCATTTTGCGACAATTATGATTGTGAAACAAATTTTCATGCTAGAGTATTATTATAGAAACAAAATGTCTTCATGATTATGAGGAGTGCGGTATGGATCATATATATAACAATGAAGGCTATTTGCTTGTGAGAGAGAACCACTATTGTGAGCATTGGGAGCCTGACGATGGAGCACTGGTTCCTATGAAAGAATGCTGGTGCTGCAAATGGGCCAGATTCTCAGCAGATAGTGGTAATCTTCACAGCGAAAGCGTAGGTGTATGTTGCTATAGTGGCAACAAAGAAGATTTTACTGACAAAGAAATTAGTTGCAACAAGATAGGTTGACCGATAGGGGTATTGGTATGACTAATGGAAAAAAGGTAAAACTGCAAATACAATTATTTGGCGGTCTTGCTATTACTTATGAAGGCAAAAGTATTTCTATAG
This sequence comes from Butyrivibrio sp. XBB1001, assembly GCF_000424505.1. Lineage (NCBI taxonomy): Bacteria > Bacillati > Bacillota > Clostridia > Lachnospirales > Lachnospiraceae > Butyrivibrio > Butyrivibrio sp. XBB1001. The sequence goes on along the minus strand of NZ_AUKA01000020.1, from coordinate 49,230 downwards.
GCAAGAACAAGACGTCTAAATATATACAGCTTTTGGAAATAGTGTGGCTTAGCGGCAAAGATGGAATATCTAAGGATAGCCTTATGAATATTCTTTACGACCGGGAAGAACAGTCCAATCTCAACAATAGTTTCAACAATCTCATCTATCAGATGCACAAACAGCTCAAGAAATCGGGACTTCCTGATTGCGACTATGTAGTGAATGTGGATGGTGTTTTTTACACTGATGAAAATGTGGAAATCACATCAGATGCCGTGGATTTTTTTGATCTGGTCACCAAGGCTAGAGAGGCTAATGATCAGGCAGAGGAGATGAAACTCTATAAGGAAGCCTTTGATCTGTACAGGTCAGAACTATTGCCAGAGCTTTCAACTCAGGAATGGGTCATCATAAAGAGTGTACAGCTTCAGAAGATGTATTCAGAGTGTGTTGTTGCTCTTGGTGAGTATTATAACAAGAGAAAAGACTATGAATCCATGTTTAGGATCTACAAGAAGGCAGCAGATCTTTATCCTGATGATGAGTGGCAGATTGGTGAGATTAATGCGCTTATAGGAATGGACAGCTACAAGGAAGCATACAGGGTATACAACGAAACTGTAAGGTACTACACTGATGAACTAGGAGTAACACCTAGTAACGATTTGATGGATTGCTACAATAAGATGAGCCGCCAGATCACCAACATGCCCAGTAAGATATTGCAGATCCGTGATGATATTCTGGAACATCGCGAGAATGTAGCAGGGCACAGTAGTGGAGCTTATGACTGCTCGTATCCTAGCTTTATCGATGCTTACCACATTCTGAGCCGTAACATGGAGAGAACTGGCCAGTCTGTTTATATGATGCTACTTACTCTTGTGGACTATGAGGGTAAAAAGATCTCTAATCAGAGCAAGCTAGAAACAAAAGGAAGACTTCTTCAGGAAGCAGTTTCTTATACTCTAAGACAGGGTGACACCTACTGCAAATATTCATCTTCACAGTACCTTCTTTTACTGGTTGGAACCAGCAAAGAGAGCTGCAAGATAGTTTACAGACGTATTCTTACCAAGTATAAGATGCTGGCAGGGCCTAGAGCCGAGATAGATTATAGTGTGGTTTCATTGGCAGATCTGCCTGAAAGACTGGCAGAAGCCAGGTGATACAAGTTAAATAGGGGATTGTGGTTTATTATGAGGATTCCGCGTGGCTTTTTGCTACGCGGAATTTTGGGCTTATGGCGGTAAGAAAAACTTAATATTATCTTCACAGATAGTTAAAACAATCTTGGTATACTATGCATAGAAGTAAGCAATGAAAGGGGAGTGAAGTCTATGGCATTAGAGCATATTGACTACTCAGGTATAGATTTTACTATGATTAGAGGGAGAATGAAGGAATTAGAGGAATTGGAAGAATTAGACAACTTAACTTCGGTGGAGAATGTTTCTCTAGATGATGTTGAAAAAGTTCTCAAGCTTAAGGACCAGGTAAAAGAATTTCAGATTCTGATGATGAAATATGATTGCGCATTATCAGAAGTTAGAACTAAGCTGGATGTACTTAATAAAGAGCTATCACTTAGAAATAACAGAAATCCATTCGAATCAATTAAAATGAGATTAAAGACTCCTGTCAGCATCTATCAGAAACTTGCTGGCAAGGGCGTTGATTTTACTATCGAAAATATAAATGAGAATCTTTCAGATATAGCAGGCATCAGAGTTATCTGCTCATTTGTGGACGACATTTATATGCTTGCAGATTGCCTGGCTAATCAGGATGATATAACAGTTATCCAGAAAAAGGATTATATCGAAAGTCCCAAGGAAAGCGGCTATAGAAGTTTGCACCTTATTATAGAAGTACCTATTTTCCTGACTCAGGAAAAAGAGTATATGAAGGTTGAGGTTCAGTTTAGAACTATAGCGATGGATTTCTGGGCCAGCCTCGAACATCAAATGAAGTATAAAAAGAATATAGAGAATCAGGACGTAATTTCTGATGACCTTAAGTTTAGCGCAGATCTTATCAATCAGCTGGACCTTCGAATGCAGCAGATCAGAGAGAAGATTGATGCAAGTGAAGACATAAGGTTACATGACTGATAAAAAAGGACGATTCACGAGAATCGTCCTTTTTTATGCCAAGTTTATAGAGCTGTCCACCTGCCACTTGCACCACATGGGAGCACGAGCCCATTACTCTTGACGGGAAGACCAATTTCCTGAGCTTCTACAGTGCCCTTGTGTATAGGGTCAAGAACTGTGTGCAGCATGTAAGATAATACTGCAGGCTGAAGTCCTGTTGTATATGAATTGATCAAAAAGAAAAGTGGCTTATCAGATAGAAGCTGCGCAGTTTCCTTGATGAACGGGAATACGCTGTCTTCAATCTTCCAGATTTCACCCTTTGGACCCCTTCCGTATGAAGGCGGATCCATGATGATTCCATCATACTTGTTCCCTCTTCTTATTTCTCTTTCTACTAATTTAACACAGTCATCCACGAAATATCTGATAGGGGCATCTGCCAGGCCTGATGATGCCGCATTTTCTTTGGCCCAGCCTACCATCCCCTTGGAGGCATCAACGTGAGTTACACTGGCTCCAGCCTTGGCAGCAGATACTGTAGCACCGCCTGTATAAGCAAAGAGATTTAATACTTTGATTGGTCTGTTTGCTTCCTTTATTAATGAAGAGAACCAATCCCAGTTAGTAGCCTGTTCTGGGAAAAGTCCTGTATGCTTGAAACTAAAGGGCTTAAGATTAAATGTAAGATCCTTATAATTAATGGACCACTCTTCAGGGAGATTTCTGAATTCCCATTCACCGCCACCTTTGTTGCTGCGGTGATAGTGACCGTTGAATTTCTTCCAGCCAAAATGCTTCTTGTCTGTATTCCATATAACCTGAGGATCTGGACGTACAAGAATATAGTCACCCCAGCGTTCTAACTTCTCGCCATTTGAAGTGTCTATTACCTCGTAGTCTTTCCATCCGTCTGCAATCCACATAAATGTATTCCTTCCTATAATTATTTCTATATAATAATGAAACTATGATGATCAACTATAATAATGAACTATATTTATCAGATTGAAAACATGATTATAAAGTCTTAATAAATGTTTATAGTTCCATAATAGTCTTTTGAGCCATATTATGTTAACATCTGTTCTTGGTTAAGTCATTAAAAACAGTCAATAGATTAAAATAGATCAAGAAATCTAATCGAAAAACGCTGATTTTGCGATAAAAGTGATTAATTTTAAAAAAGTAGTTGCATATCAGAAAAAAATGTTTTATACTCATAAACGCTGTGACATGATAGCTATGAAGCGTGAGGTTGCTGCTTATCCAGTTGAGCAGGTTTTCCGTGGAGCGAATGTCTAGGGCCAGCTTTAAAGGCCAAACAAACTGACGACAAGTCACTGTACAGTAAATTGAAGTCTGCCGACTTAACCCAAGGCAGAAACGACGTGCAAAGTGTTCGGGAGAACTTTGTTTATAATGAAGTTTTGGACACACACGGGAGAGTGTACAGTCACCGCTTGTCGTACTTAATTCAAAAAGTGCGAAAAGGAGGCGACTTTTTTTATGGCAAATCAGGTAATGAGAATTACACTTAAGGCTTATGATCATCAGCTTGTTGATGCATCTGCCAAGAAGATTATCGAGACAGTCAAGAAGAACGGATCACAGGTTTCTGGACCAGTTCCACTTCCTACTAAGAAGGAAGTTGTTACTATCTTAAGAGCTGTTCACAAGTACAAGGATTCTAGAGAACAGTTCGAGCAGAGAACACACAAGAGACTTATCGATATCATTACACCAACATCTAAGACAGTTGAGGCTCTTCAGAGACTCGAGATGCCAGCTGGTGTAAACATCAATATCAAGATGAAATAATAGCCAACCCGGTTATTGTTCATTATAAAAAGAAACAATTCATTCACCTCTACTAGTATGATGCGAGACGCATGATGCCGTGATAACTGGAGAATTGCAAAGAGCAATTGAAGCGACATTGCGAATGAAGTAAGCATCCGCTGTAGATGTAATAAGGAGGTAAAAACATGAAGAAGGCTATTTTAGCTACAAAGGTCGGAATGACCCAGATCTTCAAAGAAGATGGTTCACTGGTTCCTGTAACTGTTCTTCAGGCAGGACCATGCGTAGTAACACAGATCAAGACAGTTGAGAACGATGGTTACAGCGCTGTTCAGGTTGGTTTTGTTGACAAGAAGGAAAAGGTTGTTAACAAGGACAAGAACGGTAACAAGACAATCTACCATCGTCACGGCGCAACAAAGGCTGAGCAGGGACATTTCAAGAAGGCTGGAGTTTCTTGCAAGAGATATGTAAGAGAGTTCAAGTTTGAGAACGCTGCTGAGTACGAGCTTGGCGCTGAAATCAAGGCTGATATCTTCGCAGAAGGCGACAAGATTGATGCAACAGCTGTTTCAAAGGGAAAAGGATTCCAGGGTGCTATTAAGAAGAATGGTCAGCACAGAGGACCTATGGCACACGGTTCTAAGTTCCACCGTCATCAGGGTTCTAATGGTTCAAGTTCAGATCCTAGCCGCGTATTTAAGGGCAAGGGAATGCCTGGTCACATGGGCAGCGTAAAGGTAACAGTTCAGAATCTTGAGGTTGTTAGAGTAGATGCTGACAAGAATCTTATTCTTGTAAAGGGCGCTATTCCTGGACCTAAGAAGGGACTTGTTGCAATCAAGGAAACCGTTAAGGTTGTAGGCTAATAGAACGCGAAAGGAGGAACCATACAGATGGCTAATGTATCTGTTTACAATATGGAAGGCAAAGAAGTTGGCAAGATCGAATTAAACGACGCTATCTTCGGAGTTGAAGTAAATGAACATCTCGTACACTTGGCAGTTCTTCAGCAGCTTGCTGACAACCGTCAGGGTACACAGAAAGCAAAGACACGTTCTGAAGTTTCCGGAGGCGGAAGAAAGCCTTGGAGACAGAAGGGAACAGGTCATGCTAGACAGGGATCTATCAGAGCACCTCAGTGGAAGGGTGGCGGAGTTGTATTCGCTCCAGTTCCAAGAGATTACTCTTTCAAGATGAACAAGAAGGAGAAGAGAGCTGCTCTTAAGTCTGCTCTTACAGATAAGGTTCTTAACAACAACGTTGTTGTAGTTGATGAGCTCAAGTTTGATGAGATCAAGACAAAGAGATTCGCAGAGGTTATGAACAACCTCAAGGCTACACGTAAGGCACTTGTTGTACTTGCTGACAATGATCAGAACGTAGTACTTTCTGCAAGAAACCTTGCTGAGGCTAACACAACACTTACAAACACACTTAATGTGTATGATATCGTAAACGCTAGAACACTCGTCCTTACAAAGGATGCAGTTGCTAAGATTGAGGAGGTGTATTGCTAATGGCAGCTTTACAGTATTATGACGTAATCCTTAAGCCAGTTATCACTGAGAAGAGCATGGCTGGCATGAGCGAGAAGAAGTACACTTTCCTTGTTAATCCTGAAGCTAACAAGACACAGATCAAGGAAGCTGTAGAGAAGATGTTCGAGGGAACAAAGGTTGCTAAAGTCAACACAATCAATGCTGCTGGTAAGAGAAAGAGACGTGGCATGATCGTAGGCTTCACAGCTAAGACAAAGAAGGCAATCGTTCAGCTTACAGAAGATAGCAAGGACATCGAGATCTTCCAGGGACTCTAATTCATAACTAATAACTATACGTACGGATCCAGATTGAGTCCGGGGTCCAAATGAGTAATCATTAGATACGTGATAAATAAAAAGGAGAAATAATCATGGGAATTAAGAAATACGGCCCATATACCCCATCCAGAAGGAACATGACTGGATCTGATTTCTCAGAGATTACAAAGTCTACTCCAGAGAAGTCACTCGTTGTTTCAAAGAACAGCAAGGCTGGTCGTAACAACCAGGGTAAGATCACAGTTAGACATCGCGGATGCGGCGGCAGAGTTAAGTACAGAATCGTAGATTTCAAGAGAAATAAGGACGATATGCCTGCAAAGGTTATCGGAATTGAGTATGATCCTAACAGATCAGCTAATATCGCACTTATCCAGTACGAGGATGGCACAAAGGCTTATATCCTTGCACCTAACGGATTAACAGATGGCATGACAGTTATGAACGGTGCTAACGCTGAAGTTCGTGTTGGTAACTGCCTCCCACTTTCACAGATTCCTGTCGGTGAAAACGTACATAACGTTGAGCTTTATCCTGGAAAGGGCGGACAGATGGTTCGTTCAGCTGGTAACGCAGCTCAGCTTATGGCTAAGGAAGGAAAGTATGCTACACTTCGTCTTCCTTCAGGCGAAATGAGAATGGTTCCTATCGAGTGCCGTGCAACAATCGGTGTTGTAGGAAATGGTGATCACAACCTTATTAACTATGGTAAAGCAGGTCGTGTACGTCACATGGGTATCCGCCCAACAGTTCGTGGTTCTGTTATGAACCCTAACGACCATCCACACGGTGGTGGTGAAGGTAGAGCTCCTATCGGACGTTCTGGCCCTAGCACACCTTGGGGTAAGCCAGCTCTTGGTTATAAGACACGTAAGGCTAAGAAGGCTTCTAACAAGCTCATCGTAAGAAGAAGAAACGGTAAAGCCATCAAATAAGGAGGAATAAAATGTCTAGATCACTTAAAAAGGGACCTTTTGCAGACGCAAGCCTGCTCAAGAAGATAGATGCTATGAACGCAGAGGGCCAGAAGCAGATAGTTAAGACATGGTCACGTCGTTCTACAATTTTCCCGTCTTTTGTTGGACACACAATTGCTGTTCATGACGGAAGAAAGCATATTCCTGTATATGTTACTGAAGATATGGTTGGACACAAGCTCGGTGAGTTTGTTCCTACAAGAACATTCAGAGGACATGCTGGAAATTCTCCCGCAGAGAGAAAGAGCAGCGTAAACTAATTATTTGTTCGACGAAAGGAGGTTTAATCCATGGAAAACGAGATCAAGCATAGATCTAAAATTAAAAGAGAAAGAAATCGTGACAATAAAGAAACAAGACCTTTTGCAAAGTTATCTTATGCAAGAATACCAGTTCAGAAGGCATGCTTCGTCATGGATGCTATCAGAGGTAAGGATGTAGAGACTGCACTTGCAATTCTCGAGTACAATCCTAGATACGCTTCAAGCGTAATCTACAAGCTTCTTGCAAGCGCTGTAGCTAACGCTGAGAACAACAAAGGTATGAACAGAGCTAATCTTTATATTGCTGAGTGCACTGCTTCAAACGGACCTATCATGAAGAGAATCCAGCCTAGAGCACAGGGCAGAGCATACAGAATCAATAAGAGAATGAGTCATCTGACTGTTATTTTGGACGAGAGATAATTGAAAGGAGAACCTAGAAATGGGACAGAAAGTTAATCCTCATGGCCTCAGAGTTGGTGTTATCGCTGACTGGGACTCAAAGTGGTATGCTGAGTCAGCAGATTTCGCCAATAATCTGGTAGAAGATTACAATATCAGAAAATTTCTGAAGAAGAAGTTATATGCAGCTGGTGTTTCTAAGATCGAGATCGAGAGAGCATCAGATAGAGTTAAGGTTATCGTTTACACAGCTAAGCCTGGTGTTGTTATCGGTAAGGGCGGAGCTGAAATCGAAGTAACTAAGAAGGAGCTTTCAAAGCTCACAGACAAGAAGGTTCTTGTTGACATTAAGGAAATCAAGAAGCCTGATAAGGATGCACAGCTTGTTGCAGAGAACATCGCTCAGCAGCTTGAGAACCGTGTATCATTCAGAAGAGCAATGAAGTCATGCATGAGCAGAACAATGAAGACAGATGCACTTGGTATCAAGGCATGCTGCTCTGGCCGTCTTGGCGGTGCTGATATCGCTCGTTCAGAGTTCTACAGCGAGGGAACTATTCCTCTTCAGACTCTTAGAGCTGACATCGATTATGGTTTTGCTGAAGCAGATACAACCTACGGTAAGGTTGGTGTTAAGGTATGGATCTACAAGGGTGAAGTACTTCCAACCAAAGCAGGTGAGAGTTCAGATAAGGAAGGGAGCGATAAATAATGTTAATGCCAAAGAGAGTTAAGCACCGCAAGCAGTTCCGCGGTTCAATGGCTCATAAAATTACTCGTGGTAACACAATCACTTATGGTGAGTACGGAATTGTTGCGCTTGAGCCTTGCTGGATCAACTCAAACCAGATTGAGGCAGCCCGTGTTGCTATGACACGTTTCATCAAGCGTGGTGGTCAGGTTTGGATCAAAATCTTCCCTGACAAGCCTATCACATTAAAGCCTCTCGGAACACGTATGGGTTCTGGTAAGGGTGCAACTGATAGATGGGTAGCTGTTGTTAAGCCAGGTCGTGTAATGTTCGAAATCGGCGGAGTTGCCGAGGCCGATGCTAGAGAAGCTCTTCGTCTTGCGACACATAAGCTTCCTTGCAGATGCAAGATCGTTTCAAAGGCTGATTTGGAAGGCGGTGTATCTAATGAAAACTAATAAGTATGTAGAAGAGCTTCTGGCTAAGTCTGCTGAAGAGCTCCAGACAGAGCTTGTTTCTGCAAAGAAAGAGCTTTTTAACCTTAAGTTCCAGAACGCTACAAACCAGTTGGATAATACAGCAAGAATTAAAGAAGTAAGAAGAAATATTGCAAGAATCCAGACTGTAATCACACAGAATGCTAAGGCTGCTAACTAAGCCTCATACTAAATAAGGAGAAATAATCGTGGAAAGAAATTTAAGAAAAACGCGTGTTGGTAAAGTAACAAGCGATAAGATGGATAAGACCATCACAGTTTCCATTGAGGACCATGTAAAGCATCCTCTTTACAAGAAGATCGTAAAGAGAACTTACAAGCTTAAGGCTCATGACGAGAACAATGAGTGCCGTATCGGTGACACAGTTAAGGTCATGGAAACAAAGCCTATCTCCAAGGATAAGAGATGGAGACTTGTATCCATAATTGAGCGTGCAAAGTAATCATAAAATAAAGGAGAAATATCATGATTCAGCAGGAAAGTAGACTGAAGGTCGCTGATAACACTGGTGCTAAAGAGCTTCTTACAATCCGTGTTATGGGTGGATCTACAAGAAGATATGCGAGAATCGGCGACACAATAGTAGCTTCTGTTAAAGAAGCAACACCCGGTGGAGTTGTAAAGAAGGGTGATGTAGTTAAGGCTGTTGTCGTTCGTACAGTTAAAGAGACACGTCGTAAGGACGGTTCCTACATCAGATTTGATGAGAACGCTGCTGTTGTTATCAATGAAGATGGTACGCCTAAGGGAACACGTATTTTTGGACCCGTAGCTAGAGAGCTTCGTGAGAAAAAGTTCATGAAGATCCTTTCTCTTGCTCCGGAAGTATTATAAGGAGGCGCCCATATGTCAACAAGTAAGATCAAAAAGGGTGATATGGTTCAGGTTATCGCCGGTGGTGAAATCAACAAGAAGGGTAAAGTCCTTTCAGTTGATCAGAAGAATGGAAAGGTTATCGTAGAAGGCGTTAATAAGGCCATCTGCCACGAGAAGCCTTCTGCAAAGAATCCTAATGGCGGAATTGTTGAGCGTGAAGCTGCGCTTGATATCTCAAATGTTATGTATCTTCATAACGGACAGCCTACCAAGATCGGATTCAAAGTTGAAAAGGATGAGAATGGTAAGGTTGTAAAGAAAAACCGCATCGCTAAAAAGACTGGTGAGGTTATCGACTAATTAAGAAAGGAGGTATATAACGTTGAGTAGATATAAGGATTTATACAAGAACGAGATCGTTGATGCTATGACAAAGAAGTTCGGTTACAAGAACGTAATGGAAGTTCCAAAGCTCGACAAGATCGTTATCAATATGGGTGTTGGAGAAGCAAAGGAGAATGCTAAGCTTCTTGAGAACGCTGCAAACGACATGGCTATTATTTCTGGCCAGAAGCCTGTTATTACAAAGGCTAAGAAGTCTATCGCTAACTTCAAACTGAGAGAGGGTATGCCTATCGGATGTAAGGTAACACTTCGTGGTGACAAGATGTACGATTTCCTTGATCGTCTTGTAAACCTTGCACTTCCTCGTGTACGTGACTTTAGAGGTATCAACCCTAACTCATTCGATGGTAGAGGAAACTATGCTCTTGGTATCAAGGAGCAGCTTATCTTCCCTGAAATCGAGTATGATAAGATTGATAAGACAAGAGGTATGGATATCATTTTCACAACAACAGCTAAGACAGATGAGGAGGCTCGTGAGCTTCTTACACTGTTCAATATGCCTTTTGCAAAGTAATTATAGGAGGGAATAGAACACATGGCTAAATTATCCATGAAGTTAAAACAGCAGATGAAACCAAAGTTCTCTACACGTGCTTATAACCGTTGTAAGATCTGCGGTCGTCCTCATGCTTACATCAGAAAGTACGGAATCTGCAGAATTTGCTTCCGTGAGCTTGCATACAAGGGCGAGATTCCTGGTGTACGTAAGGCATCTTGGTAAAGACTAATTGCTTAGTGAGATTTCATCGAGCTTAGCATATTAGTTTGTTCTGACAAAGGCTATTGCCTGAGAGCAGAACTTCATTAGCTGATAATTGTGGTCTGGGATGGAGACCACTAAATTTAAAGAAATTAGATTATTATTACTCAGTGTATTGAGAAACACAAAAGCGCGAGTTGCGGCTTCGTGTCTCTGCTCAATTCGGGGAGTAGTAAGGCGAAGCAAAAATAATTAAGGAGGCAATTTTAAAATGGCAATGAACGATCCTATTGCAGATATGCTTACAAGAATTCGTAATGCAAATACTGCAAAGCATGACACTGTTGATGTTCCTTCTTCAAAGATGAAGCTTGCAATTGCAAACATTCTTCTTGACGAGGGATATATTAAGAAGTTAGACGTTGTTGAAGATGGAGCATTCAAGAATCTTCATATTACTCTTAAGTATGGTGCTGACAGAAACGATAAGGTTATCACAGGTCTTAAGAGAATCTCAAAACCTGGTCTTCGTGTATACGCAGGCAAGGATGAGCTTCCTAGAGTATTAGGTGGTCTTGGTATCGCTATCATTTCTACAAACCAGGGCGTTGTAACTGATAAAAAAGCTAGAGAACTTCAGGTTGGTGGCGAAGTTCTTGCATTCATTTGGTAAATTGGAGGTACGGGCATGTCACGAATTGGAAAAATGCCAATCGCAGTTCCTGCTGGAGTAACAGTAGAAGTTGCAGAAAATAATAAGGTGACTGTTAAGGGACCTAAGGGAACCCTTACAAGAGTTTTCCCTGCTGAGATTTCTTTCTCACAGGAAGACGGTCAGATCGAGGTTAAGAGACCAGACGATCAGAAGAAGACAAGAGCTTTACACGGCCTTTCAAGAAGCCTTCTTAACAACATGGTTATTGGTGTAACAGAGGGATTCGAGAAGAAGCTTGAGGTAAACGGTGTAGGTTACAGAGCTGCTAAAAACGGCAAGACACTCTCTCTTACACTTGGTTATTCTCACCCAGTAGAACTTGTTGATCCTGAAGGAGTTGAGACAGTTGTAGAGGGTCAGGTAATCACAGTAAAGGGAATCGACAAAGAGGCGGTTGGCCAGCACGCTGCTATCATCAGAGAGAAGAGAGCTCCAGAGCCATATAAGGGCAAGGGAATCAAGTATGCTGATGAAGTTATCAGACGTAAAGTTGGTAAGACTGGTAAGAAATAATAGATAAGGAGAGTGCAAAATGGTTAGTAAAGAATCCAGACAGGAAATTCGTGTTAAAAAGCACATGAAGATCCGTAATCGTTTCAGCGGTACAGCTGAAAGACCACGTTTAGCTGTTTTTAGAAGCAATAATCACGTTTACGCACAGGTTATTGATGATGTTGCCGGCAAGACACTTGTATCTGCTTCAACTCTTGAAAAAGATATCAAGGCTGAGCTTAAGAATACAGACGACATTGAGGCTGCAACAAAGATCGGTGATGTTGTTGCAAAGAGAGCCCTCGAGAAGGGTATCAAAGCCGTTGTATTTGACAGAGGCGGTTATATCTACCACGGTAAGGTAGAAGCATTGGCCGAGGCTGCTAGAAAAGCTGGCTTGGAATTCTAAGAAGGGAGAAAACACAAAATGAAGCGTAATATCGTAGATGCAAGTCAGCTCGAATTGACAGATAAAGTTGTAACCATCAAGCGTGTTACTAAGGTTGTTAAGGGTGGACGTAACATGAAGTTCACAGCTCTTGTAGTAGTTGGTGACAACAATGGACACGTTGGTGTTGGTCTTGGAAAGTCAACAGAAATTCCAGACGCTATCCGTAAGGGTAAGGAAGATGCTACAAAGAACCTCATTACTGTTCCTCTTGATGAGAACAACAGTATTACACATGATTTCGTAGGTAAGTTCGGCTCTGCTGAAGTTTTACTTAAGAAGTCTCCAGAAGGTACTGGTATCATCGCTGGTGGTCCTGCTCGTTCTGTATGTGAGCTTGCAGGTATCAGAAATATCAGAACAAAGTCACTTGGTTCAAACAACAAGCAGAATGTTGTTTATGCTACAATCAATGGCCTTGCTCAGTTAAAGACACCTGAAGAAGTTGCAGCAAAGCGCGGTAAATCTGTAGCAGAAGTAACCGCTTAATAGAAGGAGAAAATCAATGGCAGATAAGAAGCTTAAGATCACATTGGTTAAGTCAACTATCGGAGCTATTCCAAAGCAGGTAGCAACAGTTAAATCAATGGGATTCAAGAAACTTAACAGTTCTGTTGAACTTCCTGATAACTCTGCAACAAGAGGTCAGATTCAGCAGATCAGACACCTCGTTAAGGTAGAAGAGATTTAATAAAATCTCAAAAAAGATGCAAAAATTGTGACCGGAGCTGTTCCATGTATACGCGAGTGGTGTATAATATAGAAGTGCGCTGCGCTGAGCGGTACGAGCTCCGGGTTTTATAAGGAGGAATATCATGGAATTATCCAACTTAAGACCTGCTGAAGGTTCAAGACAGAGCGATAATTTTAGAAGAGGCCGTGGTCATGGTTCAGGAAACGGCAAGACAGCTGGTAAGGGACACAAGGGTCAGAAGGCTCGTTCAGGAGCTCCAAGACTTGGTTTCGAAGGCGGTCAGATGCCACTTTTCAGAAGACTTCCTAAGAGAGGCTTCAAGAACATCAACCACAAGAATATCGTAGGCATTAATCTTAGCGCACTTGAAGTATTTGACAACGGAGCAGTTGTAGATATTCAGGCACTCAAGGACCAGGGTATCATCAAGAAGGAACTTGACGGCGTGAAGATTCTTGGCAACGGAGAATTTACTAAGAAGCTTACGGTTAAAGCTAATGCATTCAGCGCATCAGCAAAAGAAAAGATCGAAGCTCTTGGTGGAACAACAGAGGTGATCTAATAATGTTAAAGTCCCTAATGAATGCATTGAAAGTCAAAGAATTAAGAAGGAAGATCCTTTTCACTATTTGTATGCTTGGTGTGATCAGATTAGGATCAGCAATTCCGGTACCTGGTATGAATGTATCAGTATTCCAGAATTGGTTCAAGAGTCTTACTGATAGCGATTCTTTTGGCTTTATGGATCGATTTACTGGTGGATCATTTGAGAACATGTCAATTTTGGCACTCAATATTACACCATACATCACATCTTCCATTATCATTCAGCTTCTCACTATTGCTATTCCAAAGTTTGAAGAGTGGCAGAGAGATGGCGAGGATGGAAGAAAGAAGCTTACAGCTCTTACAAGATACGTAACAGTTGCTTTAGCTCTTATCGAATCCATTGCAATGGCAATTGGTTTCTACAGGAACACAGGCTTCCTTACACAGCAGTCTATTTTCCTTGTAGTACAGATTGTAGCAGCCCTTACAGCTGGTAGTGCATTCCTGATGTGGATTGGTGAAAGAATCACAGAAAATGGGGTTGGAAACGGTATTTCAATAGTTCTGACTATCAACATTCTTTCCAGAATGCCGTCAGATATCAAGGCTCTTTACGATCAGTTCGTAAATGGTAAGCCTATTGCTAGGGGAGTTGTATCAGCTATAATCATTCTTGCAGTTATAGTTGCAATGGTAGTATTGGTTGTTCTTCTTAATGGCGCTGAGCGCAGGATTCCTGTACAGTATGCCAAGAAGATTCAGGGTAGGAAAACTTACGGTGGAAATCGTTCAGAGATTCCTCTCAAGGTCAATACTGCAGGCGTTATGCCAATTATCTTTGCAATGTCTTTATTCCAGTTCCCTATCATTATCAGCCAGCTTGTTGGCTATAACGGAACAGGTTTCTGGGGCAAGTTCATTGCATATCTTAACCAGAGTAACTGGTGTAATCCAACACACTGGAACTACTCAATTGGTTTAGTAGTATACATATTATTGCTTATCTTCTTTGCGTATTTCTATACGTCAATTACCTTCAATCCACTTGAGATTGCAGATAACATGAAGAAGCAGGGTGGCTTTATTCCTGGTATCAGACCAGGTAAGCCTACAAGTGATTACCTTACAAACATTTTGAACTACATCATTTTCATCGGAGCATGTGGTCTTACAATTATAGGTGTATTACCTATCTTCTTTAATGGTGTATTCGGTGCGAGTGTTTCATTCGGCGGAACTAGCCTTATCATTGTGGTAAGCGTTATTCTTGAGACAATCAAGCAGATTGAATCTCAGATGCTGGTACGTAATTACAAAGGCTTCTTGGAAGACTAAGATTAATTGGAGAGAGGTCACAGGACTCGCTTTTAGCGAGTCTTGCAACCTCTTCTTTGTTCTTATATAATCAAATTTGTGTTACAAATAAATTTGTGAGAGGCAGAAATAAGTATGAAAATTATTATGTTGGGTGCGCCTGGAGCAGGCAAGGGTACACAGGCTCAGATGATTGCTGAGAAATACAGCATTCCTCATATCTCTACTGGAGATATATTCAGAGCTAATATCAAGAACGGAACAGAGCTTGGCAAGAAAGCCAAGGAGTATATGGACAAGGGACTTCTTGTACCAGATGAACTTACTGTACAGTTACTTCTCGACAGAGTAGCTAATGATGATTGCAAGAATGGTTATGTTCTTGATGGATTCCCACGTACTATTCCACAGGCAGATGTTCTGGATGCAGAGCTGACCAAACTTGGAGACAAGGTTGATTTTGCTGTGAATGTCGATGTTCCAGATGAGAATATCGTTCGCAGAATGTCAGGCAGAAGAGCTTGCCTTAAGTGCGGCGCAACTTATCATATTGAACACATTCCACCTAAGGTAGATGGTATATGTGATAAATGTGGAAGCGAATTGGTCCTTAGAGATGATGATAAGCCTGAGACAGTTCAGAACAGACTCTCTGTTTACCATGAGCAGACACAGCCTCTTATCGAGTACTATGATAAGAAGCAGATTTTAAAGACAGTTGACGGTACAAAGGATATGCAGGAAGTATTTAGCGATATCGTTAATATTCTTAATGCATAAGATTTTGGTGTTTTATTTATGGCTATAACAATAAAAACAGATGAAGAACTTGATCTTATGAGAAAGTCCGGACAGCTTTTGGCAAAGGTTCATGAAGAACTTCATGCCGCTATACGTCCCGGTATCTCAACACTTGAGCTTGATGAGATTGGTGAAAAGACAATCCTGGCTCTGGGTGGAATTCCTAATTGCAAGAATTATGAAGGATTTCCTGCTTCTGTATGTATATCTGTGAATGACGAAGTTGTTCATGGAATTCCAAGTGCCGATAGGATCCTGCAGGAAGGCGACATTGTCACCTTTGATACAGGACTTATATACAAGGGCTATCACTCGGACGCTGCCAGAACCTGGGGCGTTGGAAAGATAAGTGATGAAGCCCAGAAACTAATTGATGTTACCAAGCAGAGCTTTTTTGAAGGTATCAAGAAGGCAAGAGCAGGTAACAGACTGCATGATATATCCAGAGCGATTGACAATTATGTTACTCCTTATGGATATGGAATTGTCAGGGAGCTTACGGGCCATGGAATAGGAACATCTTTACATGAGGATCCTATAGTTCCTAATTTCAAAAAGTTTTTCAGAGGTCCCAAGCTTAGAAAAGGTATGACAATCTGCGTAGAGCCGATGATCACTATGGGACAGCGCTATGTAGGCTGGCTTGACGACGATTGGACAGTAGTTACTGTAGATGGTTCCCTTGCAGCGCATTATGAGAATACCATAGCCATCACAGATGGTGAACCAGAGATATTAACATTGGAAAGGTCTTGAACAAGGAGGATAATAATGTCAAAGGCTGATGTAATTGAAATTGAAGGAAAAGTTATTGAAAAGCTTCCTAACACAATGTTCCAGGTTGAACTTGAGAATGGACACGTAGTTTTAGCTCATATTAGTGGTAAGCTTCGCCAGAACTTTATTAGAATATTACCTGGTGATAAGGTTACACTGGAGCTTTCACCATATGATCTGACAAAGGGTAGAATCATCTGGAGAGATAAGTAATCCTTTTTATGGCTATTTCCCGCAAGGCGTTCGTTCGCTTTGCGGGTTTTTTAATTAAACATTCATTTGTCTACGTCGAATTAACGATATATAATTAACTAAGGAACACACATTTGACTTCAGTGGAGATCCTATGATTAATAAACTGATAGATGTCTACATAGATAGTGCGTACTATATTGATAATAATCAGAGAAAGGTTGCCAGAGAAAATTTTCTAGTTGCTGGAGATATGGCAGGCTTTCTGGTTTTTTTGAGTCTTATTTTTACTCTTATTTCTTTTATTGTTCCCATTGATTATAAAAAATATCTATTTTACCTGATTCCAATTATACTAAGTGTCCTCGTTACTATAAGTCACCATTTTTTTGAAAAACTAGTCGGTGGCAATATGTTAAGAACAAGGATTTACTGCTATTTAGTATATACAGTTCTTATTCTTACATTTTCTTATGCTGATGCCTATGTGCACAGGGAAGTTCGTTCTATAATTTTTCCTGCTGCTATTCTTGTAATCTCAGCTTTGTATAGAGATTATCTTCATTTAATAGCCTTATACAAGTTTGTTTTAATAATCCTGTTTGCTGTTTTAGAATACAGCATAAAGACTCCTCGACTAGTAATAATTGATGCAGCTAATGCAATTCTTTTTCTGATTGTATCTGTTTTTTGTTATGTTACTGTAATGAGAGCAAGTCTTATTTCCAAAGAAGAAAATGAAATCCTGATGGAAAAGAGCCAGACAGATCTTTTGACAGGACTATTTA
Source organism: Butyrivibrio sp. XBB1001 (assembly GCF_000424505.1). Classification (NCBI taxonomy): domain Bacteria; kingdom Bacillati; phylum Bacillota; class Clostridia; order Lachnospirales; family Lachnospiraceae; genus Butyrivibrio; species Butyrivibrio sp. XBB1001. The sequence goes on along the minus strand of NZ_AUKA01000020.1, from coordinate 32,002 downwards.
ATAAGCTTAGCTTCGAAGATAAAAGTAAAGAGCTACTAAATGATAGACATATAGGCGCTAAAGCGACTTTGTTTATATTTGACCTCGATAATTTCAAGGAAGTCAACGACAGATATGGACATCAGGTTGGTGACGAAGTTCTTAAAAAGTTTGCAGAAATAATTAAAAGCTATTTTCACCCTACAGATGTGTTCGGAAGAATTGGTGGAGATGAATTCATGGTGCTTGTAATGGGCGAGATGGGAAAAGAGTTTGTTGAGACTAGATGCCGAAGTGTCCTGCATGAATTTAAAACCTTTAGAACAGAAGAGGCCTCTGGTTTCTCCTGTAGTATAGGAATAGTAGAAGATACCAAAGGCCTTAATTTTGAAGATATGTATAACCTTGCTGATAAAGCTCTATATCAAGCCAAGGCTGATGGAAAAGGATGCTTTTTTACTGAAAGGAACTAGCAATCTTATCTATTTCTGACAGCTCATCACTAGTAAAACTTGTGTTTTCAATAGCTTTAATATTATCAAGAATTTGAGACGGCTTGGAAGCTCCGATAATGACGGAGGTTACATAGTCGTCTTTTAAAATCCAGGCAAGAGCCATTTCGGCAAGTGTTTGTCCGCGGCCCTTAGCAATCTCATTAAGAGCATGGATGCATTTGATTTTGTCTTCACTAAGACTATTTTCGTTAAGAAAACGTCCATCAGTACGAATTCTGCTGTCTTCTGGAATGCCGTTCAAATATCTATCTGTTAAAAGACCCTGAGCAAGAGGAGAAAAGCAAATTATGCCTTTCCCAAGCTCTTTAGATTTTTCTTTTAGACCATTCTTTTCGATTGTCCTATCGAAAATATTATATCTGTTTTGATTGATGATGAATGGAACATGTAGATCAGTGAGTATGTCGCTAGCTTTCTGAAGAGTTGGTCCATCATAATTAGAAATTCCGACATAGAGAGCCTTGCCACTTCTTACTATCTGGGCAAGAGCCTCCATTGTTTCCTCGAGCGGAGTTTCAGGGTCCATTCTGTGATGATAAAAAATATCTACATAATCAAGCCCCATTCTCTGAAGGGACTGGTCAAGGCTTGATATAAGATACTTGCGGCTTCCCCAGTCGCCGTAAGGACCAGGCCACATATAATAGCCGGCTTTTGTGGAAATGATCATTTCATCTCTGTATTTGTGCATGCTCTCTCTTAATATCTTACCAAAATTGATCTCTGCTGCACCTTCAGAAGGTCCATAGTTGTTGGCCAGATCAAAATGAGTTATACCATTGTCAAAAGCAGTAAAGCACATTTTTTCCATATTATCAAAGTCGCTGTTATCACCAAAGTTGTGCCATAAGCCTAATGAAACAGCAGAGAGCTTGAGCCCGCTTTTTCCGCATCTGTTATATTTCATTGTTCCATATCTATTTTCGTTTGCAGTGTACATCTTCTCTTTCTCCATTCTAATAAATTGGTTAATAGATACACATAAACTACAGACTTAGCGTAGTTTATATTATCAGGTAAAGTCAACACTTTCAGGCTAAAATGATTGAAAATAGGCAGAATATGATTAAATGTGGATTCAATAAAAAGTATTAAGTTATAAAGATAAAATGCCGATATAGATATAGGATTCATGTGCGCATAGACAAGGAAGGAATCGCTATGAAGAAATTATTAGGTAAATTATTGGCATTTATATTGGCCGTGATTGTAGCAGTCTGCGGCTTTATTGTGCTGTGTGGAATCAATCCGGATGTAAAAAACGGCGCCAAGGCCGCATCATCTGGGATAAACAGCATTATTCAGGAGAAGGCAACACTTGAAAGCTCGCAGGGGGCGCAAGGCGCTTCTGGCCAGCAAACTGGAGATAATGCTCAGGATACTGCAGGAAATACTCAGGATTCAGCTGCTTCGCAGGTTATCGCAGAATTAACTGACGCTGCGGCTACAGTTACCTCTTTTACAGTGTCACAGGATCAGGAAAAAGAGTTTGCGCAGTACGAGAGTGAATGGAGCAGCTCAGGAATAGAAAAAGATATAGTTGATCAGGCTGAAGAACCTTTGGTTAATCAGGACCTTTACGAGGATTCTACTGATGAAACTGCCTATTACAGTATCACAGACAATTTATCTGATTACAGTATGCCTACGGCAAATGTCATTGAAATCGAGACTCCTGAGCAGGTGCAAAGCGTAATCAGCGATATTAGCATGGGAAATACGGCAAAAGATATGTCTTTTGCCAAGGAATATTACCCTTATTACAACATGCTGACAGATAAATGCAAACAGCTTTATAAACAGATATATGGAAATTCCATGGAGCAGAGAGATGTTTTTTTGCCTGTGGTCAAGGCGACTCCTGATCAGTGGAAAAATGCTCTTATGAGTGTAGTTCTGGATCATCCCGAACTCTTTTGGCTAAATACAGCCATGTACACTGAATATGATTATAAGGGATATGTGGTAAAGGTTCAGATATATTTCTATGAAGATCTGGGAAACATTGATGAAGCAAAGGCGCAGTTTGATATTATGACTGCAGCTATTTTGGCCGGCACTGATGAACTTAAAACAGCTTATGATAAGGAAGTCTACGTCCATAATCTATTGGCAGATAAGCTGACATACAGCCCAAATAGCCTGGATCAGAGTGCGTATAGTGCGATTGTAGGAAACGAGACGGTTTGCGCCGGCTATTCTAAGGCTTTTCAGTATCTGATGCAGCAATTGGAAATACCCACCTACCTGACTGTTGGATGGGGTGGAGGTCTTGCTTCTGGAGACATGCATGCCTGGGATATCATTAAACTTGGTGATTCTTATTATAACGTGGATGTTACCTGGGATGACCAGGAACCAATAAATTATAATTATTTCAATCAGTCTGATAAGGACTTTCACAGGCACACTCGAATGTTTAATTCCCAGTATCTGCCTGCTTGTGCAGGAGGAAAATACTCAAAAGCACCAAAAACTGAATAACAGTAAAAAAATAGTTGCTATTTGATTTAGCATATGTTATTATGTTAAATGGTCTTTTTAGAAGAGGGGATATTATGCCCTTCTTTAGGCATTATGCTGTTTTTACCATGCAGGAAAGGAGTTACAATGAAAGTTAGGTCTTCTGTTAAGCCTATGTGCGAAAAGTGCAAGGTTATTAAGAGAAAGGGCGTTATCAGAGTAATCTGTGACAACCCTAAGCACAAACAGAGACAGGGATAATTCGAGCCGTTTTCGGATTACTTTTTGATACCAATGTGTATTGGAAGGATCGGATTATACTTTGTCCGGTTGGGCCGATAGAGTATCTGGCCCCAATCAAACAAGTAACAGCTCTGACGGAATTGGTTGGAGCAAGAGGAGTAAAGCTTCTCAAGTAATTATTTATTTTTTTATTTGTAAATGGAGGAATTAAAATGGCTCGTATTGCAGGTGTAGATTTACCTAGAGATAAGCGAGTAGAGATCGGTTTGACATACATCTACGGAATCGGTAGAACAAGCTCAAACAAGATTCTTGAAGCTGCAAAAGTAAATCCGGACACACGTGTTCGTGATCTTACTGATGAAGAAGTTAAGAAAATCGCCGAGATTATCGGTAACGACTACGATGTAGAGGGTGACCTTAGAAGAGAAGTTGCCATGAACATCAAGAGACTCACAGAGATCGGATGCTTCAGAGGAATGCGTCATAGAAGAGGACTTCCTTGCCGTGGTCAGAGAACAAAGACAAATGCAAGAACAAGAAAAGGACCAAAGAGAACAATCGCTAACAAGAAGAAATAATTCTTTTTAAAGCCTTTGATCTATATATTTGAGATTGTGCATGGCAGTTTCAAAAGTAACAATTTATAGTATTTATAGGAAGAAAGTAGGTTAGTTTAAAATGGCAAATCAGAAATCATCAGCTGCAAAGAAGGCAGCTGCAAAGAAGCGTGTCAAGAAAAACGTTGAACACGGACAGGCACATATCCAGTCATCTTTCAATAACACAATCGTTACATTGACAGATGCTGCAGGTAACGCTCTTAGCTGGGCAAGTGCTGGCGGTCTCGGATTTAAGGGTTCAAGGAAATCTACTCCTTATGCTGCACAGGTAGCTGCAGAGACAGCAACTAAGGCTGCTCTTATTCACGGCCTTAAGACTGTTGATGTATTCGTTAAGGGACCAGGTTCAGGAAGAGAAGCTGCAATCAGAGCTCTTGCTGCAAGCGGTCTTACAGTTACATCTATCACAGACGTAACACCTGTACCACATAACGGATGCCGCCCACCTAAGCGTCGTAGGGTTTAATCATTAGCCCAATCAATGTAGTTACATGTGCATATTATATATGTGAAATTACGTTGGACGAAGGTGCAAATGCTGTATTTTACAGCAATCATTGTAAACAACATCAAGACAGAGCATATTTGTTTTGAGTAAAAGAAAGGAGCCTAAAATGGCAGTAAACAGAGTTCCCGTATTAAAGAGATGCAGATCTCTTGATTTAGATCCAACTTTCCTTGGATATGATAAGAAGTCCAAGAGAACATCAGCTAGAGCTGGTAAGAAGATGAGCGAGTATGGACTTCAGCTCCGCGAGAAGCAGAAGGCTAAGTTCATCTATGGCGTACTTGAGAAGCCTTTCAGAAACTACTATGACAGAGCAGACAGAATGAAGGGTCAGACAGGTTCAAACCTTATGACAATTCTTGAGTCAAGACTTGACAACGTAGTATTCAGAATGGGATTCGCTAGAACAAGAAGAGAGGCTAGACAGGTTGTTCTTCACAAGTTCGTTCTTGTAAACGGCAAGCAGATCAACGTACCTTCATACCTCGTTAAGGCTGGCGACACAATCGAGATCAAGGAAGCTGCTAAGAATATCCAGAGATTTAAGGATATCACAGAGATCACAGCTGGCAGACTCGTTCCTGAGTGGATTGATGTTAACAAGGACAATCTTCAGGGTACAGTTAAGGAACTTCCTTCAAGAGAAGTAATTGATGTACCAGTTGACGAAATGCTTATCGTCGAGTTGTATTCTAAGTAATAAATAACTTATAATATAAATATCTTGTTAACTAACCACATAAGGAGGGTATATCAGTGTTTGATTTTGAAAGACCAAATATTGAAGTTGCTGAAATCTCAGATGATAAGAAGTATGGTAAATTCGTAGTTGAGCCTCTTGAGAGAGGTTACGGTATTACACTGGGCAATTCCCTTCGCAGGATTATGCTCTCTTCTTTACCTGGTGCAGCAGTAAGTCAGGTCAAAATCGAAGGCGTACTGCATGAGTTCAGTTCTATTCCTGGTGTTAAGGAAGACGTAACTGAAATCATCATGAATATCAAGAATCTTTCAATCAAGAATTCTTCTGACACAAATGAGCCAAAGACTGCTTACATTGAGTTCAATGGTGAAGGCGTTGTTAGAGCATCTGATATTCAGGTTGATCAGGATATAGAGATCATGAATCCAGATCAGGTTATCGCTACACTTTCCGGCAAGGATGCTAAGCTCTACATGGAGCTCACCATCACTAAGGGAAGAGGTTATGTAAGCTCTGATAAGAATAAAGGCGGCGACCTTCCAATCGGAGTTATCGCTATCGATTCTATCTACACACCAGTAGAGAGAGTAAACGTAACTGTAGAGAATACTCGTGTAGGTCAGGTTACTGACTTCGATAAATTAACACTTGATGTTCACACTGATGGAACACTTGCTCCTGACGAGGCTGTTAGCCTTGCAGCAAAGGTTCTTAGTGAGCATTTAAGCCTCTTCATCGATCTTTCCGAGAATGCCAAGACTGCTGAAGTTATGGTAGAGAAGGAAGATGACGAGAAGGGCAAGGTTCTCGAGATGTCAATTGATGAACTTGAACTTTCAGTTCGTTCATTCAACTGCCTTAAGAGAGCTGGTATCAATACCGTTCAGGAGCTTGCAAACAAGACTTCTGACGATATGATGAAAGTTCGTAATCTTGGACGTAAGTCACTTGAGGAGGTTCTTGCTAAGCTTGATGAGCTTGGACTTTCCCTGAGACAGGATGGCGAGCAGTAAGATCATTCAGATTGAGGCAAATCTATGGGTGGGAATACCTACCCATAGAATTTGATTTTCGCAGAGGATAAATCCGATGTGTACCAATGCGATTCTCATGGCGTATATTAACAGCATTAGAGAAGTAAGACCAAAGCGCATTCTTTGATGTACCACAGCAGGAGGAATCCTGCAGATGAGAAAGGAAGTATATTAAAATGGCAATGTACAGAAAGCTTGGAAAAGCAACAAAACCTAGAAGAGCACTTCTTCGTAACCAGGTAACAGCACTTCTTTACAATGGAAAGATCGTTACTACAGAGGCAAGAGCTAAGGAAATCAAGAAGATCGTAGAGCCTATGATCACTCTTGCAGCTAAGGAGAAGGACAACTTCGAGACACTTACAGTTGATTGCAAGGTTCCTGAGAAGGATAAAGACGGTAAGAGAGTTAAGGAAGTTGTAGACGGCAAGAAGGTTACAAAGTACACAACTGTTAAGAAAGAGATCAAGAAGGATATGCCTTCAAGAATGCACGCTAGACGTCAGCTTCTTAAGACTCTTTATCCAGTAGTTGAAGTTCCTACTGAGAAGGCTGGAAGAAAGAAGAACACTAAGGAAGTTGATCTTGTAGCTAAGCTTTTCGATGAGTACGGTCCTAAGTATGCAGATCGTAAGGGTGGTTACACTCGTATGATCAAGATCGGCCAGAGAAAAGGCGACGCAGCTATGATGGTTGTTCTTGAGCTTGTGTGAGCAACGAGCCACGTCAGATAAAATAAGAAGAGGTAGTTTTTTAATGTTTACATTAAAAAAACTACCTCTTTTTATTTTAGTTGTTGCGGCGACTGCCGCAACAACGAGGAACAAGCGAAGCGGTTCCGAGTCTGACGTGGCTCGTTGAGAGCCAAACGGAGGAACAAGCGAAGCGGTTCCGAGTCTGACGTGGCTCGTTGAGAGCCATAACGGAGGAACAAGCGAAGCGGTTCCGAGTCTGACGTGGCTCGATTTTAATACTCAAAATGCTGATAATCCTTGACTGAATTCCAGTTGCCGCCCCATTTAAAGCCATGTTCTGTAAAGAGCTTGTAGGCGAGGTCGTTTTCGTCAATCTTGTATGGGAATGATGCATCCCTGTCAGCATAGGCTTCACTTCCTACGGGAGAAATATTCTGAGAACCATCTTTGTTATAGGTAATATAAGGGTTGTAGAAAGGGTTTAAATCAATTGCAAGGCCATAGGCGTGCTTGGATAATTTGTTTGACCCCTCAACTACTCTGTAATTAAAGCAGGAGGTATTATTGGCCAGCATAGAAGCTGTATCATCCCCTTTATACTCATCAATAAGCTTAATGCTTTCTATCTGGTACCCGTTATTGTATAATTCATAGAATATCTCCAAAAGATCCTGGGCTATCTGTTCGTTACAGATAAGTTCTCCGGTCTGAACATTTCCGTCAAAATCATTATAAAGAACCTTGCAATATCTTAATTCATCCAGACTGATATTTGAATTTTCCACATAGGAAACACCGGAAATTTTCTCAACGATATCCTGCGGTAATTCTGAATAGGTAAAACCTTCAGCATAAGTTTGCCCGGATATATCAGTTGCCGCTTCTGTAGCTGATTCAGTTGATGCCTTTGTGGCTGCAATCGTAGCTGCATCTGTTGTGGATGCGGTACTTGCTTCAGATAATGAAGCATTGGAATCAAGAATATTATCATCTATTGTAGAGACAGCAGAAGATGAATTAAGTGCAGAGGAAGCCTCTTTTTCTTTTTCATATTCTGCAAGAGTTTGTCCGTGGGCCAAAAATCTTGCTATAAGCGATAAAGCTACTATAGCCATGCATAAAAGTCCGAAGTCATGTAAGTATTTTTTATTCATTAAAACCCCCAAAAAACAAAAGAATTCTCATAGTAAATATATATAGAACGAGACTATATATGAGATTTTATCACAATGCTGAAAGCGTCAAAAGAAAATTTTGAAACCGGTATCGTTGTGATAAATTGAATAGAAAATTGCTTTCCTATTCAATAAAAACGCTCCGCTAAGAATACGCGCTCGGCGCGAACATGTTGCAAGCAACATGCTTTCTTGGTAAACTAACAATTGCTGATTAATACTGATTTATGGATGATACTATGAAAAAAATGATAAAGACAGATAATCTTGTATTTGAATATATCAGAAGAGATGAAGAGGGCAACGTAGAAGGAATAACCAGAGCGATAGATAAGGTTAACCTTGATGTCAGGCCTGGCGAATTCATTGCTATTCTGGGGCATAATGGTTCTGGAAAATCTACACTTGCCAAACATTTTAATGCTCTTCTTTATCCCACAGAGGGAGAGGTCTTCGTCGATGGAATGAATATCGAGGATGATCAGCATCTATGGGACATCAGACAGGAAGCTGGTATGGTGTTTCAGAATCCTGACAACCAGATCATCGGCCAGGTTGTAGAGGAAGATGTGGGATTTGGCCCTGAGAATATGGGAGTTCCAACAGATGAGATATGGGAAAGAGTTGATGAATCCCTTAAGACGGTTGGAATGCTGCAATTTAGAAAATCCTCACCAAACCATCTTTCAGGTGGTCAGAAACAGAGAGTGTCAATTGCGGGAGTAATTGCAATGCACCCCAAGTGCATTATCTTTGACGAACCAACAGCCATGCTTGATCCTAACGGACGCAAGGACGTTATCAGGGCAGCCAGGGCTCTTAATCAGGTTGAGAATATCACTATAATCCTTATCACTCATTACATGGAGGAAGTTATCTACGCTGACAGAGTCTTTGTAATGGACAAGGGACATGTAGAAATGACCGGCACTCCCAGAGAAATCTTTTCCCAGGTGGACAAACTAAAAGACCTGCGCCTTGGTGTTCCTCAGGTTACACTTCTGGCTCACGAACTTAGAAAAGCCGGATTGCCGCTTCCAGAAGGCGTTCTTACTAGAGAAGAACTTGTGGAAGAGTTAAAGAAAATCAAAAATACAGAGAATAATTAGTATAAGGGAAGTACATCTTCCGGAGAATGAAATGTCAATTATACTCGATCACGTAAACTATATATATGATGAAGACACTGCAATGGCTCATGCGGCCTTGATAGATGTGTGTCTTAATATTCCAGATGGCCAATTTGTGGGGCTTATCGGTCACACCGGATCTGGCAAGTCAACGCTCATCCAGCATATGAACGGGCTTGAGAAACCTACAAGTGGATGCGTTTTCTACAATGGACAGGATATAAATGACCCTGACTATGATAAAAAGAGCCTTCGCGCCAAGGTAGGACTTGTTTTTCAGTATCCTGAGCATCAGCTCTTTGAAACAGACTGCTTTAAGGACGTGTGCTTTGGCCCCAAGAACCTTGGTCTTCCTCAAAAAGAGGTGGAGCTCAGAGCTTATGAGGCTTTGAAACAGGTTGGATTTGACGATGAATATTTTTATCAGTCCCCATTTGACTTATCTGGTGGACAAAAGAGAAGAGTGGCTATAGCTGGTGTTCTTGCCATGAAGCCAGAGGTTCTTATTTTGGATGAACCTACTGCTGGCCTTGATCCCAAGGGACGAGAGGATATTCTGGGCCTTATAAAGAAGCTCCATGATGAAATGGGCATAACTATCATACTTGTAAGCCATAGTATGGACGATGTAGCTAATTATGTGGATAGAATCATCGTTATGAACAAAGGACGAGTAGCCTTTGATGACGTGCCTACAGAAGTGTTTAAGCATTACAAGGAACTTGAAGAAATTGGACTTGCTGCACCACAGGTCACATACGTGATGCAAGAACTTAGAGAAGCAGGCTTTCCGGTTGATACTAATGTAACCACACTGGATGCTGCAAAAATAGAGATATTGAAGGCTTTTGGAAAATGCTAAGAGACATTACACTTGGACAATATTATAGAACAGAATCAGTTATCCACAGTCTTGACCCCAGGGTTAAGCTTGTGGCTACCTTTGTTTTCATAGTTTCACTTTTTGTTGCTAATAACTTTGTAGGATATGTGATTGCAGCTCTTTTTCTTGCTATGTGCATTTACTTATCCAAGGTTCCGCCTAAATTCATCTTCAGGGGTATGAAGACAATCTTTTTCCTATTGATGATAACTATGGTGTTCAACCTTTTCCTCACACCGGGAAAAGAGCTTATTAGTATCTGGAAGCTGACTATAACCTATGAAGGCCTTAAGATGGCTATAATGATGGCAATCAGACTGATGTTCCTTATTACTGGATCGTCACTTATGACCCTAACAACTACGCCTAATAATCTTACAGACGGCCTTGAGAAGCTTCTAAGACCACTTAGACTGTTCAAGGTGCCTGTACATGAGATTTCCATGATGATGTCTATTGCTCTTAGATTTATCCCAATCCTCATGGAAGAAACTGACAAGATCATGAAGGCGCAGATGGCAAGAGGCGCAGATTTTGAGAGCGGCTCTATAATTAAAAGGGCAAAGAGCCTTGTTCCACTTCTTGTACCACTGTTTATCTCAGCCTTTAGAAGAGCCAATGATCTTGCAATGGCCATGGAAGCCAGATGCTACAAGGGCGGAGATGGCAGGACCAAGATGAAACCTCTTATTTATCAGAACAGGGATAGATTAGCTTACCTTGTGATATGGGCTTATCTTGGAATTATAATTGTAATGGGAAGAATTCTTTTCTGAAAATATACAATGAAGAATTGTGAAAAGATAAAGTCTGGAGCAGTTCTTATACCATACAATTATCAATTATATTGATTGAACAAAAGATATGGAATTTAGATATGAGTGATCTTAGGCGAATAATGCTGATAGTTTCATATGATGGTACAGCCTACAATGGATGGGCTGAGCAGACCAGTACGCCCAATACTATAGAGGGTGAGCTTAACCGTGCTATAGGAAGACTAACTGGAGAGGATGTCCACGTGATCGGTGCCAGCAGAACCGATGCCGGAGTGCATGCCTATGGAAACGTGGCTGTATTCGATACAGCTTCAACAATTCCGGGTGATAGATTTATATTTGCTGTTAACCATGAACTTCCTCAGGATATCCGTGTTGTAGAATCCAGAGAAGTGGCTGGGGATTTTCATCCAAGGCACTGCGATACTGAAAAGACCTATGAATACAGGATTGTGAATAGACAGACCATGGATCCTACCAGAAGGCTCTATGCATGTCACTTCAGTATGCCCCTGGATATCGGAGTTATGAATGATGCTGCTCACTACCTTGTCGGAGAGCATGATTTCACAAGCTTTTGCAATGTGGAATCCCAGGCCCTTAGCCATGTTCGCAGGATAAAAGATATTCGTGTCACCAGAAACGGTGATGAAGTGGTCATCTCTGTTACTGGCAATGGCTTTTTATACAATATGGTCCGAATAATAGCTGGAACCCTGATGCAGATAGGACGAGGAAAAGGCGGCCCATCAGAGATGAAGACTATACTTGATAAGAAAAACAGAGCGGCAGCAGGACCAACAGCTCCTCCTGAGGGACTTTTTCTTATGGAGTACAGATTTCTTGAGGGTATTCCAGGGCCAGAAGTGGATAACGCGGACTAGTACATTGACTCATCCATGATCAAACTCGAATACATCTACATAGCCGAAGGATATCGGTAATTCTAGATGCAAACCAAATTGCGTCGATTAGTTATCTGTAAGGAAATACAGATAATAAGATAAAAAATTGATTAATTTCTTGAAGAAATGGTTTTTTCACCTTGACAATTTGGCTTGCAAAGTCATATAATATCTTACTGTGTGACGGTATGTCCGTTTGCACAGTTTTCAGTCCTAAATGGACTGAAATAACGTGGTAATGTCATATTGATGTCCCGGTAAGCCTCAATATGTACATCGTTATAAATGCATCGATCAGGTGAAGGGTCAATGCAAGGTATCAATTAAGAGCAATTATTTACTGGAGGAAACACAATGAAAACTTATATGCCTAGTGCAACTACAGTTGAGAAGAAGTGGTATGTAGTTGATGCTACAGATATGACACTTGGACGTCTTGCTTCTAACGTTGCAAACGTACTTAGAGGAAAGAACAAGCCAATCTACACACCTAACATCGACACAGGTGATTATGTAATCGTTATCAACGCTGAGAAGATTAAGGTTTCTGGTAAGAAGCTTGACCAGAAGATGTATTGGCACCACACAGATTATGTTGGACATCACAAGGAGTTCTCACTTCGTCAGATGCTCCAGGACAAGCCTGAGAGAGTTATCGAGCATGCCGTTAAGGGAATGCTTCCTAAGGGATCTCTTGGAAGAGAGATGTACACAAAACTCCATGTATACGCAGGAGCTGAGCACCCACATGCAGCTCAGAAACCTGAAGTATTAACATTTTAATCGGGTAGTTGAAAGGAGAACATAAAATGGCAAAGTCAGCAAGTTACTACGGAACAGGTAGAAGAAAGAAGTCAATCGCAAGAGTTTACCTTGTATCCGGAAATGGAAATATAACAATCAACAAGAGACCTATCGATGAGTATTTCGGACTTGAGACACTCAAGGTTATCGTAAGACAGCCACTTGTAGCTACAGAGACATCAGACAAGTTTGATGTTGTTGTAACAGTAAGAGGCGGCGGCACAACAGGTCAGGCTGGTGCTATCAGACATGGTATTTCAAGAGCCCTTCTTCAGGCTGATTCAGATGAGTACAGACCTACACTTAAGAAGGCTGGATACCTTACAAGAGATCCTCGTATGAAGGAAAGAAAGAAGTACGGCTTAAAGAAAGCTCGTCGTGCTCCACAGTTCTCAAAGAGATGAGAATATCTGCAGTTGCAGATTTCAGAAACCCACAACCATCTGGTTGTGGGTTTTTTGTTGTTAAAAATAGTGTAGAATATAAACATGACATATAGATGACATGTTTGTGCTTGTATGATAATCATAGAAGGTGATCAAATGAAGATAGACAGACTGATTGGCATACTATCAATTCTTTTGCAAAAAGAGGTGACGACAGCTCCGGAGCTGGCTGAGCATTTCGAGGTGTCTAGAAGAACCATAAACAGAGATATTGAGACTCTTTGTCAGGCAGGAATACCAATTAAAACGACCCAGGGAGTTGGAGGCGGTATAAGCATCATGGATGGCTATAAGATGGATAGGACTCTTTTGACATCCCGTGACATGCAGATGATCCTGACGGGACTACGAAGTTTTGATAGTGTTAGTGGAAGCGGATATTATGGGCAGCTTATGGAGAAGCTCCAGGCAGGTTCTTCGGAGTTTATCAGCGGTAGGGATTCTGTCCTTATCGACCTGTCTTCTTGGTACAAGACATCGCTGGCTCCAAAGATATCTACTATTCAGGATGCGATAGAAAACAGGCATCTTTTGACCTTCCACTATTATGCTCAGGCGGGAGAAGGAAAACGAACTATTGAGCCATATTATGTAGTGTTTAAGTGGAGCAGCTGGTATGTCTATGGATGGTGTCAAAAGCGCAAAGATTATCGTCTATTTAAATTAAACCGCATGGTTAAAGTGGTTGAAACGGATAAAGGATTTGTCTGCAGAAACGCTCCATTACCTGATCTGTCTACAGAAAAGATATTTCCTGGTGGAATCAAGGTAAAAGCGCTGTTTTCAAAGGATGTAAAGTGGCGCCTGGTGGAGGAATTCGGACCAAACTGTTTTACGGAAACAGAGGATGGTAGACTTATGTTTACTGCGGATTACACGGACTCAGATAATTTGATCACATGGATAATGACCTTTGGAAATAAAGCAGAAGTGCTTGAGCCGGTAGAAGCCAGGAGGCAGATTTCAAAGATGGTACAGAAAATGGCGACGATTTACAAGGAGGAATAAAGACATGGCATTCGATTACAAGAAGGAGTACAAAGAATTCTACATGCCTAATGATACGCCTTCCATAGTGACGGTTCCGAAGATGAACTATATTGCCGTGAGAGGCGTTGGTGATCCCAACGAAGAGGGCGGAGGGTATAAGCAGGCTATAGGTCTTTTATATGCGATCGCATTCACTATCAAGATGAGTAAAAAAGGCAGTCATCAAATCGAGGGCTATTTTGATTATGTAGTACCTCCATTAGAAGGCTTTTGGTGGCAGAACGGAGTAGAGGGAATAGATTATGCTCGTAAAACTGATTTTAACTGGATATCTGTAATACGTTTGCCGGATTTTGCGACAAAGGAAGATTTTGATTGGGCTATTGCAGAAGCTACAGTCAAGAAAAAGGAAGATTTTTCCAAGGTGGAATTCTTCTCTTACGATGAGGGACTTTGTGTCCAGTGTATGCATGTTGGTGCCTATGATGACGAGCCTGCTACAGTGGAATTGATGCATAAGTTTGCGGAAGAGCAGGGATATGTTTTAGATATCACAGAAAATAGATTGCACCATGAGATTTACCTTAGCGATGCAAGGAAAGTGGTGCCAGAGAAGCTTAAGACGGTTATAAGACATCCTATTAGAAAGGAGAGCTGAAGATGGAGTATATAAGAGTATCCAAGGATAATCTTGAAGAAGAACACATCTGTTGTGCTATATCAAACAATAAAGATATACAGGTATCATCCAAGAAAGCCTGGCTTGCTGACAGATTTGATGAAGGGCTTGTTTTCTTAAAGAGTGTCGAACGCGGTAAATGCTTTATTGAATATATCCCGGCAGAGTATGCGTGGAATCCGATAAATGCACCGGAATATATGTATATCGATTGTCTGTGGGTTTCAGGTTCCTTAAAGGGACATGGATATTCAAGTGATCTTCTTAATGAGTGCATAAAGGACAGTAAGGAAAAGGGGAAGAAGGGAATTTGCATATTATCTGCTGCTAAGAAAAAGCCATTCCTTTCTGATCCTAAGTTTCTAGCATTCAAAGGCTTTCAAGTTTGTGATGAAGCCGATAATGGAATCCAGCTGTGGTATCTGTCCTTTGAAAAAAGTGTTGAAACACCATGCTTCAAGGAATGCGCAAAGCATCCTCGTATCGATGAAAAAGGATACGTGCTTTATTACACGAATCAGTGCCCATTTAATGCCAAGTATGTGCCTGTTTTGGAAGAGACTGCTAAGAACAATGGAATACCGTTTAGAGCAATCAGAATAGAGACCAGAAATCAGGCTCAGAATGCTCCAACACCAATTACCACATATGCACTGTTCTGTGATGGGGATTATGTAACTAATGAGCAAATGAATGATAAGAAGTTTTTAAAACTGGTCAATGCAAATCGCAATTGAACTAAGGTACAAATTGCATGATATCTTAAAAATAACAAAAACACTGAGAGGTACAAAAGGTAATGCAGAAGTTTTTCAAAAATCATACAGTGCTGGCAATTATAGTAGCATTTGTTTTAGAGTTGGTTATATATGAGGCAATATGGCAAATTATAAAGATATTTCGATTATCGTTTGGGGCATCTAATGTGGCGTTCTTTGTTAGGGAGATAATAACCAAGGTTTTGCCGTCATTTTTCATAGCATTTATCATAGGAACAACGGATTCATTAAAAAAACCATTTAGAAATTTAGGTAACAGTCTGTTATCAGGTGCAATAATATTGGCTATATCAATTATGGGAACTGTTGTAACTATAGTGGATACAATTAATGGTTTTGGCAGGTTTAAATCAGTAACTGAGATCTTTTTTTATATTTGTTTTGTCCTTATGATTGGCCTTTCTGAGGAATTGTTCATGAGAGGAACTGTAATGCAACTTATCATGGATAGGCTTGGTATAGAGGGAAAGAGAGCTGTACTATCCGTAGTTTTGGGAGCACTGTTTTTTGGGATATATCATTTTCAAAACTATTTTGCGAACGGGAATATTAAGGCGACATTGCTTCAGGTTCTTGCTAATACAATGTTTGGATTATTGATGTGTGCAATATATGTTAAGTGGCAGAATCTACTTGGAATGATTATTCTTCATGCTGCTTTGGATTTTATGACACTATCGAAGTACGGACTAATAGCTGGGAAATCTATTGCTGATAGAGCATCAAGCACTGGAGGAAATCTTAGACAGACAATAGTAAGCAATTCAGTTTTTGTGATTGCTGCAATCATTGTGATGATTCATAAAAAGAAGGGTTTCCAAACTTGATACTAAACAATGCATGGTCTTTTATCTTAAGGGCATTATCGGAGTTGTCACTGAGTGGGTACGAGGTGGATGCACCGAGTCAAAAGATGAGATCATAAGCGTCATACAGAAGTGTATCATCAAGCCATAACGCAGTAAAAACACTATATCGAATTTACAAATCAACACTTTTTACAAAACGTGTCGGGACCTGTACTCCTGAAATCAACACATTTTGCAAAAAGTGTTGTTCTTTTTGTGTGCTCATTTTCCTATAATGACTTCAAGCTCAAAGCAAAGAGCAAAAAACAAATTGAGAATAAGAAAGGAAAAGATAAATGAGCAAAACAAATAAGATGTATCTGGTAACAGGAGCAGCAGGATTTCTTGGAAGCACAGTCTGCAGAAAGCTTGTTGAAAGAAATGAAAAAGTAAGGGCGTTTGTCCTTGAAGGCGACAAGTCAGCAAAATATCTTCCTGAGGAAGTTGAAATAGCATACGGCGATCTTTGTAACAAAGATGACCTGGAAAGATTCTTTGAGACACCTGAAGATACGGAAGTAATTGTGCTTCATATAGCGAGCATCGTAACAGTAAATCCTGATTACAGTCAGAAAGTCATGGACGTAAATGTCGGTGGAACAGAAAACATCATAGAGATATGCAAAGAGCACAAAGTATCAAAGCTTGTCTATTGCTCATCAACAGGAGCAATACCTGAGGAAGAAAAAGGAACCATAAGAGAGTGCGAAGGATCTATTCCCCTTGATCCTGAGAGAATCAAAGGCTGCTACTCATTGTCAAAGGCTATGGCAACAAACGTGGTGCTCAAAGCTGCAAAGGAAGGCCTTAACGCCTGTGTTGTTCATCCGTCAGGAATCCTTGGACCTGAGGACTTTGCAATGGGCGAGACCACAAAGACTCTGGTTGATATCATCAATGGTGAGATGCCCGCCGGAATTGACGGAAGCTTTAATCTGTGTGATGTAAGGGATCTGGCTGACGGACTCATTGGAGCAGCGGATAAGGGAAAAAGCGGAGAGTGCTACATTCTTGGGAATGAGCCTGTCAGCTTTAAGGATTTTACAAAGCTTGTTTCAGAGGAGAGCGGTTGCAAGCAGATGAAGTTCTTTTTACCAATATCAGTAGCAAACCTGATTGCCGGGGTACTTGAGAAAAGAGCTAAGAAGACAGGAGAAAAGCCTCTTATGACAACCTTCTCTGTTTACAACCTGGCAAGGAACAACCGCTTTGATTCAAGCAAGGCAAGTAAGGATCTAGGCTATAACACAAGGTCATATAGAGAGACTATACGTGACGAGATCAGATGGCTAAAAGAAACAGGAAAGATCGCATAAAAAGACATTGAAGAAAAGGAGAAAAATACAATGAACGATTTAGATAAGGTTTATGCAGAAAGTGTTGCAAAGGATTACATGCCAAAGGAAACCAATAAGGTAAGGCAGCTTAAAAAGCTCGATGAAAGAGCAAAGCTTCCGGCATTTATATCAGCCATGACGCTGGGAATTATTGGGACTTTGATCTTTGGCGCAGGGATGTGCTTTGGACTTAGCGTCTTTGGAACAGGAGTAATTTTCATGGTAATTGGGGTGCTTCTTGGAATAGTAGGTGCTGCTGTCTGTATCATCAACTATCCTTTATACAAAATGCTCCTTAAAAAGGGCAAGGAAAAATATGCCTTTGTGATTCTGGAACTTGCAAAAGAGATAACAGGAGAAGCATAATGACGGAAAAAGCATGAAGATTGAAGGCCTGTCCGACAAGGGATATAAGCTTCCTGATAAAGATTTTTAAGATTTTTCTTGAAAACAATTTTTAATCATATTAGCCTTTTCTTAGGACGTCCGAATCATTCCTAAGAGGAGGCTTTTTAATGACGAAAGAACAACTTCATAAATACGTTTCTGAAAGCACCAGAAACGAGAGTAACATTTGTCAGATTTATGCGATTAAAGAAGGGCTGGATGTTTATGACGACTGCTGGCACGGATTTAAGACCTTAAATGCTATGAATGTCAATTCTGTTACCAAAGGAATTATGGCGTTACTTGTGGGAATTGCGTTGGACAAGGGCTTTATCAAAAACGTGGATCAAAAGGTGATGGATTTTTTCCCTGATTACATTGTAAAGCGTGGGGAGAAGACCATATATGATGTCACAATCAGAAATCTGCTCACTATGACAGCTCCTTATAAAGGCAGGTCAGAACCCTGGAAAAAGGTGTGTACTTCACAGGATTTTACATATGCGATACTTGATTATCTCGGAGGACGTAGCGGAATTACAGGTGAGTTCAGATATGCTACGCTTGGTATTCAGATTTTGGCAGGGATAATCGAGAAGGCAGCAGATGAGAAGTGCATAGATTTTGCCAACAATAATCTGTTTGCGCCGTTGAACCTTCCTGAGCGAATAGCGCATGGAGACAGCTCCAAAGAAGATCAGTTTGATTTTTTCATGAATAAGAATCCAAGGAAATATGAATGGTACAGCGACCCTCGGGGCTGCGTTACTGCGGGCTGGGGATTATGTATGTCAGCGAAAGATATGGCTGTAATCGGCGCTATGGTGTTGAATGATGGCCTGTATAACGGAAATAGAATAATCTCAGAAGAATATCTGAAAGATATGCTCTCTCCCCATCTCAAGCTAGGCGAACGGTTTGGCTTCATGAACTATGGCTACTTATGGTACAAACCCTATGATGATAAAGAGGTATATGCGGCGATTGGTGACAGCGGAAATATCATCTATATAAACAAAGAGAAAAAAGTATCTGTTGGAGTGACAGGTACGTTTAAGCCGAGGATATTTGACAGAGTGGATTTTATCGAGCAAAAGGTATTGCCTGCCATTGGCGTAGGATGACAATTGGGACGGGGTTAGTGGTCCACTTTTGGGCTTAAAGATTAAGGGTAAGGCTTGCCTATTTTAATATGACTTTACTAAAATGTAAGAAAGAACAATGGAATAATAATGCTGGATTAACCGATGAGAGAAGATAGATTATGGACAAATCATGGTCAGAAAACAATAAAGAAATACAGAAATTGCTGACGAAGGAAGCAACCTTTAAAGATGCTATTCAGAAGCTTTTGGCTTTCCGCGAGGAAATGTTTGAGCAGATTACTCAGATTGTGAGTGGATACCCGGATGAGGCCTTTGCCAAAATGCCTTTTGCGGGTGCAGATGGATATCACAGTAAAACCCTTGCCTATTCTATCTGGCATATTTTCAGGATTGAAGATATAGTTGCCCATGAGATGATAGCAGGGGATAGTCAAATTCTTTTTACACATGATTTTCATAATCGCATTGGCGCACCTATTATTACTACGGGTAATGAACTTCAGGGAAACGAGATTGCAGAGTTTTCAGAAAAACTGAATATTAAAGAACTATATCTGTATGTAAAAGCTGTAAAGGAGTCTACGGATCAGATTCTTGGAGATCTGACATACAAGGATTTAAAGCAAAAATTCGGCGGCGATGTAAAGGAAAAACTTATCCGCAGTAAATGTGTCAG
Source organism: Butyrivibrio sp. XBB1001 (assembly GCF_000424505.1). Lineage (NCBI taxonomy): Bacteria > Bacillati > Bacillota > Clostridia > Lachnospirales > Lachnospiraceae > Butyrivibrio > Butyrivibrio sp. XBB1001. The sequence continues at coordinate 12,315 of NZ_AUKA01000020.1, read as the reverse complement.
TGAGAATGAGAATGCCTTTTGGCTGATTGATTACTGGTGCGGAAAGGATATTAAAGGACTGATTCAGATGCCATTTAGCCGTCACTGGATCATGCATATCGAAGCCATGCGCCGCATCAAGAATAAACTCTGCAAGATAGCACGAAAGGGTGTTGATCCTGTTGCTTATTGTGGCTTTTCCTGTAATCACTGTTTTCTTTCAGAGTGGTGCGGATCCTGCAGAACGAACTACAATGTCTGCTCTTTTGCCACCTGTGCTGAGGACAGAATATGTCCGAATGTGAAATGCTGTAAGGAAAAAGATTTGGACGGATGTTATGAGTGTGATGAGCTCGAAAATTGCAATAAAGGGTTCTATATTCCATCAAATGACGGAGCAAATGCAGCAAAGGCTCAGGCATTATATATACGGAAATACGGAAAGAAAGAGTTCTTAAAGGTTCATGACAGACTACATGAGAAGTATGACTTCCAAAAGACACAGGAAGTTTTGGGACAGGATTATAAGGAAGGACTGAGAATTCTGGAGGAAAGCTATATGGAATAAGGAATGTGGAAAAGGAGTTAAGATAATTAACGTTCAGGTTAATCTGCCTTAAGGAGCTTGAAGTGACTTTTTCTGTACTCAATCAGCCCTTCATCTTTCATATGAGACAGCTCTTTTGACATGTTGGTTCTTTCCAGGTTCAGATAATCTGCAAGTTGTTGTCTGTTGAAAGGAATATCAAATTCCTTCGAGCCTGTCTGAAGTGCAATTGCATTGAGGTATGACAAAAGACGCCCACGGCAGCTCTTTGATGAAGTATGAAAGCTCCGACCGGACAGAACAAGATTTTTCTGAGATGAGATAATAAGTATGTTTTTAAGGAGCTTTTCCTTCCAGGGAGAGCTCTTTTTGCAGTCATCAAGGAGGGTTTTTATATTGCAAAAGAGAATACGACAGTCCTCATTTGCTCTGACATCGACCAGAAGGACCTTCCCAAGAAGAGAGTAGGTTTCAGCAAAATATTGGTTTATTCCAACGTGGCTTAAAACAGTACGGTTGCCCCATACATCGTTACTTTCAATGGTAACACTGCCTGAGAGTACCATGCCTATCTTATCGGTCGAATCTCCGGCGTGTAGAATCAATTCTTCTTTTCGATATTTCTTTTCCCTGGCATCCAGTGAATCGAGGCATAACGACAGTTCTTTTGCTGTCATCCCTTGGAACAGTCTGCTTTTCTCCAGTACATTTATATCCATTATTTATCCTCATAAAATTATTTAGAATCAGACTCGGAAAAATTTTCAAAATGTGGTTTAAACAACATACTTATTACGAACAGTATATTATACTGACGGCATCAAAACAAGAATACAGTGAAACAAGAGAGGATTAACGATGGTAAGAAAGATAATAAAGATTGATGAAGAAAAGTGCAACGGCTGTGGCATCTGTGCAAATGCATGTCATGAGGGGGCTATAGATATTGTGGATGGAAAGGCAAAACTTGTAAGAGAAAACTTCTGCGACGGTTTTGGAGACTGTCTGCCTGGATGCCCAATGGGAGCAATCTCTTTTGAAGAGAGGGAAGCGCCTGCCTATGATGAAGCAGCAGTAAAAGCAGCACACGGATGTCCAGGGTCAAGATTTATGGCACTTAAGAGTAGCGTACAGGAGGACACTGATCCTGGACAGAATATGATTTCAAGAATGACCTCGCATCCCTCCAGACTGATGCAGTGGCCCTGTCAGATAAAACTTCTGCCGACACAGGCAGATTTCTATAATGGAGCCAGGCTCCTTATAGCAGCCGATTGTACAGCATATGCCTATGCAAACATGCATGAAGAGTTCATGAAGGGCAAGGTTACAATGATAGGATGCCCCAAGCTTGATGAGGGTGACTACACAGAAAAGCTTACAGATATCATTTCAAACAATGATATCGCCAGCGTGACCATAGTAAGAATGGAGGTTCCCTGCTGCGGCGGTCTTCAGAGAGCAGCAGAGAATGCAATAAGGAACAGCGGTAAGTTTCTTCCATGGCAGGTTGTGACGATTTCAAGGAATGGTGAGGTTTTTGAATAAATTTCCCAGTAATCATTTAATTCATGATAACGGATGCTCTGCTTGTGCAGGGCATCATTTTTTAAAATATTGTTAGCTATAACTAACGCAAAGTGGTATCATAAAACTGCAGGAAAGGTTCTATCTTATATACCTGATGACTTTGATGGAAGCCTTTTGGATGTTCCGGTAGGGACTGTTGTATTTACGGAAAAGAAATGGAATGCCACATAGATGGATCAATGGCATATTTTTAGTGCAAAAAATAATAAGCCGCTTTAAGGGAGTAAAGATAGGAAATGTTTGATAAGAGATTGATGGCTATGTGTCCAGAGAGCAAAAAATACATAGTGGGTAACATTATCTGCCAATGGGTTGAACTTATGATGAACGCAGTGATGATCTTTGTCATCGCAAATGCGGTAGGAAAGCTGTATCGCAAGGAAATGACCGTAAATGAGATGCTTATTTCTCTTGCGATACTTGCAGGTGTTCTCATTGTTCGGTTTGTCATGACAAAGCAAACGACGCAGATGAGCTATCGTGCATCGAAGACAGTAAAGCGCGTAATGAGAGAGCAGATATATAAAAAGATACTGAAGCTTGGGAATACATACAGAGAGCATGCGACAACCGCAGAACTTGTTCAGGAATCAGTGGAAGGTGTAGAACAGCTTGAAAGCTATTTTGGACAATACGTGCCGCAGTTTTTCTATGCATTTATCGCTCCAATCACCCTGTTTGTGTTGTTCGGTCTTGCGGGAAGTTTCAAGGTGGCAGGAGTGCTGCTTATCTGTGTTCCCCTCATCCCAGGAGCCATAATGATGGTCCAGAAGATTGCAAAGAAGCTTCTGTCCAAGTACTGGGATCAGTATGCGAAGCTTGGGAGCACCTTCCTAGAAAATCTTCAAGGGATGACAACTCTGAAAACATACAAAGCTGATGCTTATAAGAACGAACAGATGAACGCGGAATCCGAGAACTTCAGAAGGATTACTATGAAAGTTCTGACGATGCAGCTCAATTCCATTATCATCATGGATTTCTTCGCATACGGTGGTGCCGCACTTGGTATTGCACTTGCAGGAAAAAACTTTATAGACGGAAACCTTACGCTTCAGAGTACGGTCTTTATGATCCTTCTTTCAGCGGATTTCTTTCTTCCGATGAGAAAACTTGGCAGCTACTTCCATGTGGCTATGAATGGAATGGCCGCAAGCGATAGGATATTTAAATTCTTGAGCGAGGAAGAGCCAAAAGAAAAGACTGCGAGACTTTCCGAGATAGGGCTGGACATTAGACTTTCAGATGTCAGCTTTTCCTATGATGATGAAAAGCAGGTACTTGACCATATATCTGCGGATATAAAGGAGAATACATTTACGGGTATCGTGGGGGAGAGCGGAAGTGGTAAATCAACCATTGCATCTCTTATCATGGGACGAAATACGATTAAGCAGGGAACTCTTACTATTGCCGGAATAAACGTTTTTGATATCAACGAAGACAATCTTTTTATGAATATCAACTATGTAGGTATTGGCAGTACGTTCTTCAAAGGAACTGTGCGGGAAAACCTTCTTTTGGCGAATCCTGAAGCATCAGAGGAAGAACTTTGGAATGTGCTGACTGAGTGTAATATAGACGGATTCTTCAAGGAAGAAAAAGGACTGGACACTCTTCTTACGGAAAATGCGGGAAACCTTTCCGGCGGGCAGAAACAGAGGCTTGCTTTGGCAAGAGCAATCCTTCACGATGCGAAGGTATATATATTTGACGAGGCTACAAGCAATATTGATATCGAGAGTGAGGAACTTATCCTTTCTGGGATAAAGAAACTTGCTGAAAAAAAGACAGTTATCATGATCACTCACAGGCTTATGAATGTTGTGGATGCGGACAGAATCTTTGTTATGGATAACGGCAGGATCTCCGGATCGGGAACACATGTAGATCTTCTTGAAACGAATAACGTATACAGAATCCTGTGGAATACACAGAAAGAACTTGAGGACTACGGGAAGGGAGGTGTTATCGCATGAAAAAGCAAAACAAAGCGCTGATTCTGTTAAGAATGCTTAAGCTTGTAAAGCCTCTCTCCGGCTTTATGATCCTGGCTGTCGTGCTCGGAACACTTGGCTTCCTTACAGCAGAGTTCATTCCGATACTTGGTGGAGAAGCAATTCTCATAGGGCTTGGGATACAAACAAAGTTATCTTGGAACATGCTTGTATGGCTGCTTTTATCATTTGCGATACTGCGAGCGATATTCAGGTTTACAGAGCAGCGGACAAATCATTATATAGCATTTACGCTGCTCGCGATCATAAGAGACAAAGTGTTTAAAGCACTCAGAAGGCTATGCCCTGCAAAGCTTGAAGGAAGGGATAAAGGAGATCTGATATCTCTCATCACATCGGATGTGGAGCTTCTGGAGGTGTTTTATGCACATACTATCTCGCCGATATGCATCGCTATAGTATCGGAAACGATTATGTGCCTGTTTATCGGAAGCTTTCACCCGCTTCTTGGTATCGCAGCACTAATTGCGTTTACTCTTGTAGGCGTGATTCTTCCCGTGATCATTTCAAAGCGGAGCGGTACAACGGGCGATGAACTTCGGGCGCAGTCAGGAGAACTTTCAGCACATATGCTTGAAAGCATAAGGGGAATCGATGATATGCTTCAGTATTCCTTTGGAGAAAAGAGACTGAAAGAGATAAGTGATAAAACAAGAGCGCTTTCAGAGAGACAGGGAGTTTTGAGTAAGCTTACCGGAACCAACATGGCGATAGCAAATATGCTGATACTAATCTCCGATATCGCAATGCTGATGGTTTGCGCATGGCTTTATCAAGCCGGGCAGATTGGATTTGACGGATTCCTTATACCGATGATCGCTCTCATGTCATCCTTCGGACCTGTTACCGCACTTGCGGCACTTGGTACAACTCTTCAGAGTACAGTGGCTTCAGGTGCAAGAGTCCTTGCAATCATAGACGAAGAGCCGGAGACGGAAGACATAACAGGGAAGGCATCTGTAGATTTTGACGGTGCGGAAGTAAAAAATGTTTCTTTTGCCTATGCAGGAGAAAATGTGCTGAATAACATATCGCTGCAGGTGCCAAAGGGAAGGATTGTCGGTATTGTTGGAAAGAGTGGGTGTGGCAAGTCTACACTTTTAAAGCTTCTCATGAGATTCTGGAATGCCTGTAATGGAGAAATCTCGGTATCCGGAAGAAATGTAAGTGAGATAAACACAGCGGATCTTCGGGACATGGAAAGCTACATGACTCAGGAAACAGAGCTTTTCAAAGATACGATTAGTAACAATATCCGCATCGGAAAACTTGATGCAACTGACGAAGAAGTTGTGCAGGCATGCAAAAAGGCTTCTATACATGACTTTATTATGACGCTTCCGAAGGGCTATGAAACCGAAGTCGGAGAGCTGGGAAGCACCTTGTCCGGCGGTGAGAGGCAGAGAATAGGACTTGCAAGGGCGTTTCTTCATAATGCACCGTTTATGCTTCTCGACGAACCAACAAGCAATCTTGATAGTCTCAATGAAGCTGTGATTCTGAAATCTCTTAAAGAAGAAGGGAGAGAAAAGACTGTCCTCCTTGTATCTCACAGAGAGTCAACCATGAGGATTGCAGAGAAAACATTGGCGATGGAAGGCGGACGGATTTCGTGAATAAGACGGAAAAAAACGTGAACGTGAGAAAGAGCATATGCTAAGTATCTTTCTGACGAAATCTTTTGCCAGAAAGTTTATTGGAAAAAGCGATATGAACAAGCCTGAAGATGTATTAAAAGCAAAACAGAAAGAGAACTAAGTCGCTGCGCCACAGCCTTGGCAGGCCGTCGCGCAGCGACTTAGTTCAATTTCAGTATTATGTACGATGACAAAGTGTGGGGCGGAATTTACGAAATATGCCTTAACAAGGTGTTTATGTTTTCTGAAGGCATATTTTTTATATAATTATCGATCTTTGATTTGCCTTTGTATGCCTTAAATGGCCCTTTTTATCTATTAAAGGCATACATTGCGTATGGAAAACCTTCACTGGCACCAAAATGTATGCCCTATAGCTATATTTTTTCTTCTATAAGGCATACATTGAAAAATTTTCAGTTTTTGACTAAACCATCAATGATTCCCTAATTTAGTCACTCTTTTTGAAGTCTAATTATATGAATAAGAAAATCTAAATGAGGATAATAAGTTCTATCGGAAGAAAAACCTTTGATTTCCAGGATAAACGAGAGAGTATGCATTTTTCTGTAAATATGGGTATTATATGTTAATTAAAATCTATGAGGAAGCAATCAGAATGGTTGCTTCCTTTTTTGGCTATTCCTTTTGCCTTTGACGGACGAGGGCTTTTTAACCATGTGCTATAATAAATCCTGCATTTTATGTGACGAATCTCTCGGTTTTCCGATCTATATATATGAAAGGCCTTATCACTAGAGAAAGGAGCAGAGCATGGAAGATAACCAGATTGTAGACTTGTACTGGGCGCGCTTTGAAAAAGCTATATCTGAAACATCTAACAAGTACGGGCACTATTGTTATTATATCGCCTATAACATTCTACATAGTAAAGAAGACAGCGAAGAATGTGTCAACGACACATATCTAAATGCATGGAATGCCATGCCGGATCAGCGACCAAACATACTATCCGCTTTTCTTGGCAGAATTACCCGTAATCTGTCATTGCAAAGATGGGAAAAATATACGGCCCAAAAGCGTGGAGCAGGTCAGGTTCCACTTGCACTTGATGAATTGCAGGACTGCATTCCAGCAACGGATAAAACTGTCCATATCGTCGATGATCTTATGCTGGCAGACCTGCTGAATCGTTTTCTTGCGTCGCTGACAGCTGAAAAAAGAATAATCTTCATGCGTCGGTATTGGTATTTATGCCCTGTCGCAGAAATAGCGTCAGATTTTGCTATCTCTGAAAGCAAGGTAAAAATGTCTCTGCTTCGCTCCAGAAATGAGCTAAAGCTGCTTTTGACGAAGGAGGGAATTGACTTATGAAGGAAGAACGCCTGTTGAGTGTTCTCGGTAAAGTTGACGAACAATATATTATTGAGGCAATGCCATCAAAACAAAAAATCAGAAAGCCCATATGGGTTAAGTGGGTAGCGGCTGCAGCATGCCTTTGCTTAATCGTTGGAGGATTCGTTGCAATCACCCGACCTGGTGAAACGCCCCCTATCATTTCAGGAGAACTTTCTCAAATTGTGATTCCTGAATATGAAAGCGGTGGCATGGGATTCGAGGGGTTGATGTACTACAGCGCGGAGGAATTAGAAAATGGAAATCCTTGGTGTGAGGACATAGCGTTGGAAACACTACCTGTTTTCAGAAACGATAGCTATGATCCATCCGGCGCTGGCGTGCCGATCGGCTTAAGTGAAGCAGAGATGACTGAAGAACTAGAAAACGCCGCAAAAGCTTTGGGCTTGGATATTCTGGAAACCGAAACTGAAACAATTGTTACAGAGAGCGAGGATGGCACATTTATTCCCGGTGATGTTATTTGCAATATGCGTGCGATTACGGGAAGCGGGAACTTAATAGTATATGCTAATGGGGAGCTGGTGTATGATCTGCCTGGCGGCTATGAACTCCCTGATGAGTATCATTTTACCTATAGCAACACTTCTGACTCGGAAGCGGAAGCAGTCATGACTTATTTGACGGAAACATACGCCGCTTTTTTGGATTTTGATCATCCTGAGATTGTGTTGCAGGGAGATTATACTTTCGATGGAGAATATACACGCAGTTACTTAGTCTATGATACCGGAATAGATATGACAGAAAGAATACTTAATTTCAATTTCCGTACCGCGCAATTTGCACCAGATGATAATGGAAATCTGATGCTGATCAGGCTTAACGATGGCCTTCGCATGGCTGAAAAGCTTGGGGACTATCCATTGATTTCCGTTTCAGAGGCGAGGGAAAAGCTGTTGGATGGTCAATATCAGACGAGTGTCCCTGTTGCCATGCCCGGAGAAAAGTATATTGCAAAGGTGGAACTGGTCTATCGTTCCGGGCCGATGGAAGAAACATTACTCCCGTACTACCGGTTCTATGTTGAGTTGCAGGATGCAGACGGATGGCAGATGACGCAAAGCAATGGTCTAAAAACTTATGGTGCCTATTATGTTCCAGCAATCCAAGACGATTATATCTCTAACCTATCAACCTATAGCGGAGGATTTAACTAACAAAGTTTTGCCCTGCAAGCCTCAAACTTGCATGGAGTTTTATGTATGCAAAAGCTAATTTAGAATTATTGAATAGTATCAAAAAATATATTTGCAGATATCATAAAAAGAAGTGAAAAAGGTATTTAGAAAGATTTTTGTAGGAATAGGAATTACGATAGTATCGATACCAATCTTTCTTCTGTGATGGCGAGTACGTGACCAACGAGCAGATGAATGATAAGAAATTCCTTAAGCAGATTGGGAAGTAAGAGTTATAGAGAGACTTTTCATGATTATAATTCGTGATAGTCTCTTTTTTCTTGTGCCCTAATATAGTATCATCAAAGAAACATAGAAGTGATGCGCATTCTTGGAAGATTAATGACTGGAGGACTAAATGACTAGAATGTACTTCGTTAGGCACGCAGAACCAGACAAAACTGTGGAGGATGACAGGACAAGACCGCTTTCTAAGAAAGGTCTTTCTGATAGATAAACGAAATAGGGCATAAAGAAAAAAGCAAATAAAGGGGATACAAAATGTCTTTATCAGAAAGAGCACTAGCGATACTTGATCGATACAATAAAACAGAAGATGTGATAGAAACCACCAAGAAATTTGTTTATGAGATGCTTGGACCAACGCCTGATAGAGGCGACATGCTCTATCGCTACGAACATTCAATACGAGTTGCAGAAAACGGCAGGATGATCGCGATTGCTGAGAACCTCCCTGTCACCGATACTGTTGTTGCCTGCCTTCTTCATGACGTTGGCTACAGAGAATGTGGTGACGACTGGCGCATACATCCACAGGTAAGCGCCGATATTGCCGCAGAGTATTTTGCCAGAATAGGCTATGATCATGATATGGCAAAAGAAATAGTGCAGGGAATCGGAAGGCATAATCTGACTGACACTTTACCTGAGGATATGAGCGTATTCCAGACCACCATCAGAGACAGCGATGATATCGACAGATTCGATATTATTAGGATTGCAATGGCTATGGGCAGCTCTGTTCACGAAAAGACAAATGTCGAGATCATCGAATCCTGTCAAAAGCAGATTGATATAGCTAGATGGTACATGACACTTCCAAGGGGAACTAAGACCGCCAAGGATATGATGGATAAAGAACTAACTCAGAGAATTGAACTTCTTGAACAGATCATAGCGCAGGCTAAGAAAGGCTTTGAATAAAACAATGAATGCTTTAATCATTAATTGCAGTCCTGTAAAAACGGGAGCTACAGCAGAAATTGTAAACATCATAGATAAAGAAATATCATCTAGATATAACACAAAATGCATCTGCATAGATGACTATTCTTTTGAGTTCTGCAAAGGGTGTAGAGCCTGCCACAGCACAGCAAAGTGTGTTATGGATGACGACATCCTCAAAATCATGGATGAGTTCGACAATGCAGACGTCATTGTATCTGTATCACCTTCCTACTGGGCTGACATTCCAGGACAGTATAAATAGTAACGTGAACAATCGGTGTAAGACCAAACAAAAAAACAGACTTCATATATCCTAAATCTGTCCTTTTGTTTGGGCTTCAGACCGATTTTCATCAGAGTGAACTAAGTCGCGTCCGGGGGGCTGTGGAATTTCAATCTGCCACCATCTATATAAATCTTATCATTGTTTCCGGCTAAAGGACATCAGTCATTCTCAAATACAGTCTTTATTCCACGCAAAATAAGCCTTCGTGAAAAGGCTTGTCTATCGATATGAGATCCATTTATTCAACAAAGCATATATCTGCCGTCCAAGCGAAAAGTGATGAGAGGTTCACCACATTTGGAACATTTGCAAATGTCATGGTTGTAAAGAATCTTGATTTTTTCAGCAGTTGTCTTACCTCTGAGCCTGGAAAGATACTGCTCGCATCCAAGAAGATTCCTGCATAGAGTCATTTTCTGTGCTTTGCATCTGCAGGCAAGTAACCCATAGTAGCGTATTCTTACAAATCCTTTAGGAAGTATGTGCAGAAGAAAGCGAGACACAAACTTTTCTCCTGAGATAGTCATAGGCCTGTACTTGCCATCTACACGGTAGTCCTTTGCCGCGAAGGTTACATTCTCAGAATCTATACTTAGAATTCGACTGTTGCTTATAGCAATTCTGTGAGTATATTTACCCAGGTATTTAAAGACTTCCTGTGCTCCTTTGAATGTTCGCTTGGAATAAACAACCCAATCCATGGCGTAGAGCTTATCAAGTAGACTTTTGAACTCATAGGTATTCCTTAGCTTTTCAGCTCCACCGGTATAAGATAGCTTCTTGGACTCATAAAGGTATTTAAGTTCTTCTAGATAGTATCTTTTGAAGACAGCTGACATAACCTTAACTGGCAAGAAGAATTTATTTCCTTTGTCCTTCCAATGATTCTTGGCATCAAGTCCACCACCCAGAACTATCGTATGAATATGCGGATGATAATTAAGCTTGGATCCCCATGTGTGAAGAATACAGATGTAGCCTATCTTTGCGCCAAAATGTTTGGTATCTTTGGAAAGCTCGGACAGAGTCTTATTAGTTGCATGGTAGAGTGCATCATAAAGAAGCTTCTGATTGGAGTAGATCAAAGGATACAAAAGCCCCGGCACAGTAAATACAGTATGGAAGTACGGCGCATCCAGTACATCTTCACGTCGAAGGTCTATCCACTCATCAACTTCCATTGCCTGGCACATGGGGCAGTGCCTGTTCTTGCAGGAGTTGTAATGTATAAACTTTGAATGACAGGATTCACACTCACTTACATGCGCACCCATTTCTGCAGTGCGGCAGGATCTTATACACTGGATTGCTCTGAATTGCTCATCAGAAAATGATCTGTCAGCGACCATAGGCAGGAACTGCTCAAATACATCCTGTATGGTCACGTTATTCATCCCCTTTGCCCTCATTGTCTTTTGAAGCATCTTCCTCTATTGGAAGATCAAAAGGACTCTTGACTCCCATAATTGCTTTATTCGTCACATGAACGTAAATGGCAGTGGACGAAGGAGATTTGTGTCCTAGCAGAGTCTGTACATACTCTCTGGGCGTTTCATTTTCTATAAGATGTGTAGCAAAAGAATGGCGTAGGATATGAGGGTGTACATCAATCCCTGCTTCTGCACCAATTCTTTTTAGCATGATCTCGATACCGCCTGTTTTCAAAGGCTTATGAGGCTTGCGAAGAGTAACAAATAGAGTGTCTCTTTCCTCCGGGCATTCATGCCAGTATTGCTTTAGAAGTTCAAGCGTCCGTTCTGAAAGAATGCTCCAATGATCACCATGATTTTTGCTGTTACGGACATGAATCTGCATAGTGGACATATATATATCACCAGGAGCAAGCTTCACAACTTCACCTACCCTTAATCCAGATGAATAGATCAATGCAATGATTGCTTTGTTTCGGGTGTTTTTGGCTGTATTTACAAGCTTTTCTATTTCAGAGCGGGTTAAGACTTGTGGGAGAGTCCATTCCAGCTTCATGCGTGGAACAATGTCGTGGTTCCATGGCTGATGGAGTATATGCTTATAAAAAAATGTGAGCGCAGAATTAATACCATTGCAATATCCCGTCGTTTTCCCATCCTTACGTTTCTCCAGTATATAGTCGCGGGCATTGTAAATAGTCAGCTCATCAATGTTTTCGCAATCATTCCATGCGATAAATTTGCTGATATGATACTCATATATACTGCAGGTTCGCGGTGATAAGTTTCTGATAAAGCACTCCTCTTTGAGTTGCTTTCTAATTTCGTTATTCATTAAAAATCCTCCAGAATTAAATATTTTCAGTGATAAAAAACATTCTTCCGGAGGAGGGCGGACTCTCAGCAGTAAAGAGTTGTGAAGAAATACAGAAAATGTTAATCTTTTCATAGGCGGAAGTAGTGGTTTTGTTTTGGTGTGGTAACTTAAACAATACTCCTTTTAGGAGTCACTATCTACCGCCTTTCTAAAAGTAAAAACGCTGCGCACAGCCTTGGCAGGCCGTCGCGCAGCGACTTAGTTC
>NZ_AUKA01000019.1:0-59434 GCF_000424505.1 Butyrivibrio sp. XBB1001 | reverse complement strand
CTGAAGGCATCTAAGCGTGAAGCCCCCCTCAAGATGAGATATCCCTGGCTTGTCCAGTAAGACCCCTTAGAGAGTATGAGGTTAGATAGGCACAAGGTGTAAGCACGGTAACGTGTTCAGCTGATGTGTACTAATAGGTCGAGGGCTTATCCAAGAAGGTTAGGAACGATTGAAAAAAGGATTTAGATTATCAGTGTTCGGTTTTGAAGGTACAAAATGAAGTACCATGCAACGCATGGTATTTTGTATGTTCAGTATTCCTCAATAGCTCAGTCGGTAGAGCATTCGGCTGTTAACCGAAGTGTCGTAGGTTCGAGTCCTACTTGGGGAGCTAGTTAAAGCTTGTCTTTGACATTGAAATACGATAGACTGTTACTATAGCGAAACGGTCTGATGCGGCTCCGTGGTCAAGCGGTCAAGACATCGCCCTTTCACGGCGGTAACACGAGTTCGATTCTCGTCGGAGTCATTAAAATAATATGGTGACATAGCCAAGTGGTAAGGCGTGGGTCTGCAACACCCTGATCGACGGTTCAAATCCGCCTGTCACCTCTAAATCCTTCGGATTATCCGAAGGATTTTTTTTTATACATATAATCTGTGATATAATTTACAATGTATTGCACTATAAATATTGGGAGGACCATAATATGCCAGAAGAGACAATGAATGATTTTAAAGATGAGATTGATAGATCTTTTAGAAAGGTGCATGAGGGAGATATTCTTGAAGGAACAGTAATCGATGTGTCAGATACAGAGATAACCCTGGATCTTAAGTACTATACTCAGGGAATAATAAGGGTTGAAGATATGAGCGATGACCCTAAATTCTCAGTTCATAGAGACGTAAAGGTTGGAGATGAGATATCAGCTACAGTTATAAGCACAGACGATGGAAATGGAAACATTCTCTTATCCAAGAAAGAGGCTAATCAGGTGCTTTCTTGGGATAAGCTTGGGGAAATGCTATCTTCAGGTGAATATGTAGATGTGAAGGTTTCCGAAGCTGTTAAGAGCGGATGTGTGGCTTTCTTAGAAGGAATACGAGGATTTATACCAGCTTCCAAGCTTGATCTTCAGTTTGTAGAAGAAGACAGATTACAGGAATACGTTGGAAAGACTCTTAAGGTTAAGGTAATAACAGCAGATAAAGAGGCTGGTAAGCTAGTACTGTCTGCAAGAGAGTACCTCAGAGAACAGGCTGATTTAAAGAGAGCAGAGATGATTTCTAATGTAGAAGTTGGACTTGTTACAGAAGGTGTAGTAGAAAGCCTTCAGAACTATGGAGCATTTGTTAATCTTGGGAATGGAATGACAGGCCTCGTTCACATTTCGCAGATTTGCAATCAGAGAATTGCACATCCTTCTTCAGTTCTTAAGGTTGGACAGAAGGTTAAAGTGAAGGTTACACAGATAAAAGATGGTAAACTTTCACTCAGCATGAAAGCTTTAGAAGAAATAGCAGCTACTGAGATCACAGAAGAAAAGATTCAGTACGAAAGTGATGGAGAAGCTACTACATCAATGGCTGATCTATTGAAGAAAGCGGGATTCTAATACTACATAATGATCATATAAAAAAGCAGTGACTTGGGAGGTTGTCACTGCTTTTTTACTTTAGAAATTAAAATATTTAATTTTAAAGCTGCTTAATAACTGTATCGAATGGCTCTATATCCTTGAAGACCTGAATTCCTGAGTCTGTTTTAACTGATGTGCTCTGCTTTGAATCAGAGTTATTGATCACAATAAGTTTTTTAGAACTAGCAAAATAAGCGCATTCAGTATTAGCATTATCTGTTATATAAAGCTCATCTAATGGTAGACCTGCTGCATAGAGAATAATATTGAGCAAAAGTCTATTATTTATAGGTGTTGTTTCAAAAGTTGATAAATATATTCCCTTACCTTTTCCGAAGTCATTTATTGTAAATACAGGTTCGCCGTCCTGCTCAAGTATCACATGAGCCTTTCCATCAGTTAAATGAACAGAGCATCTCTTTGGAATATAAGCGCCTTCTGGTACAAGACCGTTAACAGATGTCAGATCATAAGTCCATTTACCGTGACATACCTTTGCAGGGATGTTTTTATCCACACCGAGAACAGAAGCAAGTCTAAATGTAGTGTCGTAGCCATCAATTGCTGAAGGCTCGTTAACACCAATAAATACACCGCCTTCAAATACCCATTTTGTGATAATTTCCTCAAGTACTGGATTATTCCAGTTATCACCACCACTCCAGGCAGTGCCCTGAGCTCCTGCGTTGATAATGACTTTATACTTTGAAAGGTCAATATTTTCCACATCATCAAAGCTGATAAAGTCAACGTCAACTGGAAGTCCTGACAAGGCCTCATTAATGTGGATAAGGTCGTTCATATATGTCTCATGGAAATGTCCACTTAAAGTCCAGCTTCTAAGGCTTCCCCAGCTATGCAAAACAGCGACTTTTACGCCTATAGTGGAAGGAGTACCTTCTGTGTGCAGGTCTCTTATTGTTCTGAATTCGTCAGATATTTTTGCAATGTATTCTACAAAGTCAGGGTAGTTTTCCACAAGATGGAGATATCCACCAAGGCCAATTCTGTCTATCTTTGTTCTAAGGAGTGCACGTCTAGTGTGATTCCAATATTCTTTAGCATCTCTTGTAGGATTTCCGCCTTCAGCAAAGGTAGGAAGTCCGCCAAGGCCAACTGGGAACAGATAAGGATGCAATCTAATCTCGTGAGTCTCAATATCAGCACCGCCACATAATCTAACTTCATATCCAGAAAATACGCATTTGATAAGTCCATCGAAGTCGAAGTCCTTGAAGCGTTTGCTATATGGTTCTACACCAACCCAGCTATCATCGTAAAATACGTAAGCTTTTTTGCCATAGCTATGAACAATATCAACTAGCTTGCGGCCAAAAGATACTACGAAGGAATTTACAAAATTCATATAGTCGCGCTGTGTCTTTACAGGAGGCATATGAGTTACATGAAGAGCACCTTTGTTGATGAAATCCTCGGCTGTAAGTTTGTAGCCATATTTTTCTGCAAAATCATCCAGCATTTTTGGACTTACAGTAAAGTCGTATGAGCCCCAGTCAGTAAAGAGGTTTCTGTTTCTGTTGCTACTTCCCCAGATCCAGACAAAGTTGTAGAACATGGAAGTGAATCTGACAACAGTAGTAGCAGGATGAGACTCACACCAGTTTGTGAGCCAATTGATCATATATTCCTGGGTTTCTTTATGGACAGGATCAATCTGCATGAGATGTTCCTTGGTCCAGTTGTTTGTTGTGTGGTTGTACATGGAAATTTCTTCCCAGATACGGTAGGCCAGGAAACTTACAGTATATCTGTGCCATGGAATGACATTGTTAACGATTACATTTCCAGCTTCTTTTTCATATGTCCAGAAATTACTGCTGATCTCTCGACCTGTGGTACGATCGAAAACCTGCCAGTATTTCATAGAATCAGGACTATCGTTTACTTTAAACTGCTGATCAAAAAAGTCATCTAAAAGATGAAATGTCAAAAATCCGTCATCAGCTACTTTGGGATGAGTCATCAAAAAAGTCTGCTGAAGCTTGTCTGGGTTTTTCTTTGCCCATTCATTGTGGTCTCTGATT
The DNA here is from genome assembly GCF_000424505.1 of Butyrivibrio sp. XBB1001. NCBI lineage: Bacteria > Bacillati > Bacillota > Clostridia > Lachnospirales > Lachnospiraceae > Butyrivibrio > Butyrivibrio sp. XBB1001. Next base: position 55,806 of record NZ_AUKA01000019.1, on the reverse strand, counting down.
ATGCAGATTGTAGAGTAAATACCGTAACCTGAATTAAGAATCTCATCAGAAAGTACAGTTCCATCGCTGTCTCTTATGACATCGGCACCCCATTTTTCTGCAAGATCAAGTGTTAATTTTTCATATCCTGATTCACCGGGTAAAGTGAATCCGCCTTTCGTAGATATTGATTCCATAAAAACCCCCAAGTAGTTAGTTAAGTATCAGAGTGCACCATCACTCCTGATTTTGTCGTAGTTAAGTATGCCTGCGAGATATGCAAGTGCTAGTCCCTGGCCCCATCCCTGGATCCAATCTCTAGAAATGCCTCTATAGCCATCTCTGTCCTTCATAACAGCGGTACCGCCAGAAACATTAAGAACACGGCCATCAGCTGATACATTAGCAAGAATGCCCTGTGTAGCCTTGTTGATGTACTTAATATGAAGTGGATTGCCCTTATTTATCATTGCGGCAGCAATTCCACATGAGGCAGATATCTCTTCATAAGAGTCCTCATCATCTAAAATTGTGCGGAAAAGACCATTCTCAGTCTGGAGAAGCTTGATAGACGCAAGTTGCTCATTGAGAGAGCCAACGATATCCAAAAACTTAGGATATAGGTAGCATTCTGGAAGGACTCTTCCTACTTCTGACATAGTATATGCTGCCCATGCGTTAGCACGACCCCAGAAAAAGCCTGACATGTGGTCTTTTGTAATGTTGTTGTAACCATGGTAAAAGAGACCTGTTGCAGGATCCTGAAGATACTTTATATGCCAGTAGTACTGATTAAGAGCATCATCGATAAGCTTCTCATCTTTGAGAAGTACACCGGCTCTGAGAAGGAAGAATGCTGCCATGAAAAGAGTATCAGCCCAACACTGCTCAGGGAAATCATTGTTTACAGATACAGTGTGCTGTAGTACGTTGTCTCCAAATCTTAGAGCTTCATTTTCGAGATAATCAATTTTGCTCTTTGCTATATCAAGATATTTTTCATCTTTGGTATATTCATAAAGAGTGAGCATTGCATGGCCCATGGCACATGTATTAACAGTCCATGAAGGAAGCCCAAGCTCAATATATTCGTCGATTCGATCTTTTAAGAGTTCAATATATTCTTTGTTGCCAGTTGCAAGGTAAGCCTCACAAACACCATAATAAGCAACGCCACCTGGCCAGTCCCAGGTCAGATCCATACGCATTGTACGTTTAACTATAGAATCAATAGTTTTTTCAATTTCTTTTTTGTCATAAATAAGGTTTGCCATACCCAGTTCGCTCCTTATAACACGCTAATGTATCATTTTGAGGAAATTATATTAGTGGATGGTCGAAATGTCTATTCAAGTTAAATAAAATCCTTTGCAATTTCAACTATTTGACTTAATATTTTTCATTGGGTACAATAAACGCATTCACGTTTTCTTATTCAAGGGGTTAAATCTATGGCAAAACCAAAAAAGACTGTAATAGAATATAGAAATTATGAGCTTCCCATGAATTTTCCTGTATTATTGCTTACTGGAGACAGATGGCATATTTCTGATGTGAAATCCGGGAAGCTTCATTTTCACAACTGTCTGGAAATTGGAATATGCCATTCTGATAGTGGAATAATAGAATTCGACAATACTCCTTATCCTTTCAAGGCTGGGGATGTGACATTTATTTCCAGAAATGTTCCTCATACTACATATAGTAATAAGGGAGAAGCGAGTCTTTGGACATACATATTCATACAGCCCGATGAGCTCTTGAAGGGGATGTATTCTGATTCTTCTCCTTATGCGGAAATCTTTACCGATATGATGCAGAATTTCCAAATGATTCTCAACAAAGAGGATTACCCTGATGTTTACTACATTATCAGAACAGTAATGGAGGAACTTCAGCATAAGGGCATGAATTATCAGCTATCTGTAAAGGGACTCATGCTATCTCTTTTTATGAAGGTCATGAGAATCTATTCTGATAATAAAGGGAAAAAGCTTGAAACCAAGGATACACACGAAAATGCTATTGTCATTTCACCGGCACTGGACTTCATAAAAGAGAATTACATGATGAATTTTCCTATGGAAGAGCTGGCAGATATGTGTCACCTTAGTCAGACCCACTTTAGAAGAGTGTTCCATGAGATCATGAATACGAGCCCTTTGAACTATCTCAACACTACAAGGATACTTCAGTCCTGCATACTGCTTAGAACTACAGAAGAGTCCATTCTTTCTATATCTGAACAGGTTGGATTTAGATCGGTATCAAGTTATAACAGACATTTTTCAGAAATAATGGGAACTCAGCCCAGCGAGTGGAGACATAAGATGGCGAGAGTTGATAATGCATCAATACTGGAGTATACAGGCTGGATGCAAGCTCAGAACCTGTCTGATAATAAGGAAAAATAAAAGAATGCAATACTTAAGTCCTACCTCAAAGTTATGCGGTGGGACTTTTTGATTGCCATTATGTAGACGTTTTAGCGAAAACGTTTGAGTATAAAACATGCACAAAAATTGTCATTTACTTTTAGCCAAAAGGGACATATGGCACTAAAACTAATCGTTTAAATGGTTGTTTATGCAAAGTTTTTTTGACTAAGTGATTAGATATACCAGTTAAATTATTTTAGGATTTATTTATACAAGGGGAAAGGGCAATAATGGTATGAAAAAGCAAAGTAAAAAAGGGGGAGTGGTAACTACCACATCTTGGAAAAGTGCCTTGAAGCGAGACTGGCAGCTTTATCTACTTCTCTTAATTCCACTGGTTCTAGTAATTGTATTTAGTTATGGTGCATATCCTGGCCTTAGAATGGCATTTATGGACTACAAACCGGCCAAGGGCTATGCAGGCAGTAAATGGGTTGGCTGGGCTACATTCCAGAAAGTATTTAAGGATGCAGACTTTGGCAGAGCACTCAGAAACTCAATTGTATTTAACATTGCAGATCTTCTCGTGGGCTTCCCTATGCCAATTATTCTGGCTCTTATTCTTAATGAGCTCAGATACAAGAGATTTAAGAAAGTGTCTCAGACAATTCTTTATCTGCCTCACTTCTTATCTTGGGCTATCATCGGTAGCGTAGCGCTGACAATGTTTAAGCCTTCAAGCGGACTTGTTAACGTAGCTATGATGCAGGCTGGATTTATTGAACAGGGTATTCCATTCCTTAATGAGAAATGGCACTGGGCAATAACTTATCTGCTAATCGGAGTTTGGCAGGGAATGGGTTGGGGCACGATCCTTTACCTTGCAGCTATTACCGGTATTAGCGGAGAACTATATGAAGCAGCAATGATCGACGGCGCAAACCGTTGGCAGAGAATGATCCATATTACACTTCCAGGTATCAGAAGCACGATCGTAACACTTCTTATCATGAACCTTGGACGTGTCATGGGAAGTAACCTTGAAAGACTTACAGCTCTTGGTAATACCCAGGTAAAAGAGTTCCAGTATCAGCTTGCTGTTTACATCTATCAAAAAGGTATCAGTAACAACAAATTTAGTATGGCTACTGCGGTTGGTTTGTTCCAGTCAGCAATTGGCGTTATACTAGTACTTTTGTCTGATAGGATTGCCAAAAAGCTTGGCGAAGATGGCTTGCTATAATGAGGAGGAACTACGATGGGAAAAAGTAAGACAGCCGTTGGCGAGGAAAACTTCTCAGCAGGAGGAGCCCACGCTGTAATAGGCTTTAAGATAAGCGATGCGATAATGATGCTTATCATCATATTATTATGCGCTACATGCGTGTTACCATTTGTGCACGTTGCAGCAAAATCAATTTCTGGTAATACAGCAGTAATGTCTCAGTCAGTATATTTCTGGCCAAAAGATATTACATTTGACGCTTTCACAAGAGTTTTTAAGGATGATTCAATGACTAAGTCAATGATCTTTTCAGTCTGGATCACTTTACTCTTTACACTGCTTGGTATGATCGTTTGTACCTGTGCGGCATATCCTCTTTCAAAAAAGAGATTAAAAGGCCGTCCAGTACTTACATTCCTGCTTATGGTTCCAATGTACTTTTCAGCAGGTATCATTCCTCAGTACATACTTTATTATCAGCTTCATATCCTGGATACATTTTGGGTATTGATCCTGCCACTTATCTATTCACCATATAACATGCTGATAATGAAGAACTTTTTTACAAGTACTATTCCTGATAGCTTAGAGGAGTCAGCATTCCTTGATGGAGCAACAAATTTCCAGATCCTTTGGAAAATAGTTCTTCCTCTGTCCAAGCCGATATTGGCTACACTGTCTTTGTTCTATGCAGTAGGACGTTGGAATTCATATGCTGATAACATGTACTATACAAGATCTGCAGATCTTAAGATGATCCAGTACAAGCTTTACCAGCTTGTTGCATCTGCTACAGAAGCACAGAATGCTTCACTGGCAGATACTGGTGGTGTATCACAGTCAACACCTGAGGTATTACAGGCAGCTTGTATCATGTTTGTAACTATACCAATCATCATCATCTATCCATTCCTTCAGAAGTACTTCGTTCAGGGTACTATGATCGGAGCAGTAAAGGGTTGAGCAGAGCACCTGGCGAGGTATTATCGAAGGTAGTTTCAATTTTAAGCCACAAAGAGTGGCATAAAATACAATTTTCTTTATGGAAAAAAGGAGGGTATGAATTATGAAGAAGAATTTTCTTCAGAAGGTTCTTGCTACAGCACTTACAGGCGCTATGGTAGCTGGAACAATCGTTGGATGCGGTGACAACACAGCAGCTGACACAACAACCACTGACACAGAAACACAGCAGACAGAGACAGCACAGGCAGAGACAACAACAGAAGCTCCAGCTGCAGAGAATGCAGATGTAGTTGCTGGTATTGATGGATGGACACCATTTGAGAACGAAGTTACACTTCGTGTAGCTGTATACGACAGAGGAGATGCAGGTAACGGATGCTCTGATGTTGAGAACAACTACTGGACAAAATGGGTTCAGGAGAATTTTGGTGATAAGTACAATATAAAGGTTGAGTATGTTGGAATCACACGTTCAGATGTTATGACTGACTACTCTATGCTTGCTTCTACAAACACACTTCCTACACTTTGCATGGAGTACGACTATGATAAGCTTGCTACATGGGCAGCTGATGGATATCTTCAGCCTATCGATATCGAGCAGTTCAAGACAATCGCTCCTACATACTGGGGAAACATGGAAGCTAACGGCCTTACAGGTTACACAAAGTTTGGCGATGAGGACTACATGGTTCTTGGTATGAGACCATATGGTAACACAAACTACACATTCGTTACATGGTATCGTAAGGACTGGCTCTCAGAGGCAGGCTATGACAAATATCCTTCAACAAACACAGAGCTTCTTGAGGCTTATGCAAAGATGAAGGAAAACGGACATGAGTATCTCCTTAGCGGATCTAAGGTTGCAGGCGCTGGTGCTGACCAGAACTACAGCTTCAGAGATTATCCACAGGATGAGACAACATGGTGCACAACAGGTGATTATCAGATTCCAGCTCTTTCAACAGAGGCTCAGAAGAGACTCCTTAAGTGGAACAACGAGCTTTACAACGATGGTTACATCAACCCAGAGTACTACCTCAGAGCATCATCTGATGTAGAGGCTGACTTCATCAATGGCAAGGCATTCTCATGGAGCGGATATGTTTCATCTAACATGCAGGTACTTCAGTCATTCTATGAGGCTAACCCAGATGCAGAGCTCGGTGTAGTTGTTTGCGATGGTAAGTTCAACCAGGATTCAACTTGGGGCTCAAGCAATGCTTTCCGTCCTAACAACATCTTTGGCGCTATGATCGCGTTTGCTAACAACGCAACAGAAGATGAAGTTAAGGCTGGTGAGATGTATCTTGAGTGGATGGCTCAGGATGAGAACCTCTTCACAATGCAGTGGGGTATCGAAGGCGTAAACTTCAACTATGATGAGAACGGCAACCCTGTAGCAGTTGGTGATCAGACTGGTCTTGAAGAGCAGCAGGGTCACAACAACAACGTTGACTACTGGATGGTTGTTACAGCTTCTAAGTCATTTGGCGATATCGAGAAGGACATCGCAGCAATCAATCCTCAGGGACTTCCTCAGGACTTCTATGATGATCTTCTTGCTAACTACAAGGGACAGCTTGCACTTTACGAGGCTGGTTATGCAAACGTTGACTGTCTGTTCGGTGGCGCTCTTGAGTCAGTAACAGAGAATGGCACAGCTCTTAAGGAAGAGGTATATCCTGAGTATCGTGACCAGCTTGTTATGTGCGCACCAGAAGAGTTTGATGCTCTTTATGATGAACTTTCTCAGAAATATCTTGATGCTGGATATCAGGATGTAATTGATGAGAGACAGGCTATGTTTGATGATGGAAAGACAACAAAGCTTCAGTAATCATTAAAAATAATTCCTAGAATGAATGTAAAGGGGCCAGAATTTAAAGATTCTGGCTCCTTTTTTATCATAAATCCACTTTTATATACAGTAATAAATGGACCAAGTATGATAAAATAATAATGCTGAAAAGCAGAAAAAGACGATGAGTTAAGAATATAAGTCTTAATAGCAAGAAAGGGGGAAAAGATGGGGGAACAGATAGAGAAGTTTAAAGAAATGATTGATGCCTGCGACAATATTGTCTTTTTTGGTGGAGCGGGAGTATCCACAGAGAGCGGGATTCCAGACTTTAGAAGTAAAGATGGCCTTTACAACCAGCATGATGTCAGATTCGATAAATATCAGCCGGAATATCTTTTGAGCCATAGCTGTCTTGTGTATGAGCCCAAGGTGTATTATGAATTTCACAGGCAAAAGATGGACACAAGAAACATAGAGCCTAATGATGCTCATAAATATCTGGCAGCACTTGAGAAAACTGGCAAATTACAGGCTGTAGTTACACAGAACATTGATGGCCTGCACCAAAAGGCTGGAAGCAAAGTTGTCTATGAGATTCATGGTAGCGCACTTAGGAACTACTGTATGAATTGTGGAAAAGAATATCCTGAGGACTATATCTTTGAATCACAAGAGCCAATTCCAAAGTGCAGCTGTGGCGGGACAATTCGACCTGACATAACTCTATATGAAGAGGGACTTCCAGATGATCAGGTTTCTGGAGCTATAGAGGCGATTGCCAAGGCACAGATGCTTATAATTGGAGGAACATCACTTTCGGTTTATCCGGCAGCTTCTTTTATTAATTATTTCAGAGGCAAGTATCTTGTTGTCATCAATGAAAGTGACCTTGATATCAGAGGCGCTCAGAATACACTTATAATAAAAGAAAAAATTGGAAAAGTTTTCAGGGAACTGGCTGTTCTACAGGGAATTACCCTATAACCTGGCAGGGCCAGAAAACATGATATAAAAACAAAAAGTAGAAGATACATGGATATACAGGTAGGAAATATCATTAAACTAAAGAAACAACATCCTTGCGGTAATTACGAATGGGAAGTGCTCAGAGTAGGTGCGGATTTCAGGCTGAAATGCATGGGGTGTGGCCACCAGATCATGGTTCCAAGGAAAAATGTGGAAAAGAATATCAGAGGGATCAGGTGACTATAAATAGTCTGGAAAATGCTTTACACCACAATATAGGGGATATGTCAAAAAACACTTGCATTCTTGGCAATATTGTGATAACATACCATTCTGTGATAAATTCCTTGCTACGCTAATGTAAAGTGTAGCCAGAGACCAAAAGGAGGTAACAATAGCATGAACAAATACGAATTAGCCGTTGTTGTTAGTGCAAAGATCGAAGACGATGCCAGAACAGCAGTCATCGAGAAGGTTAAGAAGACTATCGAGAAGCATGGTGGTCAGATTACTAACGTAGATGATTGGGGTAAGAAGAAGCTCGCTTATGAGATCGAGAAAATGACAGAAGGCTTCTATTACTTCATCCAGTTCGATGCTGAGGGTACAACACCTGCAGAGATCGAGTCACGTATGCGTATTATGGATGGCGTCATCAGATATTTATGCGTTAAGAACGAGGCTTAAATAGAAGAGGACGAAAATATGAACAAAGTTATACTTATGGGACGTCTTACAAAAGACCCCGACGTTAGATACTCACAGGGAGAGACAGCTAGCTGCGTAGCAAGATATACACTCGCAGTTGACAGAAGATTTGCCAGAAGAGACAGCCAGGATGCTCAGACAGCTGATTTCATTCAGATTGTTGCATTTGGCAAGAGTGGTGAGTTTGCTGAGAAGTACTTTAGAAAAGGCACCAAAGTTATCGTAACGGGACGTATCCAGACTGGTAGTTATACCAACAAGGATGGCGTTAAAGTATACACAACTGATGTAGTTGCGGAGGATCAGGAATTTGCTGAATCCAAGAATGCATCTGCTGGCAACAGTGGAAACTTCAGCGGATCAGCACCTAGTAATGAACCTGCACCTTCAGCAGCTGGGGATGGCTTCATGAACATTCCTGACGGAATTGACGAGGAGCTTCCTTTTAACTAATTTAGGAGGTAAATTACAATGGCTTTTACTAAGTCTGATAAGTCCGATGCTCCTATGAGGAGAAAGGGCGGAATGCACAGAAGAAAGAAAGTTTGCGTTTTCTGTGGCAAGGATAATGTAATTGATTACAAGGATACAGCTAAGCTCAAGAAGTTCGTTTCTGAGAGCGGCAAGATTCTTCCTAGAAGAATCACAGGTAACTGTGCTAAGCACCAGAGAGAGCTTACATCAGCTATCAAGAGAGCAAGACATCTTGCACTTATGCCTTACGTAGCTGAGTAATCTACATAAGATAAATATTTAAGGCACTACTTAGAAGAGATTCTAGGTAGTGTCTTTTTTTGCACAAGACCGGCAAGCGAATGGATGCGGCTGGCGTGATTATGATATAATTATTTGACCTTTTAATTATAAACAAATAGTGTGAGGGACAATTAATGAAAGATTTATATATTATTGGTGCAGGTGGATTTGGCAAAGAAGTTGCATGGCTTGTAGAGAGAATCAATAAGGTAAATCCAACATGGAATATAGTTGGATATGTTGATGACAATGAATCATTATGGAACAAGAATATATATGACTATCCAGTATTGGGTGGAATAAGTTACTTAGAGAACTGCAAGGATTCTTACGTTGTTTGCGCCATTGGAAATGCAGATACTAAACATGCAATAATACAAAAGTTGAGAAATTATGCTTTGCAATATGCAACTTTGATTGATCCGTCAGTTATAATGTCCAGAAGCGTAAAGATTGGGGAAGGCACTATAATCTGCGCCGGGACAATAATTTCTGTCGATGTGACCATAGGAAATCATGTGAGTATAGATTGGGATTGCACAATAGGGCATGATGATGTGATTTCTGACTTTGTAACAGCATATCCAAGCGTTAATATATCAGGTTGCTGCAATATTGGAGAGCGCGTGGAATTAGGTACAGGCATGAGGATAATTCAGGGGCTGAGCATCAAGGATGCAGTCATAGTTGGAGCAGGCGCGTGCGTTGTTAAAAATATAGAAGAATCCGGAGTGTACGTTGGCGTCCCGGCGAAAAAAATAAAATAAGTAATCTAGACACTTGAAAAAATAGTTAGCAGATGCTAACATTGTGTTCGAGGCATAATGATAACTATTTTCACGAGGCTTTTTACATTATGATAAATGTTTTTATAATTATTTTTTTAGTGATCATTTTGTTTTTTGCACTAAGGGGCTCTATAAAGCATCTTTTAGGTCAGGGTAGTTGCTGTGGCGGTGGAAATTCTACAGTTAAGGAAGCTGATAAAAAGCTGAATGGTCCAATAATTAAAATCAAGATTTTTAAGATTGATGGTATGCACTGTGAGAACTGTACAAACAGGGTTAAACGTGCCATCAACAGGATTGATGGAGTATCTGCTAAACTGAGCCTTAGGAAGAAACAGGCAGTAGTCCAGTATGAAAAAGAAGTAGCAGACGAAGTTCTAACTTCAGAAATAGAAGGGCTTGGATATAAGGTAATTGAAATCAAATGATATCTGCATAATTGCATAAAATTGCAACAGATTAACGACCCGCTTCTGGCGGGTTTTCTCTGAGAAATGTGTTAGCAATTACTAACAAAATAACGAGAACTAGTCAATTTCAGAAGGGAAACGCGATGAGTAACGAACAGATTATTGATGCACTTAGGAAAGAGGGAATGAGAATAACAAAGCAAAGAAAGATAGTTGCTGACATTATTGCAGAAAATGATGGTGCCTCGTGCAAAGATATATGTTGTATGGTAAGAAAAAGCGATGAATCAATAGGAACAGCTACTGTTTATAGAATGATAAAGGTACTGGAAGATATCGGTGTAGTCGAGCGGATTGATATGATAAAACTCCATTAAATAATTTTCTAAAAAAATTTTTATATGAATGCATCATTTTACGAATAACGGTTGTATAAATATTAGGAACGATGTAAAATGAAGTAGCTTTTTTGTAGAAAAAAGCGCGAAAAAAGTTTTATTAGGAGGAAACTATGGGGTTTTTAGATGATTTCGGTAAGAAGATTTCTTCAGCCAGCCAGGAAGCTATTGCAAAGGGAAAGGACCTTGCAGATATAGCTAAACTTAATTCAAACATTGCGGATGAGAAGAACAAGATCAATGCAGCTTATAAAGAGATCGGTAAGAAGTACTTTGAGTCTCATGCAGAAGATTTCGAGGAAGGATATGGAGAGCTTGTTGGAAATATCAAGGCTTCTCTTGAGAAGATTGCTACATTCGAGCAGCAGATCGTAGAGATCAAGGGCGTAACAAAGTGCCCTAGCTGTGGAGCAGAGGTTCCTAAGGGAGCAGCATTCTGCACAGCATGTGGAACAGCAATCCCTCAGCCAGAAGTTCAGGCTGCACCAGTTCAGGAAGAGGCTACAAAGACTTGCCCTACATGCGGCACAGTTCTTAAGGCTGGTGACATGTTCTGCATCAACTGCGGTACTAAGCTTGAGGAGGTACAGCAGTAATGGAAAAGACTCGTCTTGGCGTATCAGTAGCTGTATTTGGCGCATTTATTTATGCAGCAGCAATATTCGGAGGATATACAGCATCAACTATTCTTGTAGGTTATGTACTTCTTATGGAGTCTAACGAATGGCTCAAGAAGACAGCTGTGAAGGCACTTGCTACACTTGCTCTCTTTAGCTTCTTATCACTTCTTGTAGGCCTTATTCCAGATGCGTTTGGTGTTATTTCTTCACTTCTCCGTACATTTGGATTGACAGTAAGCTTCAGCTTTATTACAGACATCTTTAATGTATTATCAAGAGTTGTAAGCCTTCTTGAAGATCTTGTATTTGCAGGTCTTATCTTCAAGTCACTTAACCAGGGAACAATCAAGATTCCTGTTGTTGATGGCATTGTTGAGAAGTACATGTAATTATTTTAAATCTTATAAACCAGTCACTTTGTGGCTGGTTTTTTTTCTGGAGAATAATATGAGCGATATTATTGAGAGTATGGAAAAAGAGGCAATGGGCCTTGTTAAGATCGTAAATAAAGAGTATCTCTCTGGCAAAAAAATAGCATACTTTGTAGTGCTGGTTGGAATGGGACCTTATAAAGTTGAACACGCCGGAAATGGCCACAACAGTAATGTTGTAGTCAGGGCTATTCATAAATGCTATAGAGAAGACAGCAGTCAGCAGTATGATAAGGGCTTTCAGGACGGACTTATATATATGGCAGGTGTAGCCAACAAAGTAGAAGCAATGAGTATTGTGCTGGATATATTTTTCTATGAGCTCAAACTGGAAAAAGAAGGGAATGCAGCCTTTTCTATTGAAAGGGGAAGGATTCTTAACCACATCAATGAAAAAATCCGTGAAAAGAATGAGGAATTTAGTCAAAGCAAAGGCTATGAAGACTGGATCACACGATATAAAAAGTACGCAAAAGAAAAATATGGCATACTTTTGGGCTGAAATATGCACTGAATAATTTGTGTATTTTTTGTGTATTTTTTGTGTGGTAAATATGTTCGTTATCTGTTAGAATTGAATACGCACCCCAAAAATTGGGGTAATTATCTTTTTGGAGTTGGTTCTTAAAAATGGGGAATGTTCGGGGGAACAAATCTACTAATTCTAAATGGGATAGTACGAGGATTGCTGCCATCATTATCTTGGTGGCAATTTTTGTGTTATCTTATTTTCTTATCCATTTCGGATTGGTTCAAAAAGACGAGAATAAATCAACGTCACATTTTGTAAGAGCCAAGGTAGTGTCGCTGATAATAAATAATACGCAGGCTGATGAGACTACAGAAGGTCTACTTCGCGGCTCGCAGGAAGTTATTGTCGAAGTTACATCTGGTCAGTTCAAGGGCAAACAATATCAGACCTCCAATTATATGAGTATGCTCTTTAACATAAACTGTAAGGAAGGAACAAGAGTAATTGTAAGGCTTGATCCAAGGAGCGAGGATGAGGGCTATAGCGCTTTCATCTACAGTTATGACAGGACCTGGATCCTGTTGGGACTATTTATTATTTTTGCTTTATCTCTCGTAGTTATAGGAAGAGGGAAGGGGGCAATGTCTCTATTATCGCTGGTATTTATACTGATATCGGTGGTGGGAATTCTGTTCCCACTTATTGAGTATGGCTTTCCGGCTATACTTGTGACTATTCTTATTGTCTTTTACACAACAGTATTCACATTTGTTTTAATTGATGGAATCAACAAAAAAACAATCAGTGCGGCACTTGGAACTCTCTCTGGGGTTGTAATTGCCAGTGTTTTTGCGGCAATCGCCGGTGCATTATCACATATTTCAGGTTTTCAGACAAACGAGGCAGAGGAATTATTATTGATCGGTACAGACCATGGGATGAAACTCAAAGGTCTTTTTACAGCGGGTATTCTTATCGCATCTCTTGGAGCAGTTATGGACGTTGCAATGAGCATTGCTTCTGCCATACATGAGCTTCATGAGGTTAACGAGAAGATGACTGCCATAGAACTATTCCATTCTGGTATGAACATAGGAAGGGATGCTATGGGGACTATGGCAAATACCCTGATCCTGGCATTTGCAGGATCATCCTTTACACTTCTTTTACTAATCTATTATTACAACATCTCATTTACGCAACTTATGAATACCGATATGGTTGCAAGGGAAGTGATACAAGGGCTGTCAGGTAGCATAGGAATAGTACTTACTGTACCGATTGTGGCAATCCTCTCTGCCAGAATAGAAACACTAAAATGAGAGATGAAAAAAAGAAAGGTGGGAGCGTATGAAAAACAGAAAGCGTATACTGGCCATGATCCTTGCGGGATTCTTGTCAGTAACAACAGCGTTTCAGACTACAAGCGCAGTGGCGTTTGCTACAGATGTAACTGAAATGTCTGTTGAAGCAGCTAGCACGGAAACTTCCGAGGTTGAATTGCCTGCAGAAGCCGCTAGCTTGGACAGCAGTACTGGAAAGACTAACGAGACTGTTTCTGATGTAGTAGTTGATGAAAAATCAGAAACTGAAAAGACAGATGAAAAGCCAGTAGATGAAGCTTCAAAGGATGCAGAAGCAACTGCAACTGAAGCTGAGGTAAAGGCAGAAGTTACTATTACTACTATCAAGGAAGTAAAAGAGAAAGCTTCTGGCGAATTTACAGTACAGGGCGTTGTTAACTATGTAAATGGTAAGAATGCTTACGTACAGGACGATACAGGTGCTATTTGCCTTTATGGAATCAGCGGACTTAAGGTAGGAAGCCTTGTTACAGCTAAGGGAACTTTCCAGGATTATAATGGACTTCTCGAGCTGTCAGGTGCAACACTCATAGAAAAAGATGAGACAAACACCAAGGATTATGGTTTTACAACCTTTGATGGTGATGAGGTTGCAACACTTGTAGCAAACCATGATGACTACGAGTGCCAGAGAGTAATCCTTAAGAATGTGACTGTTTCATCCAAGGCAGACATTGAAAAGGGTAAGGTTACTCTTTCTTCTGGAACATCTACAGTCCTTGTGTATGACAAGAACAATATTAAAAATGCTTTCGGAGATATTGCCGAGGGAACCAAGGTTAACGTAACTGCAGCTGTTAGCGATTATAAGGGACTTCAGGTTGTTCTCTACTCTGATGATACACACAAGATGGTAGAGGTTGTAACTCCTGAAGAGCCAGTAGAACCTGATCCTACAGAAGTAGAAGTTGATGATTCAGTTACAATGGAAATCGCTTCATTTGCAGGAACTGACCTGTCAGCACATGATGGGGACCTTGTTGTTTATGCTGACGGATCAGCAGCTAATGACTGCGCCAACAAAGAGCATGAGATTACTGCTTATCAGAGTGGCAAGCAGGTAACTCCTGTTTACACATATTCCAGCGGTGGAAATACATCAAGTATCATTGGCTCAAAGGGAATGATGCCTGGCGACTATTATCAGATTACTGTTTCTGGTACTGGTTATGGTCTTTACACACTCTCTTTTGACATGAAAGGCTCAAACACAGGAGCCAAGAACTGGACTGTTTCCTACAGTACAGATAATGAGAATTACAGGACAATTGGAGATAAGTTCTCATTAGAAGGAACAAACTGGAAGGATGGTATTACTTTCTCTGTTCCTGCTGACGTTAAACATGTTGACAAGCTCTACTTCAGAGTAGGACCTGCTGATGACACTTCTATCAATGGAAAAAAGATTGCTAGTGGCGGAGTTAACAGATTTACAACAATCAAGGTTACAGGAAGCCCTGTAAAGTCTCCTGATATCACATCAGCTGTAGATATCACTCCAGAAGCAGGCGAAGTTCCAACAACTCAGGAGCTTACAATGTCTTCTGAGACAACAGGAGCTACAATCTACTATTCAATAAATGGAGGCGAGTTTGCAGTATATGATGATGCAAATAAGCCTGTACTTACACCAGAAAGCTTCGTTGCAGCATCTGAAACAGATGTAGTAAAGAAGGCAGTTGTAGTTGCCTATGCAACAGCAGAAGGCCGTAAGGATAGCGTTAAGAAGGAATTTATTTATACACCAGCCAAGGTTGCCACTGTAAAGGCAAGTCCAAATGGCGGAGCTATCAGAAAGTCAAGCCCTGTAACACTTAAGACTGCTACAGAAGGTGCCAAGATCGAGTACTCACTTGATAAGGGCGAGACTTGGGTAGAATACACAGATCCATTCAAGCTTGCAGAGCTTCCAGCCACAGTTATGGCTAAGGCTACATGCGAAGGCTATGAGGAAAGTGTAGTAGCTACATTTGAATTTACAGAAAGACTTAACGAAGAATACAATATTTACTTTGGACAGCTTCACTCACACACCAACTATTCAGATGGTGCTGGTACATGTAATGAGGCGTTCAATCACGCTGCTAATGAAGTTGAAAACCTTGACTTCCTTGCAGTAACAGATCACTCTAACTCTTTTGACAACGATACAAAGGCAACAATTACAGATGGATCAGCTTCATCTGAGTGGGTAGAAGGTCACGAGCTCGCAGACAAGTACACATCAAGCGATTTTGTAGGTATCTACGGATATGAGATGACATGGTCAGGCGGAGCTCCTGGACACATGAACACCTTTAACACAGGCGGATTCATGAGCCGTAACATGGCAGGTTATGAGAGCAAGTCACGTGTAGCTCTTCAGAACTACTACGCACAGCTTGTTAACACACCTGAGTCAATCAGCATGTTCAACCACCCAGGAACAACCTTCGGTGATTTCTATGACTTTGCTTATTATTCAAAGGCAAATGACCAGCAGATCACACTTATCGAGGTTGGTAACGGTGAAGGTGCAATCGGAAGTTCAGGATACTTCCCTTCATATGAGTATTACACAAGAGCCCTTGATAAGGGATGGCATGTGGCTCCTGCGAACAACCAGGACAACCACAAGGGCAGATGGGGAGATGCAAACACAGGTAGAACTGTAATCCTTGCAGATTCCCTTACTCGTGAAAATATTTATGATGCTATCCGCAACATGCGTGTATACGCAACTGAGGATAATGACCTTAAGATCTACTACACATTAAACGGCATGGAGATGGGTACTGTACTTGATGAGACACCTTCAGAGGTTAACATCAAGGTTAAGACAAATGACCCAACAGACTCCGGCATGATGACTGTAGAAGTTATCACAAACGGTGGCCTTGCTGTTGCAACCAAGAAGGTAGAAGCAGCATCTGGAGAGGCAGACTTCACTCTTTATCCAGACAAGAACTACTACTATATCAGAGTTACACAGGCAGATGGAAACATCGCAGTTACAGCTCCAGTTTGGATTTCAAGTGTTGAGGCTGTAGGAGTTGGTTCTCTTACAACAGACACATCACTTCCAGTAGCTGGAGAAGCACTTAACATAAACGCTACATTCTTCAACAACGAGACAACTGACTTTGACGTAAGATCAATTGTTTACACAGCTAACGGAGAAATCATCCATGTAACAGATGTTTCTGGTGACAATGCTGTGATCAAGTCCCAGGGCGAGCTTAACGATTCCTTCTCATATACATGTGATAAGGCCGGCAAGCAGAACATAGAAGTGGCACTTCTTGGTTACATGAATGGATTTGAAAAGAGATATACATCTGCACTTGAACTTGTGTATGTATCACCAGATATGGTAACACACGTTGTTGTAGATGGTTCTCACCTCAATGACTACGTAGCTGGCTACTATGCTGGAAACGTTGGAAACTTCGCAGATATCGCTGCAAACGATTATGTAAAGGTTGACATTGTTACATCAGAGATCACAAGAGAAACACTTGCTAATGCATCTGTATTAGTAGTTTCTGCTCCTAACAGAAATACGAAGTACGGTGAAGTTAAGCACTTTGAGGATTCTTTCCTTGAACTGGTAAAAGAGTATGTGGCAAACGGAGGAAACCTTATCGTTTGTGGTCTTGCTGATTACCAGGATACAGCTGCTTGTCAGACATCAGTAGAAATCAATAAGCTCCTTACAGCTATTGGTGCTACAACAAGAATTAACTCCGATGAAATCGTTGATAATGACAAGAATGGTGGTCAGGAGTACAGACTTTACTTTACTAACCACAACAGAGACTGTTACCTTACAAAGGGTGTAACAGATACTCAGACCTATAGCGCATACAGTGCATGCTCAGTTCGTCTTGATGAGTCAGCAGTTGCAGCAGGCAAGGCTGAGGCAATCGTATATGGTCATGAAACAACATATACAAAAGACTGCAAACAGTTTGATGATCAGTATGTTGCAGTTCCTAAGGGAAGCGTAGTTGCTGCAGCAAGAGAAGAACTTGCAAGCGGATCAGAAGTTATCATTACAGGTACCGTATTCCTTTCAAACTTTGAAGTTAAGTCAGAGCTTGATTATGGCGGACAGGAGTACTACTCTAACCGCAATATTCTTCTTAACTTCCTTTCAAATAACAAGAAGGAAGTAGAAGTAAGCACAATCGCTGAGATGAGAAAGGGAGAACCTGGAGACATCTTTACAGTTGAAGGATATGTAACAGCAGGAACAGCAGTCGAAGGTAACAAGTTCTTTGACACAATCTACATTCAGGATGAGACAGCTGGTACAACAGTATTCCCTATCGCTGAAACAGGCATTGAACTTGGAACAAAGATAAGAGTGACTGGATTTGTAGATGGATATCAGGGAGACAAGGAAATCCAGATCTACAACTACAAAGTTCTCGATGCTGAAAAGAAAGTGATTGAACCCAAGAAGGTAACAACTAAGGAAGCTGCTGATTACGAAGCACTTGGCGGATCACTTTTAAAGGTTGAAGGTAAGGTTACAAAGGTTGTAACTAACTCAACAGGAGTTGATTACTTCTACGTAGCAGATGAGACTGGTGTAGAGACACGAGTATTTATCGATGGTTATATCCTTGCTTCTGACGGAAATGACACAATTGCAGAGGATGCTGTTGTTGGAAATACAGTAAGCGCAGTTGGTCTTTCATACTACAATCCAGATGGCCCATGTCTTCGTGTTCGTGACAGAGCTGAAATCGTGCTTGTTGCTACAGGAGAACCTGAAAAGCCAGAGGCTACTCTTGTTACAAAGTGGGGTGCAACTTACTATGTAACAGAAGACGGCACAAAGCTTACAGGCTTCCAGACTATCGATGGAAAAGAGTACTATTTCAACGCTAAAGGTGTAATGCAGAAGACAACTTGGATCACAGTAGACGGAAACAAGTATTATGCAAAGGCTGACGGAACACTTGCAAAGAGCGAGTTTGTAGATAAGTGGACTAATAGATATGCCTTTGATGAGAATGGAGTTCTTTACACAGGTTTCTTCACATTAGATGGCAAAGACTATTATGCTAAGGCAAACGGCATCATGGTAAGGCAGGACTGGATCACAGTAGGCGAAAACAAGTACTACGCAAAGGGTGATTATACACTTGCCAAGAACGAGACAATCACAAAGTGGACAAAGAAATACACATTTGATGAGAACGGCGTTCTTATTAAGTAATAACTACAATTAAATAGTATTTAACTAAAAATGAACTCCGTGATAGAGACTTATTTCTATCACGGAGTTTTGTGCTATACTATAGTAAGTGATAATTTGTCCATAAATTTGGGGAAGAGGACTTAGATAATGCCTAACAAGAATAGAGTCAAGCTAAAGGGGAAATTAAAGACATATCTACGTATATTCTCATATCTGGGAATACTACTTGTTCTTATAAATGCAGCCGTATTTACAGTTGATATAACTGCAGGCCTTATTCTTCTGGCCTTTACCGGTCTGTATTTCATAGCGGTTTTGTATCTTAATTTCTATAACAAACCCATTATTATGAATGAACTGGTAAGCTTTGCTACGGAGTATGGCCAGATTCAAAAGAAGCTCCTTCGAGAGCTGGATCTTGCCCATGCAATCCTGGATGATACAGGAAAAGTTGTATGGACTAACCAGGCCTTTGAGAGGATCACCCACATAGACAGGAGCTTTAGAAAATCCATCACATCTGTATTTCCGGCTATAACTCCTGATAAGTTCCCGGAAGGTTATGAAGAAGCTTCCTATGAACTTGAATATGAAAACGGCAATTATACTATGAAGCTTAAGAGAATATCTCTTCATGAAATGGCCGTTAATAGTGACATAATAGATGCCAAGGACTACGAAGGCAGTCTAATTGCGGTGTATCTTTTTGATGTAACTGCATTAAAGCTTGCAATTGACGAAGTTGATAACCAGTCACTGGCAGCAGGACTCATATACCTGGACAACTATGAAGAGGCTCTTGATAGTGTAGAAGAAGTCAGAAGATCTCTTTTGACAGCTCTTATAGATCGTAAGATCAATAAGTATATTGCTTCCTGCAATGGTATTGCCAAGAAAATCGAGAAGGACAAGTACTTTGTGGTAATGCCCAAGAAGTCCTGTGAAATGCTCAAGGAGCAGAGATTTGACCTCCTTGAAGATGTTAAGACTGTAAACATTGGTAATGAAATGGCAGTCACACTCAGTATTGGTATTGGACTTGATGGTCTGTCCTATGCTCAGAACTATGAATTTGCCAGAAACGCCATAGATCTTGCCCTGGGCCGAGGCGGCGACCAGGCTGTAGTCAAGAGTGCAGACAATATTTCTTACTACGGCGGCAAGAGCCAGCAGATTGAAAAGAGTACACGAGTTAAGGCCAGAGTTAAGGCCCATGCCCTTAGAGAAATTATCTCAGGTAAAGATACAGTTATCGTTATGGGACATAGGATTGGTGATGTAGATAGCTTTGGCTCCTCTGTAGGTATTTATAGAATAGCCAAGACACTCGATAAAAAATGCCATATCGTTCTCAATGATGTGACTACATCCATGCAGCCTTTAGTTGATCTGTTCAAGAGTAATCCTGAATATGAAGAAGACATGATAATCAACAATCAGCAGGCCATAGATATGGCCAGCAGTAATGCGGTTTTGGTAGTGGTAGACGTAAATAAGCCTAGTATTACAGAGTGCCCTGAACTTCTTCGTTTCTGTAAGACTATAGTCGTTCTTGATCACCACAGAGCAGGAACAGAGATAATTGAAAATGCTACACTTTCTTATGTAGAGCCATACGCTTCATCTGCATGCGAGATGGTTTCTGAGATTCTTCAGTACATTGGAGAAAACGTCAAGATAAGAAATGAAGAGGCAGACAGTTTATATTCAGGAATGATAGTTGATACCAACAACTTCATGAATAAGACCGGTGTACGTACCTTTGAGGCAGCAGCTTTCCTTAGAAGGAACGGCGCCGATGTGACAAGAGTACGTAAGCTCTTTAGAGAAGATGCTACAGAATACAAGGCCAAGGCTGATGTTGTCAGTCAGGCCCAGGTTTACCGTGACAGATATGCAATATCTGTTCTTAGAAATGATGAAATCCAGAGCCCTACTATAATAGGCGCTCAGGCAGCCAATGAACTGCTAAATATTAAGGGCGTCAGAGCCAGCTTTATCTGTACTGAGTACCAGAATCAGGTATATGTCAGCGCCAGATCAATTGATGAAGTCAACGTTCAGGTCATCATGGAGAAACTTGGCGGAGGCGGACACATGAGTTCTGCCGGATGCCAGCTGGAGGGCGTAAGTGCCGAGCAGGCAATAGAAATAGTCAAGCAGACACTGGATAAAATGATAGAAGAAGGAGAACTTTAAATAATGCAGGTAATTTTGTTAGAAGATGTTAAGACACTTGGTAAAAAAGGTGAAGTTGTAAAGGTAAGCGACGGCTATGCCAAGAACTTCGTTATCCCTAAAAAGCTTGGAGTAGAGGCTACTCAGAAGAACTTAAATGAGCTCAAGAATCAGCAGAAGAGAGATTCAATCGTAGCTCAGCAGCAGCTTGATGAGGCTAAAGCCTACGGAGAGAAGATCAGCAAGGAAACAATACAGCTTACAATGAAAGCAGGAGAGGGCGGAAGAGTATTTGGTTCTGTATCCACCAAGGAAATTGTTACAGCTGCCAAGCAGCAGTTTGGCTTTGATATCGACAAGAAAAAACTTCAGATGCCTGAGCCTATCAAGTCATTCGGAACCTATGAGATTCCAGTTAAATTGCACCCACAGGTTACATCCACAATTAAAGTTTGTGTAAAGGAACAGTAAAATGGCAGAAGAAGCACTGTTAAAAAGAGTTGCTCCGCACAGTCTTGAGGCTGAGCAGTCTGTAGTGGGCGCTATGCTGATGGACAAGGATGCCATAGAAATCGCGGCAGAAATAGTAACGCCAGAGGACTTCTATGACAGGCAGCTCGGAACTCTTTTTGAAACAATGGTTGAACTTAATAAAGAAGGCAGTGCGGTGGATATTGTAACCCTGCAGAACAGGCTCAGGGAAAAGAATGTACCGCCACAGGTCAGCAGTGTTGAATTCATTGGTGATCTTGTCAATGCGGTTCCTACATCTGCAAATATCAAGTATTACGCTCAGATCGTTGCAGACAAATCCACTTTGAGAAAGCTTATCCACGTTAGTGAAGAAACAATAAATGACTGCTACTCTGGAGCTGATGACATGGAAGGAGTCTTGAATGACGCTGAGAAAAAAGTCTTCCAGATTACCCAGAAGCGTAACACCGGCGATTTCGTTTCTATAGACCAGGTGGTTATGAATGCTCTGAACAGAATTGAGGTTGCCAGTAAGATGAAAGGCAATGTCACAGGACATTCTACAGGCTTTACTGATCTTGACTATAATACAGCCGGATTCCAGCCATCTGACCTTATCCTGATAGCAGCCAGACCTGCTATGGGTAAGACAGCATTTGTTCTGAACATAGCTGAGCATATGGCTTTCCATGATAATAAGTGTGTTGCCATGTTCTCACTGGAAATGTCCAAGGAGCAGTTTGTAAACCGTCTCCTTTCCATGGAATCCCACGTTGATTCACAGCATATCAGAACAGGTAACATGTCTGATATGGACTGGGAAAAGCTTATTGAATCAGCAGATGTCATTGGTAAATCCAAGCTTATAATAGACGATACACCTAGTATTTCAATACAGGAACTCAGGTCAAAATGCCGCAAGTATAAGATGGAATTTGACCTTCAGGTTATCATGATCGACTACCTCCAGCTTATGTCTGGAGGAACTGGAAGAGCATCAGAATCAAGACAGCAGGAGATTTCAGAAATTTCAAGATCCTTAAAGGCTCTGGCCAGAGAATTAAATGTTCCGGTTATTGCTCTTTCACAGTTGTCCCGTGCTGTTGAGCAGAGACCTGATCACAGACCTATGCTATCTGACCTTCGTGAGTCAGGAGCCATCGAGCAGGATGCAGATATGGTAATGTTCCTGTACAGAGATGATTATTACAATAAAGATACAGAGAAAAAGGGTGTGGCAGAAGTTATCATTGCCAAGCAAAGACACGGCCCAATTGGAACTGTAGAGCTATTGTGGCTTCCACAGTATACGAAGTTTGCAAACCTTGAGAAGGGGCATTGATGTTGAGCCAAGCGGCGCACTCGGAAATGCGAGGCATTTCTGGTTTATGTGGTTGAGCCAAGCGAAGCACTCGGAAATGCGAGGCATTTCCTCGTTCATTTGGCTTCGCCAAATGCCAAAAATAAAAAAAGTGCAGTTATTCGAGTAAACTCGAAACTGCACTTTTATTATTTTTGTCGCTTGGTCTCAACCCTGTGATATAGCAGATACAGGACACTGAGCTGCGCATGAACCGCAATCGATACATGTGTTAGGATCGATCTCGTACTGTGTATCTCCCTGAGAAATAGCTGAAACAGGGCACTGAGCAGCGCAAGAACCGCAGCTGATGCAACCATCACTAATAACGTATGCCATAATAAAATCTCCTTCCATCAAATAGAATGCCTAAAATTGTAACAAATATAAGCTGGTGTAGCCGGCACCAACCTTTGATACATGATAATGATAATATAACAAAACCCAATGTGCAATACTCTTAACGAAAACTTTTATCAGATGAAATGATTAAATAAATATAAATTAACTGACAATAGGGATGAAACCGGTAAATGTAAACGCTTACACAAATTGGCACCAAACCCTTGCAAACATTGACATCAGTATGGTTTTGATGATACTATTGAATACGGCAGAATACGAGTGAAATATCCGTCACATCTTGTTTTCTTGGGAGGGAAATAGTGTGAACGGAATTTTTGCGCGGTTTCTTAGGTTTTCTATACAACTTAATATAAAAGCCAAAAAAATCCAAAAATTTAAAGGTAGGAGGAATTGAAATGGCAAGAAACATGAAAACCATGGACGGTAACGAAGCAGCCGCATATGCATCATATGCGTTTACTGAAGTTGCTGCTATGTACCCAATCACACCTTCATCTGTTATGCCTGAGCATGTAGATGAATGGGCAACAGCCGGAAAGAAGAACATTTTCGGCCGTACAGTACAGATTACAGAGATGCAGTCTGAGGCTGGTGCAGCTGGCGCTGTACACGGATCACTTGTAGTAGGTGCTCTTACATCTACATACACAGCTTCACAGGGACTTCTTCTTATGATCCCTGATATCTACAAAGTTGCAGGTGAGAGACTTCCTGGAGTATTTAACGTTTCCGCTCGTTGCGTAGCTTCACACGCTCTTAACATTTTCGGTGATCATTCAGATGTTTATGCTTGCCGTCAGACAGGTGCTGCAATGCTTTGCGATTCTAGCGTACAGGAAGTTATGGACTTAACACCTGTTGCATACTGCGCAGCAATCGAAGGAAGAATTCCTTTCATTAACTTCTTTGATGGATTCCGTACATCACACGAAATTCAGAAGATCGAGGTTTGGGACTACAAGGATCTCGACGAGATGGTTAACCATGAAGCAATCGATGCTTTTAAGGCTAGCGCTCTTAATCCTAACCACCCATGCCAGATGGGCTCAGCTCAGAACCCTGATATCTTCTTCCAGACAAGAGAAGCTTGTAACACAGGTTACAACGAGCTTCCTGAAATTGTTCAGAAGTACATGGACAAGGTTAATGCTAAGATTGGTACAGACTACAAGCTCTTCAACTACTATGGCGATCCTAACGCAGAGGTAGTTATCGTAGCTATGGGTTCTGTAAACGATACAATTGAAGAGACTATCGATTACCTTGAGAAGCAGGGCAAGAAGGTTGGTGTTGTAAAGGTTCGTCTTTACAGACCATTCTCAGCTAAGGCTCTCGTAGATGCAATTCCTGCATCTGTTAAGAGAATCGAAGTTCTTGATAGAACAAAAGAGCCTGGTTCATATCGTGAGCCACTTGCTCTTGATGTTATCGCAGCTCTTAAGGGAACTAAGTTTGAGTCAGTTCCTGTATTCTGCGGACGTTATGGTCTTGGTTCTAAGGATACAACACCTGCACAGATCGTTGCTGTATTCGAGAACGACAAGAAGGAAGAGTTCACAATCGGTATCGAGGATGATGTAACAAATCTTTCACTTGATGCTGGTGCTCCACTTGTTACAACTCCAGAGGGAACAACAAACTGTAAGTTCTGGGGTCTTGGTGCTGACGGTACTGTTGGTGCTAACAAGAACTCTATCAAGATCATTGGTGATAACACAGACATGTATGCTCAGGCATACTTTGATTATGACTCTAAGAAGTCTGGTGGTGTTACAATGTCTCACCTTAGATTTGGTAAGAAGCCTATTAAGTCAACTTACCTCATCAAGAAGGCTGACTTCGTAGCTTGCCACAATCCTTCATATATCCGCAAGTTCAACATGGTTCAGGAACTTGTTGATGGAGGTTCATTCCTTCTTAACTGCCCATGGACAGTTGATCAGCTCGAGGCTGAGATTCCTGGTCAGGTTAAGAAGTTCATGTATGATCACAAGATCAACTTCTATATCATGAACGGTTCTAAGATCGGTGTTGAAGTTGGAATGGGACCTACAAGAATTAACACAATTCTTCAGTCTGCATTCTTCAACATCACAAAGATCATTCCTGAAGAAGATGCTATTAAGTTCATGAAGGATGCTGCTCAGAAGACATATGGCCGTAAGGGCGAAGATGTTGTTAAGAAGAACTGGGCTGCTATCGATGCCGGTGCAGATCCTAAGAACCTCATCAAGGTTGAGATTCCAGAGAGCTGGAAGGATGCCAAGGACGAAGGTCTTGACTTCAAGACAGCTACAGGATCAAGAAAAGACGTTGTTGATTTCGTTAACAACATCCAGACAAAGGTTAACGCTCAGGAAGGTAATACTCTTAAGGTATCAGATGTACTTCCTTATGTTGCTGGTGATACACCTTCAGGATCAGCAGCATTCGAGAAGAGAGGTATTGCTGTAAACGTTCCAGCTTGGGATGCTACAACATGTATCGGATGTGGATTCTGTTCACTTGTATGTCCTCACGCAGCTATCCGTACAATCGCTATGACAGATGACGAGATCGCTAAGGCTCCAGAAGGACTTCAGACAAAGCCACTTGCAGGAATGGACGGATACAAGTATTCAGTTGTTATTTCTGCTCTTGACTGTACAGGTTGCGGATCTTGCGCAAATGTATGTCCTGGTAACAACAAGGGCGAGACACTTAAGATGGGTGCTATCGCAGCTAACAAGGACGAGCAGAAGTACTTCGATTATGCAGTTACACTTCCTATCAAGGAAGATGTTGTTGCTAAGTTTGGCGAAGCTTCAATCAAGGGCTCACAGTTCAAGCAGCCACTCCTTGAGTTCTCAGGCGCTTGCGCAGGTTGTGGTGAGACACCTTATGTTAAACTTGTTACTCAGCTCTTTGGTGACAGAATGTATGTTGCAAACGCTACAGGATGTACATCAATCTGGGGTAACTCTTCACCTTCAACACCTTACACAGTAAATGCTCAGGGCCGTGGTCCAGCATGGGATAACTCACTGTTCGAGGATAACGCTGAGTTTGGTATGGGTATGGTACTTGCTCAGAACGCACTCCGTGATGCTATCAAGGAGAAGGTAGAAGAAATCGTAGCTGCAGGCGGTTCTGCTAAGGACGCTGCTCAGAAGTGGCTTGATACATTCAATGTTGGTTCTGAGAACACAGCTGCTACAGATGCTCTTGTTAAGGCACTTGAAGGCGACAACTCAGACGCTGCCAAGTATGTTCTTAAAAATAAAGACTTCGCTGCTAAGAAGTCACAGTGGATCTTCGGTGGTGACGGATGGGCATTCGATATCGGATTCGGTGGTCTTGATCACGTACTTGCTTCCGGCAAGGATGTTAACGTTCTCGTTGTAAACACTGAGGTTTACTCAAATACAGGTGGACAGTCATCTAAGGCTACTCCTACAGGTGCTGTTGCACAGTTCGCTGCAGGCGGTAAAGAGATCAAGCAGAAAGACCTTGCTTCTATCGCAATGAGCTATGGCTATGTATATGTTGCACAGATCGCTATGGGTGCAAATATGCAGCAGACAATCAATGCAATCAAAGAGGCTGAGGCTTATCCAGGACCTTCACTTATCATCGCTTATGCTCCATGTATCAACCAGGGACTTAAGGCTGGTATGAACAAGGTTATGGACGAAGAGAAGAAGGCTGTTGCTACAGGATACTGGGATATGTTCAGATTCAATCCTCAGGCAGAGAACAAGTTCACACTTGATTCTAAGCCAGCTACAGAAGACTTCCAGAGCTTCCTTGATGGTGAGGTTAGATACCTTTCACTTAAGCTCAAGAATCCTGAGAGAGCAGCTAAGCTTAATGCTGCAGCAGCAGAGCATGCTAAGGAGCACAGAGCTTACCTTGAGAAACTTGTTTCTCTCTATGGCAAGAACTAATTCTAACTGATTGTTAGAACGAATAAAGAAATTTAGGGCGGTCCGCTTTGGACCGCCCTTTTTCTATGAGGTGAAATAAGAGCAATAAAAAACAGGAGACAAATTGTCTCCTGCCTGTAGATGCATATTAAATTCTGGAAAGTGCCTGTACTGCATTGTCCTTGACCAGAGTAGTGTAGTGCTCAGCAAGATACTGCTCTTCAGCAGTAGAACCAACCTCAGTCTTGCCATACTCTGTAAGAAGAGAGCAGATATTTGCAAATACATTATCTTCCAGATTACCCTGGTGAAGTATCAGATAAAACTTACCATTTACTTCATTCTTGTACAGGGTATTGATACCATCGAATTTCCTGCTTACGATAGCAGCGAATCTAGTAACCTCGTGAAGTGAATCAAATGAGAAGATTCTGGAACCCTTTCTTCCCGGAGTTTCCTTCTTCTTGGGGTTAGTAGTTTTTTCCTTAAGCTTCTTTGAATCTGAGAAAGGACTGCTCATTGCTGACTCAAGAGAGTCATTTAAATTGCTGCGCTGGAGTCTCTTGAAAAGCCCCATTACATCCTCGTCCTCTTCGTCCTCCTCGTATTCCTCATCCTCATCGTAGTCGTATTCATCCTCTTCATCTTCCTCATGAACTGAAGGAGCAAAGTTGGAAAAACGAGTGTCCAGCTCTTCCGGATCGTCTACCTTGGTGATGACAAGAACAATACATTCAGAGTTGATGGGGATTGCCTCGATCATAAGAGGAGTATCCTCAGCATCAAAGCCATATTGTAAATTCGCTTGCTGCATCATGTCCTGGAAAAGCTCTTTAGCCTTATCAGTTCCATATGCAAGCTCTGTAATCTTAAGGTCGCGCTTCGCAAGGTCATCTTTGGTAAGTGTGCATCTAATTTGATGATCATTGACTTTTTCAATTTTCATGATGCTTACCTCCTGACTTTGGAATACATAGATACTAATTTAAACGGTATTCTATGTCAATACATGTATCGTCATATTTTATAAAAAAATTAAATTTGATACAAGCTACCAGAGGTTTATGCGTATGATGGTTAATAAAGAAACGAATATTTGATATACATAAAATCTTAAGAAATTTCGATGGTAAATCTTAAGAATTTCCTGATATTATATTTTTTGTGAGGCGCCTGCCCCAGATTATAGTCCGGGAAGGAGGCGAGCTTTCAGAAACAAAATCGGTTTTTTCTTTAATTCATTGTTCCACATGATTGTGGAATGTCTTACTAAGATTTTTCGGTTTAAGTTTCTTAAATTAATTTCACAACAAATAACGCATAGACAATTTGTAGTATTTTCCTAATACTATTATACCATATTTGGTGCGACGACACGCATCAAAAGACATGGACTTGGATTGTGGCGCCTCATAATATTAATATACGTCAAAAGAAAAAGTGTCATCAAAGCACATTTTGGAGAATTTATCACATGTATAGAACCTTTTGGTTCCAAAGATGACACAATTTCAAGTTATAAAAGTGGGTAAAAACTATCAACTTCAAGTAATTGCATCAATACAGTTTTTCAAGAATATATTTGAGAGGACCCCGCCTTGACATATACAGCTTGTATCCGTGTTTTTCACCAGTACTTTGATAATGACGTAAACTTAATAGTCTGTTATAATAAAGGGCGATTGTAAAGGAGCTAGAACATGAAAAAGAAAGTGATTCCGGCGATTATTATAATCGCCCTTATTTTTATTATAGGAGGAATTTATGCTGGGCAGATTCTCTATCAGCATTATTCCTATAGCACTGAACGTGCAGATTTAGACAGCTATTTTGATATAAAAAATGATACAGACGTTGCTATTATTCTGGGCAATGAGAGGATAGAAGAAAGGGCCTATCTTATAGATGGCCATTATTACATGGATTTTGCTTCTGTTCAGAAATATTTAAATGACAGATTCTACTATGGAATTGCAGATAATACATTATTCTATACTACAGCCACTAAGGTCATCATGTCAGAGGTGGGAACTTCAATCTGGACAGATTCCAATGGGGAATCCGCAGATGAGGGATATGTAATATCCAGAACAACTCAGAATAATGGAGAAGAAATCCTCATTGTGGCACTTGATTACATTAGGAAGTACACAAATTTCTTTTACGAAGGATTTACAGAGCCTAACCACATGCAGCTTACAACAAGCTGGGATGATGAGACAGTAGCTACAATTAATAAGAATACAGAGCTTAGATTAAGAGGCGGTGTTAAGAGCGAAATTCTGGAAGATTTATCCAAGGGAGATGAGGTAGTTGTCCTGGAGGAACTGGAGAACTGGAGTAAGGTCAAGACAGCTGACTCTTACATAGGATATGTAGAGAATAAGAGACTTTCAGATATAGCATCTAAGAGTCCTATTCCGGTTACTGACTATGTTCCTGAGGAGTACACCAGTATCAGGAGAAATCACAAGATCAACCTTGGCTTCCACAATATAGGAGGAGCTGCTGGTAATGATACCTTTTCATCCTATGTTGCAGGAACTAAGAGCCTTAACGCTATTTCTCCAACCTGGTACAAGCTTAATTCCAGCAATGGAGATATTGCATCAATTGGCTCAACCGCTTATACTAGAGCTGCCCATGAGAAAGGAATAGAAGTATGGGCTCTTGTGGATAACTTTACAGGTTCAGGAGAATTTTCCACATCGGAGTTTTTATCGCACTATTCCAGCAGAAAAAATGCGATTGACCAGCTTATGAGCCTGGCTGCCCAGCATGAGGTTGACGGCATTAATCTTGACTTTGAAACTATCAGTTCAGAAGATGGTCAGTCATATGTTGAGTTTGTAAGAGAACTATCTATCGCCTGCAGACAAAATGGCCTGGTTTATTCAATAGACAACTATGTTCCCATGAATTTCAATGATCACTACAAAATTGGAGAGCAGGGCATAGTTGCAGATTACGTCATTATTATGGGATATGACGAACACTATGCCGGATCTGCTGAGGCAGGAAGTGTAGCATCTCTTAGCTATGTGGAAAACGGACTTTTGAACACTGTGGCCAAGGTTGATCCATCCAAGGTTATCAATGCAGTTCCGTTCTATACTAGAATTTGGCATACTTCAAATGGAACTCTTTCTAGTGAGGCGGTGTCAATGAAGGTAGCAAACGACTATGTCGCCAATCACAGCATTAGTCTGACCTGGGATGCAGAAGCTGGCCAGAACTATGGCGAATATACAGGAGCAGATGGAACCATTAACCAGATATGGGTTGAGGATGCCGCTTCAATCGGTCAGAAAATCGATGCTATGAAAGCTCAGAACATAGCTGGTATTGCAGAGTGGTCTCTTGGAATGGAAACATCAGATGTTTGGGATGTAATTTCAGCGTATATCGAGGGATAAGAAGTGGAAACAGAAGTAGTAGTAATAGAAGAAAAAAAAATAGATGAAAAGGCCAGAGACAATCTTAAAAGAGCTGGCAAGATCATAAGGGATGGCGGACTTGTAGCTTTCCCGACAGAAACAGTTTACGGCCTTGGAGGCGATGCATTAAATCCAATGTCTTCCAAGAAAATATATGCAGCTAAGGGAAGACCATCCGACAACCCGCTTATTGTACACGTTGCAAATATGGATGATCTTGCTGCTATTGTACAAGAAGTGCCGGATGCAGCAAGGAAGCTTGCTGACGCGTTTTGGCCAGGCCCTCTGACAATGATCATGAATAAAAACAAAAAGGTGCCTTATGAAACAACAGGCGGCCTTGATACAGTGGCAATCAGAATGCCCAATAACGAAATAGCCCTTGAACTTATCAGACAGTCAGGAGGCTATATAGCAGCTCCTTCCGCCAATACATCAGGAAGACCCAGTCCTACAGTTGCAAGATACTGTGTTGAGGATCTTTCAGGCAAGATAGAAATGATAATAGATGGCGGACAAGTGGGAATTGGCCTTGAATCAACTATTGTTGATCTTACAAGTCAGGTTCCCATGATCCTTCGTCCTGGATACATCACAGCTAAGATGCTTGAGGATGTACTAGGAGAGATCAGTATTGACAAGACCATTATTGACAGCTCATCAACAGAGCGTCCCAAGGCTCCTGGCATGAAATACAGGCATTATGCTCCTAAGGGAGATCTTATGATCGTCCAGGGAAGTCAATCGCAGGTGGTAGACTATATAAATGGCAAGACTAAAGATGCAGAGGCTTCTGGCAAGCGAGTTGGCGTAATTGCTACAGATGAAACGAAATCTCTTTATCAGGCACATATAGTAAAAAGCGTTGGGAACAGAGAAGATGAGAGCACAATAGCTCATGAACTCTTTAAGGTTTTAAGAGAGTTTGATGATGAGAATGTGGATGTTATGTTCTCAGAAAGCTTTGATGATAGTGGTATTGGCCAGGCAATCATGAATAGGTTATTAAAAGCAGCAGGGCATCACATCATAGTATTGTGATTGCCTTTTTTGCGGTATAATTATAAAGTGTGAGGTGAATAAAATGATAGCATTAGCAAGTGATCACGGCGGATTCGAACTTAAGGAATCAGTCAAGAAGCATTTACAGGAAAGAGGCCTTGAGTTTAAGGACTTTGGAACCTATGACCTTAATTCCTGCGATTATCCAGATTTTGGAGCACAGGCAGCAAGAGCAGTAGCTGATGGCCAGTGTGAAAAAGGCATCGTGATCTGCACAACAGGAATCGGCATTTCAATCGTAGCCAATAAGATAAAGGGCATAAGATGTGCTCTTTGCTCAGAAGCATCAACAGCAAGACTTACAAGAGAGCACAATGATGCTAACGTTCTTGCTATGGGCGGCGGATTTGTAGGACCTGTTCTTGCCAATGAGATTGTTGATACATTCCTTGATACACCATTTTCAGGGCTTGAGAAGCATAGCCGTAGAATTTCCAAGATTTCAGAACTTGAGAAATAATCTCAGAACAAACATTAGCACATAAATAAAAATTCAAATATAGAGCGTTTTAGGAGGACAGTATGGCAAAAGTAGTTATTATGGAACATCCACTTATTCAGCACAAGATTGGATACATCAGAAGGATTGATACAGGTACAAAGGATTTCAGAGACACTATCAGCGAGATAGCAACACTTATCTGTTATGAAGCTACAAGAGATCTTCAGCTTCAGGATGTAGAGATTGAGACCCCTATCTGCAAGACTACTGTTAAAGAGCTCAAAGGTAGAAAACTTTGTGTAGTACCTATTTTAAGAGCAGGTCTTGGAATGGTAGACGGAATGCTTGCACTTATCCCTGCAGCTAAGGTTGGTCACATCGGCCTTTACAGAGACCCAGAAACACTTAAGCCTGTTGAGTATTACTGCAAGATGCCAGCAGACGTTGCTGATAGAGAAATTTTCGTTGTTGATCCTATGCTTGCTACAGGCGGATCATCTATCGCTGCTATCCAGATGCTCAAGGACAGAGGTTGCAAGCACATCCACTTCCTGTGCATTATCGCAGCACCAGAGGGACTTAAGGCTATGCAGGAGGCACATCCTGACGTAGATATCTATGTAGGATCACTTGACGAGCAGCTCAACGACCACGGCTACATCGTACCAGGTCTTGGAGACGCTGGTGATAGAATCTTCGGAACAAAGTGAGTGATATAGGGACGAAAAGTGACATTTATGACTGCATGCAGGCATATAAATGTCACCTTGAGGACCGAACATACATGAGGAAAAAAGATGTACGAATGAAATGAGTACATCGATTTCCGAATGTATGTAGGATTGTGAGAGTACGAAGTACGGAGCAATCCGTATATCACGGAGTACAAAAAGACATACGAATGGAATGAGTATGTCGATTTCCGTATATCACGGAGTATATAATCACAACGGAGGACTTATGAAAAGAGAAGACTATATATCCTGGGATGAATATTTTATGGGAGTTGCCAAGCTTGCTGCCATGAGATCCAAGGACCCCAACACTCAGGTTGGAAGCTGCATCGTGAGTGAAGACAACAACATACTCTCTATGGGATATAATGGCTTTCCTAAGGGCTGTTCTGATGAAGAGTTTCCTTGGGAAAGGGATGGCGAGGACGAACTTTCCACCAAGTATCCTTTTGTGACACATAGTGAGCTCAATGCGATTCTCAATTACAGAGGTGGAAGCCTTGTAGGTGCCAAGATATATGTATCTCTTTTCCCTTGTAATGAGTGTGCCAAGGCCATAATCCAGGCCGGAATCCGCACTGTTGTGTATGATAGCGACAAATATGGCACCTCAGCCAGCACCAGAGCATCCAAGAAAATGTTCGATGCTGCAGGAGTCAGATATTATCAGTACCAGCCTAGTGGCAGAAATATTAAGATAACAATTTGATCAGACTATGAAAAATGTGGGGGAACTAGGAATAAACTCAATATTTAGGAAGACATCAAGGCGTTTTACAGCGCTTTTGTGTGCCTTTGTTATATGCTTTTTATCTGTTCCGGTTGTTACAGTAAATGCTACGGAATCCACCAGGAAACAGCTGGAGGAGGCCAAGGAGAAAAAGAAACAATCCGAAAGTGACTTAAATGACACCAAGGACAACATAGCTGAAATGAATGAGGAGAAATCCTCGCTTCAGGGTCAATTAAATACTCTGAACACTCAGCTGACAGAAGTAAGTAATAACTTAGAGAACCTGGAAGAACAGATTGATGACAAAGAGACAGAAATAGAGAACACTCTTGCAGAACTGGAAGTTGCCAGGAAAACTGAGGAAAGTCAGTATGCTTCCATGAAAAAGAGAGTGCAGTTCATCTATGAAAAGCAGAATTTTGTCCTTATCGAGATGCTCTTTGGATCGGGAAGTTTTGCAGATTTCCTCAATCAGAATAATTATATTGAGCAGCTCTCAGCCTATGACAGAAAGATGTTTCTTAAATACATCGAGACCAGAAAGAGCATAGAGGCCAAGGAAGCAACTCTGGAAGAGGAAAAGAAACAACTTGATGAATATAAGGTTCAGGCACAGGCTGAACAGAGCAGAGTTTCAGGCCTTGTTAATCAGACATCAGGCAGTATCAAGCAGTATGCCAATGATATTTCTGATGCAGAAGCCAAGGCACAGGCCTTGGAAGACCAGATAAAGGCTCAGGATGCAGATATCAAGAATCTTGAAGCCAAGCTGGCAGAAGAAATGCGTCTGTCCAAGCTTGCAGCATCATCCTCCTGGAGAAACATTTCTGAGGTTACATTTGCCGAGGGTGATAGATATCTTTTGGCGAATCTTATTTATTGTGAGGCGGGTTCTGAGCCCTATGAGGGAAAGGTCGCTGTTGGTGCAGTAGTTATCAACAGAGTCTTAAGTTCAGTATATCCGGATACAGTTGTGGGAGTAATATACCAGAACAAGCAGTTTTCACCCGTGGGAAGTGGAAGACTTGCTCTTGCACTTGCAGACGGCAAGGCAACAGCATCCTGCTATCAGGCTGCTGATGAAGCAATGAGCGGATATTCAAATGTAGGAAACTGCGTATACTTTAGAACCCCGGTTCCGGGACTTACTGGAATCAATATAGGTGGACATGTATTTTATTAAATCAAAGGCCCTTGGCGATAAGCTCTTCTATGGGCTCTGCCAGTTGTAATATGCCGTGTTCGTACAGATCATTAAGGAGCTTGTTCAGTGAGAGCAGGCTCTTTTTAAGAAGAGTCTCATCTATAAGTCCTTTTTCAAAGGCTTCGGAGAGCTCATCCAGGTCCACTACGCGTTGACGGCCATCGGGATATATTTTTACATCAGCAAGAAGATCAATTACGAGCAGGGAATTTTTCTCAGGATCATATTCTGAGGTGATGATATCGCAGTACCAGCACAAAAGAGAGCCATCGGCTTTTAGGAATTTGCTGACCTTAACGCCGCGATCAAGATAATAGCAGGAATAACCGCTAGACAGATCACATCTGTCATGAAGAGTTTTCCACTTGGTTATGATTATTTTATCGTTACATTCCAGGATTTCATCGTCCTTTAGCTGGACACATTCATCTGGAATGAATCGTCTGCGGTACAAGATTGGATGCTCCATATTAACTCCTTTGTGAGAAAACAGTAAACAACCTAAATTGTATTATCAAAATCTTACTATCATTCAAATTGAAAGTCAATTATGCAGGGAAAATCAGTTAAACTAACCATTATTAAAATAATATACGCTATATTGGTCTTTGTTATCGCTATTTTTGTCATTAGCAGGCTTTCAGGCGATGATAATGCTGATATGACAGCACAGATGTCTGAGGCAACTCTGCCTACAGTGTCTTTCCTTAGCAATTATAAGGAGATAAATCCGCTTCATGGCTATACAGATGAAATGGACATCAGCCATTTGAGGGGAACGATCCTCCCTATCGGAAGCAATAGAGACGTAACTTTTAAGATACGAACCTATGGAAGAAATATCACAAATCTTCGTTTTGAGGTCAGAAATATAGATGGCGTGGGACTTGTAGAGAATACAAATCTTCAGGACTACAAGGAAAGCGCTGATGCAATTACAGGCTCCTTCCAGCTAAAGGACCTGATAACTTCAGGAAAAGAGTACATGCTGGTAATGCTCATGGACACAGAGAGCGGAACTGCCAGATACTATAGCAGAATCGTGTGGACAGGCGATGAGAACAGGTATCACATGGACGACGAGATAGATTTTGTAAGAAACTTCTCAAATGCTACTTTTGACAAAGAAACAGCTTCAGAGTACTCAAAATACCTTGAATCCAATTCTGAGGGTGATAACACCTCTTTTAACAAAGTAAATATTCACAGCAGCTTTAACCAGGTAACCTGGGGAGATCTCGACATTACTGAGCACACAGAACCAGATATATACGTCACAGATATCCATGGCCAGACAGGCAGTTTTTATCTGCAGTATAGGGTTAATATCAAGGAAGGTGCTGTTAACAAGAGCTATAATGTGTGCGAAGCCTACAGGGTAAGATACACTTCAGACAGAATTTATCTTCTCAATTTTGAGAGGACTATGAATTATATTTTTGACACCAATGCTTTTTCAATAACCAAGAATGTTATTGGACTTAGCATTTCAGACCCGGAATTGCAGCTTGTTGAGAGTAGCAGTGGTAGTGCTTTTGCCTTTGTCAGCGAGAACAGGCTTTATATGCTAAACAACTCAGAAAACAAGCTGGCATATCTCTTTGGTTTTTATGATGACAAAAACGATGATATCAGAACCAGATGGGATCGCAATACCATAAAAATCCTTAGAGTTGATGAAGCAGGAAATGTTAAATTTGCCGTTGCCGGTTATATGAACCGGGGAGCACATGAAGGCCAGGTTGGAATTGCTGTTTACGACTATAATGCCAGCATTAATGCCGTTGAAGAGCAGGCTTTTATAAAGAGTACAAGTGACCCGCAGATTCTCATGGAATATGTGGAAACAATAGTGTATGCCAATACCAGTGATGTCTTTTATGTAATGCTGGATCAGAACATTTATGCCATAGACTTAAATGACAGAACCTGGACTATGGTTGTGGATGGAATTGGCGCAGGTGAGTACAAAATTTCCGAGTCCATGAGTACAATTGCATGGCAGAGCGATGATCTAAAGAGCCTTAAGATGATGAATCTTGGAACCAAGACTATTTCTGAGGTTGCTGCAGATGATGGAGACTTTATACGTGTTCTTGGATTTATGGGAGAGGACATGGTATTTGGTCTTGCTCATGAGACAGATGTTCTGATGGATCAGATGGGTAATCCTGTTTATGCTATGTACAACATAAAGATTCAGGATGGGGATGGAAATATCCTGGAAAACTATCACCCAGATGGAATCTATGTTACAGATGTTTCTATAAGCGACAATCAGATCAGAATGACCAGGGTTGTCAAGGATGAGGAATCTGGCAAGTATGTCAGCACCTACGACGACCAGATTATGAGCACACTCAAGGCTGAAAGCGGCAGCAACGTGGTTTCTGTAGTTTCTGTTGATATATATGAAAAGATAGTTCAGATAGCAGCAAAGAGCGAGATAAAGACCAAGCAGATACGTGTCTTGACTCCGGCTCAGACATTATTTGAGGGAGACAGAAACGTAGCAATAGAGTCAGAGAGGGACCAGAGCGAGAAGCCATTTTACTATGTATATGGCCTCATGGGACTAAATGGAGTATACAGTGACCCTGCAGATGCTGTAAATGTTGCTTATGCGGCGCCTGCAGTAGTAGTTGGAGATGATAACAGATATGTATGGTACAAGGGAAATCTGTTGAGATCCAACCAGATCATGTCTATAACAAGAACAGCCGAGAGCTATGAGAATATGACCTCAGAGGATCCTGTAGCTGTCTGCCTGGATCTTATCCTTACTTTTGAGGGAGTGAACAGAAATGTTAAGACCCTTTTACAGGCAGGAGAAGGCGCTGGACAGATACTTGATTCGTCTCTTCCGGATGCAAGGATACTGGACCTTGATGGATGTCCTATGTCAGCTATGCTCTATTATGTTAATCAGGATATTCCGGTCATGGCTATGATGAACGATGGAAGCGCTGTTCTTATCATAGGATTTAATGATCTTAACACTGTTCTTATGAATCCTGAGACAGGAACAGTTTATAAATACGGAATGAATGACTCAGAAAAGCTTTTTGAGGAAAATGGTAACCATTTCATTACCTATATTACGGAGGAAGACTAAATGAAGGAATTTGAGTACAAAAAGATTGCTGATCCTGAATTTTTTAAGGATAATGTACTTCCAGCGCATGGCGATTTTGTGAGCTTTGCCACTGAGGATGAACTTTCAGAGGGAGACACCTCACTTAGAATATCTTTAAATGGATTATGGAAATTCCACTATGCCAAGAATTACAGAGCAGTTGTTCCTGGATTTGAAAAAGAGGAATATGACTGCGATTTTTGGGATGACATCCGTGTTCCAGCACATATGCAGATGGAAGGCTATGATATCCCGGCATATATCAACGTTCAGTATCCATGGGATGGTCACGAGAAAATAGAGCTTGGCCAGGTTCCGGAGGAGTTTAATCCAGTAGGAAGTTATGTTAAGTATTTTAATCTTCCTGCCAACTGGTATGGACAGAATGTTCATGTAGTATTTGATGGAGTTGAGAGCGGCTATGCCCTCTGGCTTAATGGCCAGTATGTGGGATATAGCGAGGATACCTTTACTCCTTCTGAGTTTGACCTTACACCTTACCTCAAGGAAGGCCTTAACAAACTGGCTGTACAGGTGTTTAAGTGGACTTCATCAAGCTGGATGGAGGACCAGGATTTCTTTAGATTCTCAGGAATATATAGAAATGTATTCCTGCAGCTTGTTCCAGCTGTGCATCTTGAAGATGTCAAGATCAGAACTCTTTTAAATGACGACTTTTCTGAAGCTGAGCTTGAATTGACATTTAAGACTCAGGGAACTGGAAATGTTGAGTATATTCTGTACCGCAATAATCATCAGGTAGTAAAGGGCAGTGCAGTAATTGGAGATGAGGCCAACTCTGACGGCCCGGTTGTATCACTTAATGTGGTAAAAGAGAAAGTGTATAACCCGGTACTCTGGAGTGCTGAGGATCCGCAGCTTTACCAGCTTATAATCAAAATGGTGGATAAAGAGGGCAATGTTCAGGAAGTAGTGAGCCAGAATGTTGGATTTAGACGCTTTGAGATGAAGGATGGCCTTATGCTCATTAATGGCAAGAGAATTGTCTTTAAGGGAGTTAACCGTCACGAATTCTCCTGCGATACAGGAAGAGTGGTATCTTACGAGGAAACTCGTGCTGATATTATCAACATGAAGAGAAACAATATAAATGCCATCAGAACCAGCCATTATCAGAACTCTGCAGCTATTTATGAGCTCTGTGACATCTATGGCCTTTACATGATCGCAGAAAACAATATGGAGACTCATGGCAGCTGGTCACATCTTGGAGATGAGCCTGCTATTCCATATGCAATCCCAGGCAGCAGGGAGAATTGCATGGAAGTGATGCTGGACAGGGTTAATTCTACCTATCAGCTTGATAAGAATCACCCATCAGTCCTGATATGGTCTATTGGTAATGAGTCTCATGGTGGTAAAGTGCCCTACGAAATGTCACAGCTATTTAGAAAGCTTGATCCGGACAGACTTGTGCACTATGAGGGAATCTGCCACGACAGGACCTACAACGATACAAGCGACATGGAGAGCCAGATGTACCCTCCTGTAACAGCTATTGAGAAGTTCCTTTCTGAGCACCCTGAGAAACCATTTATCTGCTGCGAATATACTCACGCAATGTCAAATTCCTGTGGAGCAATGTTCAAGTACACAGATCTTGCAGACAGGGAGCCACGCTATCAGGGCGGATTTATCTGGGATTATGTAGATCAGTCCATTAGGAAAAAGAACCGCTTCGGCGAAGATTTCCAGGCCTATGGCGGAGACCATGGCGAGAGACCTACAGACTACAACTTTAGCGGAAACGGTATTGTAGATGGTCAGAGAAAGTCCTATGCCAAGATGCAGGATGTTAAGTTCAACTACCAGAACATCAGAGTTTTGGTGGATATGGATAAGGTTAAGATAATAAACAATTCTCTTTTCACAGCTACAAGCGAGTATGACTGCTTTGTTATATTAGAAAGAGATGGAGTAAAAATTTTGGAAAAACGCATGGCTACGGATGTTGCTCCTCTTTCAGAAAAAGAGTATGAGCTTCCGGAAGCTATAAGAGCCAAAATGTCAGTTATGGGAACAGCTCCATTTGATGAAAATGGCCCATTCCCACTTGATGAGTATTGTGTAACAGTCTCATTCAGACTTCGCGATGATACAATTTGGGCTGAGAGAGGACATGAAGTGGCTTTCGGTCAGGGCGTCTTCAAGACTGCAGCTTCTACCTGCGTAGCATGCGGAGAACTCAAAGTCATAAAGGGCGACTACAACATCGGAGTTAAGGGTAACCACTTCTCTGTACTCTTTAGCCGTGATAAAGGAAATATTACGTCTTACCGCTATGGAGGAAGAGAACTTATAGAATCAATTCCAAAGCCAAACTTCTGGAGAGCACCTGTAGACAATGACCGAGGCAACAATATGCCTGCCAGATATGCTCAGTGGAAGATTGCAAGCCTTTACTCCAGCACATTCCCAATCTTTGAGGATAGTACAGGCTATGTAAATGGCAGCTGGGATGACAGAAAGATATATCCTATTATTCAGGAGGATGATTGCAGTGTTTCAATTACCTTCAAGCACTACCTTCCTACAACACCTGCATCTAGCGTACTTCTGACCTACAATGTTACAGGTGATGGCAGAGTATGGATAAAAGAGGAATACGAGCCTGTAGAAGGTCTTACTCCAATGCCTGAATTTGGAATGATGTTCAAGTTCAACGCAGACTTTGACAGAGTAATATTCTATGGTAATGGCCCTGAGGAAAACTATGTTGATAGAAATAAGGGCGCTAAGCTTGGAATTTATGAGTACAAAGTAGAGGACGCTATGGAGAGCTACATCCGCCCTCAGGAAACAGGCAATAGAACCGGTGTCCGCTGGGCTAAGCTTGTAGACTACAAGGGAAGAGGCTTATTGTTCGAAGCACCTGATACCATGAACTTTAGTGCACTTCCATATACACCAGATGAACTTGAGGCAGCAGAACATCCATTTGAACTTCCTCGCTTCTGCAAGAGCGTTGTTCGCTGCAGCGCAATGCAGATGGGTATTGCAGGAGATGATACCTGGGGATCCAAGACTCATCCGGAATTCCTGCTTCCAAAGGATGAAAAACTCACATTTGTTATGAGCTTTAAGGGAATCTGATAATTTAAAAAATGATGTAGGAGAGGCAGACTATGAATGAGGCAATGGTAAAGAGAAATGAGTTACTGGCACAAAAGGTTATAAAGGGGCTTGAATCCAGAAATATGACTGGATATTATGCTGCAACCAAAGAGGAGGCGCTCAAGAAGGCACTTGAGATCATCCCAGAGGGCAGCAGCGTAACAATGGGTGGCGCCATGAGCGCTCACGAAATCGGTCTTGTGGAAGCCATTAAAAATGGCAGTTACACTTTTATTGATAGGGAGACTGCTAAAACTCCTGAGGAGAAGAGAGAAGCCATGCTAAAAGG
The DNA here is from genome assembly GCF_000424505.1 of Butyrivibrio sp. XBB1001. Classification (NCBI taxonomy): domain Bacteria; kingdom Bacillati; phylum Bacillota; class Clostridia; order Lachnospirales; family Lachnospiraceae; genus Butyrivibrio; species Butyrivibrio sp. XBB1001. The sequence goes on along the minus strand of NZ_AUKA01000019.1, from coordinate 14,892 downwards.
CTATGATGCGGACTTCTTTTTATCTAGTGCTAATGCAATGACAGACGACGGCGTTATTGTGAACATTGATGGAAATTCAAACAGAGTATCCATGATAGCTCAAGGACCAAAGCATGTTCTTTTTATTGTTGGAATGAATAAAATTTGCGATGACATAGATGGTGCTATGAAAAGGGCCAGAAACGTAGCAGCACCAATAAATGCTCAGAGATTTGGCCTTAGCACACCTTGCTCCAAGACAGGAGCCTGCATGAACTGCAAGTCTCCAGATACAATATGCTGTCAGTTCCTGATTACTAGATTTTCCAGACACAAGGATAGAATACATGTAATCCTTGTTAACGATAATCTTGGATTCTAAATGCCTTTCTGAGGACTTCTTGGACTAATATATTCTATGTATTTCTTTTATGAGGAGAAGAAAATGGAAAAGAGAAAAAGCTACATAACTTTTACAAGAGACTTAGAGGGGTACAAGTGGTTTAAGCCAATTCTGGTACTATTGCTTGCATTCTTTTTCCAGACCTGCGCGAGCGTGATATTAGCAATGCTTTACTTTCTGATCAAGGTTAATAATGGGCTGAGTCTTATGGATGCTTTGGGGATAATCTCAGGCGGATACGATACTATGGATGTTTATTCACCTGAAGGTGCGCTATATATGCTAGGCAGCCTTGCGGCGTTTGTTCCAGCTATCTGGCTGGCATCCTTAATTGTAAAAGATAGAAAGTTTTCCACATATGGAAGCGTATGCCCAGGATTTGATATAAAGTTATTTGGAAAGATGCTTCTGGTTGGAATAGTACCTGTAGCACTTCCATGCGCCTTTTCTACCATCTATGGTACTGATTATACTGGAGAGATAAAATTTACTGTGTTAGGATTTATAGTCTGCACAGCATTGACGCTATTTCAGTGTATAGCAGAAGAGTACGTGTTTAGAGGACTCATAATGCAGACTGTAGGAGGATGGACCAGAAACGCCATAATTGCAATAATCATACAGGCTGTTATCTTTGCGTCTGGCCACCCATATAGTATATACGGAGTAATTGAAGTATTCATAGCAGGGATTCTTTTGGGTACAGTGGCGCACATCACAGATGGTCTTGAGGCTTCAAGCGCAGCACACTTTTTGAACAATATTACAATCTTTTGGCTTAATGGTTTTGGATTTCAGACTATTTCAACTGAAGTTGAGTTTATGTCGATCATTGAATCTACATTTATAGATGGCCTCTTCCTGATTGTGGTGATAATCCTTATAAAGAAGGGAATTCTTCCAAAGAGGCAGGCACAGGAACAGATTCAGCCTGTAGAAGGGCCTGTTTTTAATGAAGCAAATAATTATGGGAACGAGGAATAAAATTGGGGAAAGTAATAGATGCCTGTATATTTGACCTTGATGGAACACTGACAGATACTGAAAAATTCTATCAAAAGGCCTGGCCTTTGGCACTTGAGCACTTTGGCTACAAGTGCGAACCGTGGATGCCACTTGAACTGCGCTCTCTAGGACGCCCCTTTGCTCCGCTTCAGTTTAAAAAGTGGTTTGGAGATGACTTCGACTATAACGAAGTAAGAGAGTACAGGAAATCCATAGTTGTGGATATGATAAAAGAGCAGGGGATTCCTCTTAAGCCTGGTGCGAAGGAAATCCTTGTATGGCTCCGGGAAAATGGCATTTTGACAGCTCTTGCTACAGCCAATGACTTTGAGAGAACAAAAGGGTATCTCACGCGCCTTGGACTCTTTGATCATTTTGATAAGATAATCTGTGCAGATATGGTAAAAGAGGGAAAGCCTTCTCCTGACATATATTCCTATGCCTGTCAGCAGCTTGGCCTTGAACCACAGCGTTGCCTTGCAGTTGAGGATTCGCCAAATGGCGTAACCAGTGCACATCTTGCGGGATGTAAGGTTGTCATGGTTCCTGATCTTACTCAGCCAGACGAGGAACTTAGTAAGAAACTATACGCATGTGTCCCTTCGCTGGTGGATATTAAGACCTTATGCTAAAGCTATCAGCTATACAGAATATGATTAGATTAACTAAAAGATAAAAAGAAAAAGTGCATTGCAGTAGATGTTAAACACTTCTGCAATGCACTTTATTATACTATTTAAAATGTAATCAGTTGATTTTCTTCTCAGCTTCAAGAGATGCACGAAGCTCACCGCTCTTGTAACGCTCAATAATGTTATTGATACGCTCTACAGGATTTAAGAGATCGCTGATAGAAGCATCGTGGTTAAGTGTATCGATAAGGTAAGCGATATACTTACTCATATCGCAGCTAATGTACCATTCGCGGGACAGAAGCTCTGGTGTCTGATAAATAAGGTTTGTTGTAAGAACCTTGTCAATGAGGCCTTCCTCATAAGCCTTATCAAATTCCTCAAGTCCACTTGTAAACAGACCAAAGGTTGAGAAAGCATAGATTCTGGCAGCCTTGCGCTCTTTAAGAGCTCTGGCAACATCAAGAAGAGATTCTCCTGATGAGATCATGTCATCAACGATGATAACTGACTTGCCCTCAACACTTGTTCCAAGGAACTCATGTGAAACGATAGGATTACGTCCATCGACAACCTGTGTATAATCACGTCTCTTGTAGAACATACCTACATCGAGACCAAGTACGCTGGCAAGATAGATAGCTCTTCCCATTCCGCCTTCATCTGGAGAGATGACCATCATGTGGTCTGAATCAATCTGAAGATCCCAGACGTTGCGGAGAAGTGCCTTAATAAACTGATATGTAGTGCGGACAGTTTCAAATCCATTAAGAGGAATAGCATTCTGAACACGTGGATCGTGAGCATCGAAGGTAATGATATTATCAACACCCATGTTGACCAGTTCCTGAAGAGCAATAGCGCAGTCAAGAGATTCTCTTGAGCTTCTCTTGTGCTGTCTTGATTCATAGAGGAAAGGCATGATAACTGTGATACGTCTTGCCTTACCACCGACAGCTGCGATTATTCTTTTTAGATCCTGGTAGTGATCATCAGGAGACATGTGATTCTCCTGACCAAAAAGAGAATAAGTCTGTGAATAGTTACATACATCAACGAGGAGATAGAGATCATCACCACGAACAGAGGTCTTGATAACACCCTTGGCCTCACCAGTTCCAAATCTTGGAACCTCAGCATCCAGAATATAGGATGGTCTCTCATAGCCTGTAAATGCAAGGCTACCTTTGTGTTCGTTTTCTCTCTCAGCTCTCCACTTTACGAGATAGTAATCAACCTTTTCTGCCAGTGTCCTTACTCCCTTAAGGGGAATAATTCCAAGTGACCCAACAGGAATTGTCTCCAGATTACGTTTCTCTTCTCTCTTTGGCATTACTGCAAATCCTCACTTTCTTTTCTTGCAATCTTTTTTAATTTACGAATATCCTGACCGGATAACTTCAGAAGTTTGTAGTTGCTGATTATTCTAGATGAAATACGGTCAGAGTAAATAGCCTGTAAGTCTTCAAGAGAAAGGTTTGTAGTTATGATAGTTGATTTCTTCCTGAGATCCCTTTCGTTCAGACAGGAGAAGAACTCGGATAACACAAAACTAGTTGGACGTTCCGTACCAAGGTCATCGATAATAAGAAGTTCACAGTTATAAAGATCTTCGTAAATACTGTGGAGTTCTTGCTTCGCCTTGTAATCGAAGGCATATTCACCTAGCATGGTAAACAGCCCCAGGGAACTGAAATATATGACTGAGTGACCTTTCTTGAGTAGTTCATTGGCAATACATATCGAAAGGAACGTTTTGCCAGTACCCACTGTACCATAAAAAAATAAATTTTGGTAGTCAGAGTTGAAATTCTTAACAAAATCTTCACTGTTACGAACAGCACCCTGAAATTTTCTAAGATCTTCTCCAGAATAATATTTGTCTGAAAGAAGCTTAAAGTTTGCAGATTTGGTAAGGGTTTTAAGATTTGACTTGTTGTAAAGAGATTCGACAATTTTCTGCTTGAAGCAGTGGCACTTTTCGTTGCCAATATATCCAGTATCCTTGCAATCAGGGCAAGTATACCCCATATCAAGATAATCTGAAGAAAATCCGGCTTCAGTTAAAAGAGTGAGCTTTTGTCTTGAAAGCTCCGCCAGCTGATTTTTGAGAACTGAGCGGTCAAGCTTTTCACCTGCCAGAAGTCTTTTGCCAAAGGCTACACTGGCGGTTGCTACCTGGTCCTCTAGTTCCTTGTATCCAGGAACGCTTTCATATACATAACGCTGTCTGTCCTCAAGCTCCTGCCTGTGGAGAGAGCGTAGTTCTTCGTATCCATGCATTATTTCGTCATACTGAGCGTTTGTTAATGCCATGATATTCTCCCTTGCATAATTTTGCCCTGTACGTGCTTCGGGGAAGGCGTTTATAGACGCCGCCGCCAAACCAAAGTACAGGGCTGGGTTTTTGGATGCCTTTACCTGATTCCCCAATCAGATAAAAGAAGTGTATTAGTTGTCCAGAAGCTGCTTCTCAAGCTCAGTAAAATCATAAGTATTCTGCTGGAACTGATTGAAGCGGTTCTGGGAACCGTTAGGACGAATATATGATTCGTCTAAGCGGGCTTTGATATCGATGGATGCTACGGAAGCCTTTGCCTTCTTTTTGCGAAGGTCAGCGGTGTGCTCTGCATCTAACCTGGCAATATCCTCCCTTGTCACTACCTTACTCTTATGCCAGGAGCGAAGAATGCCGTCGCAATACTTAAGGCGATTCTTCTGTGTAGCCATGACAGTGCGTTCGCAGGCTTCCATGATAATATCCATCGTAAATCCTAGCTCCCCACGCCACGAACTGATAACGGACCCTTCCGTTACAGTAGGTGCATTTTCCATACCCAGGGCCTTCATAACTGAAATGATATCCCCATCATGCTTGTAGCTTTCCGCACGAGCCTGTCTAGGCGTTTTGATGCCTTCCTGATTCCAGCTAATGGCAACCTTTTCCATGTATCTGAAATCAGATTTATGATTATCGACGCAGTACTGCATCAGATAGTCCAATAACTCATCACTAAATTTCAGCTCATCATGAATGTAGTATATAGTAGACATCTCTGATGGATTAAGAGGTCTGCCGTAGTACTGTTCAGCAACGTACATGATACCGCTTCCGGAATTCTCCTTGAAACTCTTGAGCTGAGCAGCAGTGTAATTTGGCTTACCTGGTGCCACTTCAGAGTTGTCAGACACACTAGGTCTTACAGAAGGAAGCGCTCTGATCACGCTGTCTTCCCTTCTTCTGCCAAGACTCTTGTGTGATGTTATCTCTTCCATATGTATGCTGGTAAGATTCTGGTCTTGATCATATACGAGACTGATGAGACCCTTCTTCTCCCAGTATTTAAGGGCGCGAATAACGTCCTTCTCTGTATGATTGAATTTATCAGCAAGATCTGGAACACTTGTTGGTAAATTCGATGCCATCATACGCAGTAAAAACAAGTAAATCTTGAGCTGCGCATCGTTTGCATCCTGCATGTATTCATCAATGAAAATGTTGGAAACATAAGTAGAATCCTCCCCCATATTTTGACTGATAGTTACCTTCCCCATCATATTTCTGATCACCTCTTACAATATTGATATGTTCTGAGGTATAAATTACGTTGATCCTCCGCCAAACGTAAAACAAGCTTTTTTCACCTGAACTCCCTTGAACAATTGAAATTATAGCATGGCATTTTTTTAAATGATATTGGAAAAAGTGATGAAGAAATTGAGCACCTGTGGGCAGTCTGAGAGATTAGACTTAATTGTGGACAATGTGGATAACGTGGATTATTTATTACGACAGAAATAAAAAACAGCCATCCCATCAGCCCTTCCTCCAAAAATATGGAAGTGGAAAATGGGTGGCTGTTATCCACCGAAATCGATTGAATATTTTGACCTGTCCACGGTGGAAATGTGGATAAGTGTTATTTGCCTAGGAGTTCGTCGCCTATTTTCACAACATCACCGGCACCCATGGTTATCAACAAATCTCCTTTTGTGCAATTTTGCAAAAGGTATTTTTCTATTTCACTAAAATTTTCAACAGTTGGAAAATAATTACACTCGTGACCTAATGCGACAATCTTGTCTCTTAAGGTTCTGGAGCTGATTCCCAGGTTATCTTTCTCTCTGGCAGCGTAAATATCAGCAAGTACAACATGATCAGCAAGGGAAAGAGCCTGTGCAAACTCATCTAAAAGGGCCTTGGTCCTTGTATATGTGTGTGGCTGGAATACGCACCATATCTTATTATGTGGATAGTTCTGTGCTGCTGTAAGAGTTGCCTTTATCTCAGTTGGATGATGGGCGTAGTCATCGATTATAGTAACTCCACCTATCTCACCCTTATACTCAAAGCGCCTGCTGGTACCACCAAACATTGAAAGTGCTGATACAATGTGCTCTTTGTCTATGCCAAGGATATTAGCTACTGCTATAGAAGCAAGAGCATTGTACACATTGTGGATACCAGGTACAGCCAGAGTGACATTCAAAGTATCTCCCCCAGGCATATGCGCTACAAATGAAGGATTGCCCTGAGCATCATAGGTAATGTCAGTTGGATAGTAGTCAAAACTATCTAATGAGCCGTAGGTGATTATATTGCAGCTAAGACCATCTGTGATTTCAGAAACATTGTCGATATCGCCGTTGATAACAAGGCTACCATCGGCTGGAAGGAGCTGTGCAAACTTCCTAAAGGAATGACGGATGTCGTCAAGATCCTTGAAGAAATCGAGATGATCTGCATCTATATTAGAAATAACACTGATCTTAGGGAAGAAGCTAAGGAAACTGTTAGTATACTCACAGGCCTCAGTAACAAAATACTCAGACTTGCCAACTCTTATATTGCCGCCTATATCCTTGAAGATACCGCCGATTGAAAGTGTTGGGTCTGTGTCTGCCTCAAGCAGGATCTTGGATAGCATGGATGTTGTTGTTGTCTTGCCATGAGTTCCAGCAATAGCTACAGGAAGGTCGTATTCCTTCATGATCTGACCAAGGAGTTCAGCTCTTGTGAGCATTGGGATGCCTGCCTCTTTTACAGCTACAAACTCTGGATTGTCAGGGTGAACAGCTGCTGTGTAAACGACCACATCGATTGGCTCTGCAGCTGCGATATTCTCGGCCTTCTGTCCGTAGAAAATCTTGACTCCGCGAGACTCTAAAGCTCTTGTCATTTCAGATTCCTTATTATCTGAACCTGAGATCTTAAAATTCTCTTCTATCAAAATCTGGGCAAGTCCGCTCATTGATATTCCGCCTATGCCCATGAAATATACGTGTACAGGTTTTTTAAAATCTATCTGATACATGAAAATCCTCGATTCTAAGTATGATTCTACTTATAATTAATATCTCTTTTACCGGATTATATTCTAGCACTTATTTAGTCATTGTCAAAAAAGATAAAATAAACTAAATATAAATTTAAAAAAACACAAAATCACATCATTAATGCGCCTTATTTATGCTATACTTTTATATAGGGAAAAAAAGCGATTTAGCAGCAATGAGGTGGAACATGATAAAAAAAGAAATGATCGCAATGCTTTTGGCAGGGGGCCAAGGCAGCAGGCTAGGCGTGCTGACAGCCAAGATGGCTAAGCCAGCCGTATCGTTCGGGGGTAAGTACAGAATAATCGATTTCCCTCTGAGCAATTGTATTAATTCTGGAGTGGATACTGTCGGAGTTCTTACGCAGTACAGACCACTTCGTCTAAACTCTCATATTGGCATAGGTATTCCGTGGGACCTTGACCGTAACTTCGGTGGTGTAACTGTTTTACCACCTTACGAAAAGAGCTCCAATAGTGAATGGTATACCGGTACCGCCAATGCAATTTACCAGAACTTAGAATATATGGAGAATTATAATCCTGATTATGTACTGATCCTGTCTGGTGATCATATTTATAAGATGGATTATGAGACAATGCTCGACTTCCATAAGTCAAGCGGCGCAGATGCTACAATCGCCGTTATGCCGGTTCCAATGGAAGAGGCCAGCAGATTCGGTATCATGATCACTGATCAGAACAAGAGGATCATCGATTTCGAAGAGAAGCCAGAGCACCCACGCAGCAATCTTGCTTCTATGGGTATCTATATCTTCTCCTGGAAGGCGCTCAAGGAAGCCCTTATAAAGAATAAAGATCAGGCGGGCCTTGATTTTGGTAAGCATATCATTCCTTACTGCAAGGAACAGGGACAGGCTCTTTATGCTTATGAATTTGATGGCTATTGGAAGGACGTTGGAACACTGACATCCTACTGGGAAGCCAACATGGAACTTATCGATATTGTTCCAGAGTTTAACCTCTATGAGGAATACTGGAAGATATATACAGCAAGTGACGTTCAGCCACCTCAGTATCTCGGCCCGGATAGCGCAATTGAGCGCAGTATCGTAGGCGAGGGATGCGAGATTTACGGCAAGGTCTATAACTCAGTTATCGGACCTGGCGTCAAGATCGGCAAGGATACAGTTGTCAGCCACTCTATCATCATGAATGAGACAGAGATTGGTGAGGGCTGTAACATAGAAAAGGCAATCATCGCTGAGAAGGCCAAGATTGGTAATAGAGTAACTCTTGGAGCCTTTGAGGAAAAAGAGAATGAGACCAAGCCCGGTATTTATTGTGAAGGTCTCTGCACTATCGGTGAGAAATCAGTTATTCCAGACGATGTACAGGTCGGCAAGAATACAATGATTTCCGGTAACACTACCAAGGAAGACTACCCAGGTGGAATCCTTGATAGCGGCAGAACATTAGATAAGGCAGGTGATTGACATGAGGGCGATAGGCATAATTTTAGCAGGCGGTAGCAGTAGTAGAATGCAGGAACTTTCCAAGCGCAGAGCGGTATGTGCTATGCCCGTGGCTGGTTTTTACAGGAGTATCGATTTTGCTCTTAGTAACATGACCAACTCTCACATTCAGACAGTTGCCGTATTCACACAGTACAACGCAGGAAGCCTTAATACACACCTTAGTTCTTCCAAGTGGTGGGACTTCGGACGTAAGCAGGGCGGCTTGTACGTATTTACTCCAGCAGTTAAGGCATCAGGAAATCTCTGGTACAGAGGAACAGCAGATGCCATTGCACAGAATCTTGAATTCTTAAGAAGCTGTCACGAACCATACGTGATCATCACTTCAGGAGACTGTGTATACAAGATGGATTACGCCAAGCTTCTTGAATACCATATTCAGAAGCAGGCAGATATCACAGTGGTATGTAAGGACATGCCAGCCAGCATTGATACAGAGAGATTCGGAACTATCCGCATGAATGAGGAGAGCAGGATCGAGGAATTCGAAGAGAAGCCAGTTGTATCAAGGTCCAATACAATTTCATGTGGTATCTACGTTATCAGAAGACGTCAGCTCATCGAACTGATCGAAAGAGCTGAGGCAGAAGAGAGATATGATTTCGTTAGAGATATTCTTGTAAGATACAAGGATATGAAACGAATCTATGGCTACAAGATCAAAGAGTACTGGAACAACATCGCATCAGTAGAAGATTACTACAGAACCAACATGGACTTCTTAAAGCCTGAGGTACGTAATTACTTCTTCCGTGATTATCCAGGAATCTACACCAAGGTAGTAGATCTTCCGCCAGCTAAATATAACGTGGGGGTAAACGTTAAGAACAGTCTTATTTCCAGTGGATGCATCATCAACGGAACCGTAGAGGATTCCCTGGTGTTCAAGGGGGCGTTCATAGGAAATAACTGTTACATCAAAAATTCTATAATACTTAATGATGTGTACATCGGGGACAATTCACACATTGAGAACTGCATTGTTGAGAGCCATGGAACAATCCAGGCGAACTCTTATTACAAGGAAGAAAATGGAATTAAGGTCGTAGTAGAAAATAATGAACGCTACGTGCTTTGATATAGGGACGAAAAGTCTGACGAATGCATGCTTGCATGCGAATTCGTAAGACCTTGAGGACCTAACAAACATGAGTAAAAAAGACATGCGAACGTAGTGAGCATGGCGATTTACGAATGGTTGTAGGATTGCGAAAGTACGCAGTACGGAGCAATCCGTATATCATATATAGAACACATTAACAACTGACAACTTCAGTTTCAGCAACCAAGAGGGGGTTACAACTATGAAGATTACAGATGTTAGAGTAAGAAAAGTCACCAAGCAGGGCAAAATGCGCGCAGTAGTTTCAGTTACTTTTGACAACGAATTCGTTGTTCATGACATCAAGGTGATTGAAGGCGAGAGAGGCTTGTTTATCGCAATGCCTTCCAAGAAGTCAACTGATGGAGAGTACAGAGACATAGCACATCCTATCAATTCTGATATGAGAAAAGTCCTTCAGGACACCATATTAGAAGCCTATGATAAGGCTGCAGACGAGGTTGCCGAGGGGGATTCGGCAGTCGTAGAATAATGCAAAATTAAATTTAATAAAATAATAATCAAGGGGGCTTAGATTTCTAGGCTCCCTTATGTTATTATAGTGCTTAATAAATACGCAGGGGCATGTTAAACGGTTCCTGCGCATATGTGCGTGCGCAAAAATATTACTCTTGCGGGGAATGGTAACATGTTACAGCTATTAAGAAAATTGTTTGTAAAAGAGAAAGAAGAGGAAACAGGAAAGATGTACGTTATTGCGGGACTAGGTAACCCGGAAAAGAAATACTTTGGAACAAGACATAATGTGGGCTTTGCGGTAGTAGATGCCCTTGCAGATAAATATGGAATCGAGTTTACAGAGACTAAGTTCAAGGCAGCCTATGGAAAAGGCAGGATAGGAGCTGACAGGGTTATCCTTGTTAAGCCCCTTACCTATATGAATCTTAGCGGAGAGGCCATAAGACCTATTTGCGACTACTTCAAGATAGATTCCAAGGAAGAACTCATTGTTATATCAGATGATGTTGAGCTTGATGCAGGAAACATCAGAGTGCGTCCTAAGGGAAGCGCAGGCGGTCACAACGGCCTTAAGAACATCATAGCCCAGCTTGGACACAGCGAATTTAACCGCGTTCGCGTTGGCGTTGGCAAAAAGCCCAAGGAATGGGACATGGTAGATTGGGTTCTTGGCCACTTTGAAGGCGAAGATGCTGTTAACATCAAGGAAGGAATAGACAGAGCAATTCTTGCAGTTGAGGAGATAATGACTGCAGGTGTGGATTCTGCCATGAACAAGTACAACACCAAAAAGAAGGACTGATGGCATATGAGAGCGATACAAACTCCCTTACATGAATTAAGTCAATTTGAAGAAATAAATAAATATCTTGAAAAGCCCTTTGCCTGCGCAGAGGTTACAGGATGCGTGGACTCTCAGAAGCTTCATTTTATTGACAGCCTGGGAGCAGAGTTTAAGTACAGAATAATAGTTACCTACTCAGACCTTAGGGCAAAAGAGATATATGAGGACTATAAGTTTTATGACAGAAATGTCACAGTATATCCTGCAAAAGACCTTATCTTTTACCAGGCGGATGTTCATAGTAACGAGATAGTAAGGCAGCGTATCCGCACCATGAGGCGTCTTTTGGAGGGAAGGCCAGTTACTGTTGTCACAACCTTTGCAGCTCTTATGGCCCCCCAGATAAAACCTGAGATCATAAGGGATAATATTCTTGCAATTGACAAGCACAAGCCAATTGATGAGATTGAGATTGCTAAAAGACTCACCACCATGGGATATATCAGGAACTACCAGGTTGAAGGCCCAGGTGAATTCTCAGTTCGTGGTGATATTGTGGATGTCTTTGACCTTACTGAGGAAAATCCTATCCGTATCGAGCTCTGGGGAGATGAAATCCAGTCTATCAGAAGCTTTGACATATTATCTCAGAGATCCCTTGAGAAACTGGAGTCTGTTGAAATATATCCTGCATCTGAGATCATTCTGGACGACAAGCTCCTGGAAGAAGGAATGGACAGAATCCAGGAGGATACAGATAAAAGAGTTGCGTCACTTCGCGCCGAGTTTAAGACCAAGGAGGCGCATCAGCTAAAGACTCAGACAGAGGAACTAAGGGAGCAGCTCTTTGAACTAAAATCCCTTGTAAACCTCGAGAGTTACATCAAATATTTTTACCCGGATACAGTAACCATGCAGGAGATGTTTCCTAAGGGAAAGAGCTGCATCTTTATTGACGAACCACAGAGAGTTCAGGAGCATGCCTGGGCTGTGGAAACCGAGTTTAAAGAGAGCATGACACACAGGGCTGAGAAGGGATATATCCTTCCTGGGCAGATGGATCTTTTGTACTCTATTGATAACTGTATCGCCAGAATGGAAAATGGCAGACGAGTTCTGATATCTGGCCTTCAGATGCCAAAGTCACAGAATCTCTTTGCTCCGGAAAAGAGCTGGGACATCAGGGCAAGGAGTATTGCGCCCTATAATAACAGCTTTGAATCTCTTGTGTCTGACCTTAAAAAATATGTCAAGGAAGGCTACAGAGTCCTGATCTTGTCAGGATCCCGCACCAGGGCTAAGCGAATTGTAGATGACCTTAGGGATAATCTTGTTACAGCCTTCTATAGTGAAGATCCGGGAAGAGTGTTAAAGCCAGGCGAGATTATGACCTATTACGGCAGGATTTTAAAGGGCTTTGAGTATCCTGAGATTAAGTTTGCCGTAATTGCGGAGAGCGACATCTTTACAGAGCATGTCAAAAAACGCAAAAAGAAGAAAAAGAGTGAATTCCAGGGAGAGAAGATATCGAGCTTTTCAGATCTTAAGATTGGAGACTACGTTGTCCATGAAGATCATGGCCTTGGAATTTATCGCGGAATAGAGAAGATTGAAACTGACCATGTAGTCAGAGATTACATAAAGATTGAGTACGGGGATGGAGGAAATCTCTACGTTCTGGCAACAGGACTTGGAGTAATCCAAAAGTATGCTTCTGGTGGAGATGATTCAGAGGTTACGCATAAGCCCAAGCTCAATAAGCTTGGCAGTGTTGAGTGGAGTCATACCAAGAATAAGGTCAAGGCAGCAGTTGAAGAGGTTGCGCAGGATCTTGTTGAACTCTATGCAAAGCGCCAGCAGGCTAAGGGACACCAGTTCAGCTCTGATACTGTGTGGCAGCAGGAGTTTGAGGATGCCTTTCCTTATCAGGAAACAGAGGATCAGCTTAATGCTATAGAGGATACCAAGCGCGACATGGAGTCTTCTATTATCATGGACAGACTTGTCTGCGGCGATGTAGGGTTTGGTAAAACAGAAATTGCGATCCGCGCGGCCTTTAAGGCTGTTCAGGATGGCAAGCAGGTTGCAGTTCTGGTGCCTACAACAATTCTTGCTCAGCAGCACTACAATACCTTCTCACAGAGAATGCGTGATTTCCCTGTAAGAGTTGATCTTATGTCCAGATTCAGGACACCTGCTGAGATGAAGAAAACTGTGACAGACCTCAAGAAAGGTCTTGTGGATATTGTTATAGGAACCCACAGGCTTCTGTCCAAGGATGTTCAGTATAAAGACTTAGGACTTCTTATCGTAGATGAGGAGCAGCGCTTTGGCGTAACCCACAAGGAAAAACTTAAGACACTCAAGGAAAACATAGATGTTTTGACACTTTCTGCAACACCTATTCCAAGAACTCTCCACATGTCGCTTGTTGGCATCAGAGAGATGAGTGTTCTTGAGGAAGCTCCCAATGACAGAATGCCTATCCAGACCTATGTCATGGAGTACAACGATGAGCTTGTCCGTGAAGCTATTGTAAGAGAGCTGGCAAGAAACGGTCAGGTTTACTATGTATATAACAGAGTCAATACTATAGCTGACGTGGCAGCTCAGATACAGAAGCTTGTTCCAGAGGCTAATGTGGCCTTTGCTCACGGTCAGATGAAGGAATCTGAGCTTGAGAGGATCATGTATGACTTCATTGACGGAACTATAGATGTTCTGGTTTCAACTACAATTATTGAAACAGGCCTTGATATTCCTAACGTCAACACAATGATCATCCATGACTCAGATAAGATGGGACTTTCACAGCTCTATCAGCTAAGAGGCCGTGTAGGACGATCCAATAGGACAGCCTATGCCTTCCTTATGTACAAGAAGGACAAGATGCTCAAGGAAGTTGCAGAAAAGCGTCTTTCTGCGATCCGAGAGTTTACTGATCTTGGAAGCGGCTTTAAGATTGCTATGAGAGATCTTGAGATCAGAGGAGCAGGAAGCCTTCTGGGCCGCAAGCAGTCAGGACATATGCAGGCTGTAGGCTATGACCTGTATTGCAAGATGCTGGGAGAGGCCGTAAGACACAAGAAGAATGACGGAGCAGAGGCTGATGGAGACTACATCTTAGATGACATCAACACCAGCATAGACCTTGATGTCAGCGCCTTCATTCCTGATAACTATATATTAAACGAAGAGCAGAAGCTTGAAATATACAAGAGAATTGCAAGCCTTGAGAATCAGGGCGAGTGCGATGATATGAAGGATGAGCTGATAGACAGGTTCGGCGAAGTCCCTGAGACCGCTATAAACCTGCTGCGCATATCTCTTTTGCGTACAAGAGCTCATGCCCTCTACATTCCTGAGATCAAGGGCGGTAATGGCAAGATTGAGATCAAGGTAAATCCTAACGCCAAGATTGATTCCGGCAAGATTCCTGGCTTTGTTGCCAGCTACAAGGGCAAAATGACCTTCCACGCAGCCGGAATCCCTGTCTTTGTCTATACTTATGACAAGGACAAGAACCCAGCCAAGGCTGAGCAAAAGCTCCTTGAGGACACTGAGGCAATCATCGAGAAGATGCAGAGCTTGCTTGCTGGGAAGAAGTGATGCAAGAAAAAGAAAACAAGAATATTTGCATCACAGAGGCCAGTAAAAATCATGCAAAAGAAA
>NZ_AUKA01000018.1:0-61588 GCF_000424505.1 Butyrivibrio sp. XBB1001 | reverse complement strand
CTGGCATACCCAATTTCCGTATATACCACTCCATGCCTCCCCTGCTCAGACTTCATGAGAGAAATGCCATTGACTCTCATAGCGTCACTTTCCTGAAACTCTGGCAAAAAAGCTTTGCCCTTAGTGCAGTCTGCTCTCCGGATCAGCGTCACATGCGGCATGAACTTCTTTCTGTCAAAAGAAATCTCTTCTTCCAAAAGAGCTTTCCTAAGCCTTTTCGCATACTCTTTCAGGCTCTCGTTTTCTTCAAACTCAGCAAAAAACATATCTCTGAAAGGCCTGTACCCACTCAGCCTTACAGAAAAAGACCTAAGCGGCACCTTTTGCATAACCTCCACCACCTGCTCAGGATCGTCATACTCCCCAATGAAGGCCAGCGTCATGTGCAGGTTCTCACGGCGAGTATAGTTCCCTTTTACCCCGCAGCGCCGCAAGTCATCCTGAATTTCCCCAAGGCTGTCCAGCATATTGTCATCAAAACAGATTGCAATAAAAAGTCTCATCAGATCAGCTCCCCATCTATTATTTGCTTCGTCTCTTTTATTATATGCCAAATTTAATATACGCTTAATAGAACTTTCAATGAAACAATGTTATGATTTACTCACCTTCATGCAGGAGCTGTCGTGTCTTCTGCATTCATAAGAAAAATGAGAGACTACCGTTCTGGTAAGTCTCTCATTCGACGTTATAGGCAAATTATAAGAAGCAGAGTGACAGATACTGTAAAAAATTGTTCGCTGAACCTATCACCTTGTTATGAAGAAAAAATGCCTCCTAAAAGAAGCGCTTTTGCGTCACAAGATATAAGAGTAAAACTACTCTTACATAATTAAAACGTATATCCCCAATCATACGCATAGAATGAAGTGCTTGCAACATCTTCTTTCAAATTACAATCCAACGCAAATGGTGTATTCTCACCAGCCCTAGCATTGCTTATATAGCCATCCACAATAGCAATCACTTCTCCACTAGTATTCCTACAAATTGCCAAAACCCTCACTTGATCTATATCGTTATCATTAGGATTATAAATTTCACCTACTACCTTATTTACTCTAACCGCACCATTCTTAACTTCCAATGGTTTGGGTTCATTACCACTGGTTATCCTCTTTAGATTATACTCTTTAGGCTCAATAACCTCAAAATCCACTGTAGCGGGCGTTACATCTACTAAAAATGCTACTGAACCAAATGTAACCTCTGACTCTGGATATATCTTGTTTAATGAATGTTCCATTGTATCTATCAAAGCTCCATTTTCATCCCTCGCTGTTATTCTGTAGCTAGGGAATTCGACCATTATCTCCTTATTAGGATTGTACAATGTCACATAAAACATAAGACACCCATATTCGACATACCAACCAGAATCCTTTATTTCAAGTGATTCAAATCCCGACGTTTCCATCTTCACAGAGCCAAACGCTGATTCTGGGATTTTTGAATCATCCCAATCTTCTCTGACAAGAGTAATATCATTACTCATACCCTGTATAGTAACAGTGTATGTGATTTTTTCATTATCATAAATGAATTTCTTAGTATCATCACTAGAAGCAAAAATCCCATTACCGGCATATGTGCTGTCAGATATCCATTCATATTGTTTTGAATCATCCGTAGGATTCTTATATGTACCAACCCAATAAGTATAAGGTGTATTGTCTCCTTCGACGATAAAGAACACCCCCATAAGGCCATCTTCACGTATAGTAGCTGCCATATAAGAATCAGCATGTTCTTCATGATTTTCCTGAACCCACAGTCCAGCTAAGTCGATTACCTTCTCATTTGTTTCCTGAAGCTGGATTTCACTATCACTTTCCTTTTTTGCATTATTCTTAGTAGTACTTTTATCATCTGTCATTTTACTTTTTTCTATATTCACCTCATCATCAACCGAACCGGCTCTGTCATCAGATGTTTTATTAAATACTACAACTACCACTGCAACAATTATTGCCAAAATAATCGTAATCAAAAGAATCTTGCCTTTTTTATGCCTATTTTTTTGATTCTTTATAGTCACCTTAACAGATTCACTATCATTAGATGATATCTCAGATGCCTCTTGCTGCGCACGTTGCCTACCTTTCTCAAAATCATATCCTGCTTGTTCAGCATTTTCGTATTTCACATGCTGAATCCCATCATCTATAAGCACTTCTGCACCACAATATTCACAAAACGCTTTTTCGTGCTCCGTATCAATTTTCAAATTTGCCCCACAGCGAGGGCAAACAACATCAACCAATTTCATCCTATAATCTCCTCACCTTCCTCATTAGTATTAAAACACGTCAGTATATCTTCTTCCCATTCTGAATTGTTTGCATCCCTTAGTGTAATCGAAAATGCTGTTTTCTCATCATTTAGCCATATATGTTCACAGTACCTGTAACCAGCCTTGAGAACATTTTAATTATCATCAACCTCTTCAATAACTACTTTTCTTTTTTTATGAATTTGTCTCTGTTTTCAAAAGCCCATTTTACAGCGACAAGCCCTAACTCGAATGCTTTCTTCTGATTCTCTGGATTCTTTATAAACTCTAATCCTCTTTGCATTTGATCTTCAGCAAACTTTGATGCAACAGGTTAGTGCCTTTCGCCCTGCAGCCTCAAAAATAGCTTCTGAAGTACCACTTCCCTCTTTTAACATAGAATTCGCTGGAAGAACAATCGAATCAACCTTCGCATCTATTATGTTCCCATTTACAATTCTAAACTCCACTTTATATACCTCCGCTTCATTATATAGCTTCTACTTACATCTACTCTCCACAACAATCACCCAAGTCTGAACGGTTCTTGTGATCTCATAGCTGTTTGAAACTCACCAAAATTAGCGTGTTGCAAAGCAATCCCAGCTTCATCAGCAAATTGAACTATTGACATCAATGCCTGGTCATAGTTCTCTCCAGTTTCAAGATTATACTCGAACGAATCTATGAACCTATCAAACATCTTTCGTTGCTTTGCCTCGCATTTTGCAATATGCTTCTTAAACTCTTCATGATATTCGTCCATTTGTCTTGTAGACTCTTGAAGAACAGCAGCCATTCGTTCATACTCTTCCGCATTAAGGTTGGCATTTTTTATGATCTCACGAGTGCATGTAACCACATAGCTAGCTGTTGTGTATACTGCCATCGGAACAAATGGATTAACAGTCTTACCCATTATAGCTGTAACAGACTTTGTAAAGTATATCGTTGTTGCTGCCTTAGCTGTTGTATCAACAATTTGCTCTTTTAACTCCTCCGCTGATATTTCACCACGTGCATATGAATATAGCGCTACTCCACCATCAATTATTCCTCCAGCCATAACCGTAGCTGCTGTTGAGTCACTCAACAAAGCACTTCCCTCTTTAACACCTTGATATCGTATAACAGTACTTACAACCCCCGTTGCACCGCCTCTAATTCCACCTTTGACAGCATCTACTCCAACATCTGCTAAAGCTTCCGATAATGCCTTCTTATCCTGAAAGACATCAAACATATTTGTCACACCTGAAACTATACCTGTAGTAACAAAGCTTGCTTTTGCCATGTTAGTAGCCGAACATTTCATTTCAGCTGCCACCTGTTTATGTTCATATTTTCTAGCAAACCTATCAGGAGAATCGTAAGCTTCTCGAACTTCCTCAATTGTTGTTCCTCCAGAAGTTGCCTTATCATATTTCAACTCATCTGTAAGATGCTCATGAACATCTCGATAATAGTCTGCATAAATTCCATCAGATTCGGCACGCGCTTTTGATAGTTTTTTTGCCTCGTCTAATAAGGAGCCATTCTCGTTATAATGGTCATCCTTGCGGATAAGCCTATCCATTCCATCGTATTTGCCCCAATGCCCTTTTTGTCCTCCAGCCTGATCAAAAACGCTTTTAGCAGCGCTGTTATCATGTCCGTTATTCGTAGATTGTACAAACTTTGCCTGTACTTCTTTTTTTATTACATCTTTATCTTTAATAAGTATATCTGCAGCAGCACCTGCATCATAAGTATCTGTAACTATTGCTTTAGCCGACATACCTTTTGAAGCTGCATCTACATTAAATTTCGCAGCTTCAATATACTCAAAAAGATTTCCTTTTTGAGCATCAAAAGGTCCGTTTTGAATTATGGGAGTACTAACTTTCCATCTGAACAGATCCATTCCTTCTATAGCAGCATTTGTTGCATTTTGAGCATTTTGAGAAGCTGCATTTCCCAGTAAGGTACCCACCGTCTTTGATGCATTTTTAGATACTTTTTTGGTTATTCTTCCAAACAAAGACATTTCTCACCTCCTGTTAGAGCACATATGCGATTATCGCCATTATTCCCAATGACGATATCAGTCTCACAAGCCTCCAAACATATAAGCGACTAGCTGGCAGATCTCTGAACTTAACAAATATAGGAAAAGCTATTAAACTGCACAGCATATACAATATGCCCTTCAAAACACTTTCCTTTACAGTGAATACTCCAATTACAATTGCAAAAGCAACTGCAATAAAATTAATTACAAGCATCTTATTTGCTACTGGCTGCCATACAAGATTTCCGACTAGAGCGTCCTCCCCTTTCATTTTAAAAGTTTCTTTTTTCACTTTCTTTAAATCTTTCATTGACGTCTTTAAAGCTGATGCCGCCTCACTTGAAACCTCCCCTTCAGCTGTTAATATTGGGGTTGCTAAAACGTGATAATAAATCTGCGCCATAAGCCATGATAAATGTAAAGTCTTTTGCTCCACTAATGACAGACTATCAAAATCCACTTGTCCATTGGAATCTATCGGGTGGCTACTTTTTATTCTTTCAAGTTCCTTAATAAAAGGCTCAAATTTCTTCCCAAACCTCTTTATAAAGTCAGAGTAGTTATCTGACATTTTCTCAATTCCGTGCATTCCTGTCGAAATCATCTTCATCTGTGAAGCTGCATTTTCTGCCTCTGAATGGATTCTATTTGCCTCAGCAAGCTTTTCTTTTCCTTTTGCACTTGCAATTGCGGCTGCAACACCGAGAATCGGCGCTATAACAACTCCAGCTAAAACAAGCTTTCCAGCAGCCATTCCCAAGCCTCCTACTGCCTTAGCTCCACCGCCAAACCACGCTAGTGTTGCATTATTTTTTGCCGCCCCTTTCAATGCAGCTATTGCCGTTCCTGTTGATGCCGTACCAAACATCATTGCACCGCCATATGCTGCAACACCTACTAACGCTCCAGTTCCTATTGCTGCAAATCCTGCCTTGGCCACCTCATTTGCATTCATTGAAGCATTCTCGATGTTCATAAGCATCTCCTTGGGTTCTTCACCGCATCCAATAAAATTCATGTTTGAATCCTCAATACGTTTGATTTCAACATTCTTGAAAGACCCAAATGATTTCGCAAATGAATCCATCCCTTCCGACCATGCATTAACTTTTATTTTGCCAAGCTCTTTTAATGCCTTGGATGTTTCTTTCTTTTGATGCTCAAAATCTTTTTGCGCGTCATCATAGATTTTTTTCGCTTCATCCAGCAAATTTTGTATTTCTTCTTTATGCGTTATTGGTTCTAAAATACCCATTGACAGGCTCCTTAAGTATAATCTTTTACAATAAGTAATTCTGTAACCATCTCTTATTTTACATCATAACAATTAATACCAATATACCTAGCCAATAATCTATCTCCAGCTCTTTTTACTCATCTTCATTAGCTATTTCGGTAATAATCTGGCGAATCCTTCTCTCTGTAAGCCCAAGAACCTTAGCCATCTCTGATGGTTTCATTGTTTGCATATTTTCACTGATAAATTCCTTGCGAAATTCAATTGAATAAAGCTTCTGGGGGAATGTGATATTAAGACCAGAAAAGCGCTTCCAGATCTTCAATGTTGCAGCATCGCCCAGCAATTCTGCCAATTCTTTGTATACGCCACTATAGCGTTCCGGATTGCTGTTCATTGCTATTACCTCCTCGTCATTATTCAATTGTAAAGAATCCTTTTTGAAAATATCACTTGCTGTTTGTCCTGTAATTTTCATGTGAAATTTGCACTACCTTTTTTCCATAGTATTTTGCAGTGCATTCCTCCTTTCACTACAGGACATGATTTTTACGCGAATTATTCCTTTACAGTGATTGTCATTTTTTCTTTCTATTTTCATGCAATGGTGCCAGGGAATATACATAAGGAATGGACCTAGGAGGCTTAGTTTGTGGTCCATTTCCATGTCCTGCGCACCCGATCTAGGACAAAATAATAGACCAGACTGAGCATCGCAACAGAGTACTGGTCTATATAAGAGTTATATTATTGTCTTAGCAAATCTAATAACCCAAATTATCAAATAGAAGTATGCATATGTCATAGCCAATCCACAAACTGTACCGGTCACAATTCGTCGATAATTGTTTGACATAAGTAATTCAATATATTGGATAAACCAATCTATTCCCATAACGGCAATAAATATCAGTATCATAATCCAAGATATACGAAGTCCACCGATAATACATGCTATTCCAAGCAACTCACCTATCAGAACTCCAGTGCATCGAGCACATAATGGAAATTGATATCCGCCAATTGAAAAACTCCTACTTTCCATCTGATGGCAACCAAGCACATGACCTATATCCATTAGCTTGATCCATACTTTATCCTTCTTGTTCATTACACTTTCCACTTATAACCACAAGAATTGCAAACCCAATAATTTATATTCTTTGTCTGTTTTCCTTTACCACAAGCTCCACAAAGGATTCCTATAGGACCAAGTAATAATGCACCAAGACATCCTTTACCTGCGCTAAAATCCTTTCCAGAAGTCTGTGTTTCATTAATCACAGAGCAATTCTCATTTCCACACTTTGGACATTTCATTTTCTAATCCCTCCAATACTAAAGTTTTAATTATATTATCAAGCTTTTTTCAAGCAGATAACCACTATTCAATGTTCTTTCCGTTCTTTTCACGCCACTCCAAATACTCATCAATGTCGGATTGAACCATTTTCAAACATACTGTAATTACTGTCATATCATCAATATAACCAATCACAGGAACATTATCAGGTATCAAATCAATTGGTGAAACAAAATAAATCAGTGCACTTACTATTGCTATAACAGATCCTATTGGAATATCAGTATATTCCTTTTGTACATAGGATTTAACTAACGATATCATCGTTGGGATGATTGCTAAGGTCGTTCCAGCAATTGGAACAAGCTTCAGCTTCCTCTCAATTCGCTGGAGTAAACGCTCAAATTTATCCACATCATTAATTGTCTCTTCGGCTTTCTTCTTTCCTTTGTCTAAGAGCTTCTGTGCCTCTTCATCAGATATTTCAATCTTTTTTTCGTCTGCCATAAGAACACCTCTCCCTTCTCTATTTTAGTATTCTTTACACATATTCAATTATACACGTTTTCATAAGAAATATAATTTAGAATTGATTTTTCAGTGGTGTAATGTGACCGTAATGTGAAGAAAAGTTCGCACTGACTGGCACTTATATCAAGTTCCGGTGTGCACAAGGTTTTCATGCAAGGGCTATAGTTATAGTATTTTTAACTTGTTTATATGCAATTACGCCCACATGCTACTTTCATGTAAAGCCACTTCAGTCCTCTCTTACACACAACTATATATGTCTTCTATTTTCGTGTAAGAGCACCAGTTCTATGATACTTAACTTGATTATATGAATTCACACCTTTCAGCTATTTTCGTGTAAAGCCTCCACTTCAACTCTTTTATACTTGTTTATATGAAACTACACCTTACTACCACTTTCGTGTAAGCCGCCTAATTTTTTGGCTTACATGAAATCCTGCATCTTGATCACTTTCGTACAATGGGCCCAGAAATTCCATCTCTAAATACCATGCTGATTCTCTCATTTCACCATTTAGGAGAATTATTTTTTTACAAACAACAAAAATTATTTGCCACAACATCACCTTCATTCGTATATATAAGCAGATAAGAAAAACATCCATTTCACTTTACGTGGCTTACGCTTCACGAGCGGCAGGAATAGTTGTTAAGTAAAAAAATAGCATCCACAGCAAAGGTGACGACGTTTCACCAGAGCCCAGGGATGCTATTTTTTTATTCTGATATGCGGATGTTGACCCCGTTAGAGTTCTCATACTTTCTGTGTTCGTTGATCTCCATTTTTCTGACGATCTCTGCACCTAAATCGATGTTGAGAATCTCAGCCATACCTAAAAGATATATCGCAACATCGGCCATTTCCTCGCCGACAGTAGGCAGTTTCTTTCGATATGCATCATACAGTTCTGCCAATTCACCATGTATAAAGCAAAACTCTTTTTCGATATTTGTTGTGTTAAAGCCTTTGCTGACCTTGTTCTGATATATTCTTCTCTGGATATCCTTTGTATTCACTATTTTAATCCTCACTTGTATTTTTGTAAGTATGCTCAATTGAGCGACACCTGACTCATATTGTCTACGTTGTCTTTAGCAACAATTCTGCATTACCCTGATTAAGCACTGCCTCCCACTCCTCACTCATCTATACTCATTGAAATCATTTTCTATATAATCCACAGCTGCTTTCCCATCGATGAATTCCTGATATTTAGGCATTCCGCCAGAATATGTAAGGTGATATATACGATAAACTTTATCATCTAACAGGAAAAGAACATCATCATTAGAATAGCTTCTAGCTATTGCCTTAACATTTGAGTTTGATGCAAGAACCGCCTCTTTCTTAAGCTCATTCTCAAAGAATTCATTTTTCAGTTCTGTTCCCCAGTTAAACTCTTCACCGTACTGCTCTTCCAGTTTTCTGATCTCGCTTACCACATCATACATTCTTTATTCGCTATCCTCATACTCTCTTCAAATCCTCTGGTGTCTTATTTCCACAGCATCTATCCTTTACCACCACTACAACAGTTCCAACTGCAGCGACAGCAAAAGAAATAAATCCATACACTATCATAAGCGCCGCACCAAAAATCGGAGTCTCAGGATCAGCACTGACAAAATAGTAGTCATAATATGTGTAAAGAATCATTCCCACAACGGTAGATGCTACAAGCATCAGCGATGAAATCACATACTCTTTCATGCCTTTAGCATGGAACATATTTATAACTCCGAGGGCTACAATAATTATCAGTAAATACCTGCTGATCAGTGTTCCTCTCAGTTTATCAACTATGAAGAACATAATAAGCGGTATCAGATTAAGCCATTTTATATATTTCGTCTCCATCAAATTAATACTCCTGAAAAATGATCAATTTCATGCTGGATTACAGGAATTTTCATCTTGTAAACAGTCGGTAATGTCATAGACGCATAATTATTTAGCTTAACTATGTTTTCATTTATCAGATCAGTAGATGTCCACAGTCAATCACAAGCTCACTTCCGGTAACACATGCAGATTCATCACTTGCAAGATAAAGCACCCCGTAAGCCACATCCTCAGGACCTGATCAGTCTCTTTTACTACTTCTTCCCAGTCTGCGCGTTTGCCAACATCCTGGTGCATGGCTGTCATCTCAAAATTACCTTCTTTTGCAATCTCGTCCATAACTTTCTGGACATTGCCTTCCCTTCTTGCTGCTCCGACAACCTTTGCCCCTTCTTTAACAAAAGAGCTTTTGAAGATTCCTCCCAGAATGCTCTCTGGCAGTACATTATGGAATACTTTTCGGACAGATATGCCCAGGAAGCAAAAAGGATCCTTGGTACCGATACTCTGGAAAAACAAATCCAGT
Source organism: Butyrivibrio sp. XBB1001 (assembly GCF_000424505.1). Taxonomy (NCBI): domain Bacteria; kingdom Bacillati; phylum Bacillota; class Clostridia; order Lachnospirales; family Lachnospiraceae; genus Butyrivibrio; species Butyrivibrio sp. XBB1001. The sequence goes on along the minus strand of NZ_AUKA01000018.1, from coordinate 51,823 downwards.
TCAGCATAAGGCTTTATTGCTATGGAACCGTTGGAATTACAAGAGAATGGCTCCTTACAGACAATATAACTCCGGCACAGACCATTGTTCAGATGATGTTTATGTCCACGCCGGAGCCGTTAAAAAGTATCTATTTTAAATAATGGAGCATACGGGACTTGACCCTTATGCTGTTATAACTCCAGGATGTTGTCGTAATCCTTTTTCTTGCCATTATATACCCCAAATCAAAGCAAAAAGCCCGGTTGGGTAATCCAATCGGACTTGATTTTGCTCTAGTTCTCTGATTTTATAGATGCCCGCCATCTTGCCTCGCGGCACGGATTAACCTATCCGTAAAAGGTTTTGATGGTCTCCTGATAACGACACGCGCCACATTAAGCCATCTCGGAGTTCGAGTTTTTACACTGTCAGAACCAGTGGGAGAAGCTCCTTATCTCCATAAAGATGAGCACGCTCATCTGGCAATTAAAATATAACATGTGAGGTGGCAAATATCAATATGATAAGCGACAATTTTATATTTCTTTCACATGTAGTTCCAATTCCAGATACCATGACGGTAATTACCATGTTCATTTGTAGTACTCGCGCATGTTTTTCAGTTATTATCCTGACTTACGGCCCACTTAAAGAACGATGTTCTATATCCTGAGTTTTTATTAACCCTGTATACTTTGCCACAGGTCTTACACTTTACAATAGCATACTTAGAAGAATCAGCATAATCACCCATACTATCATAATCAATAGGATCATCTCCTATAATTTCAACATAATCCCTAAGCAGCGGGCTATTTGGCCTGTCGTCAAAAAGCAAGGAGCATACGCATTCCTGCATTAAAAGTTGCCCGTTATCTAATCGAATTTTCATTCGTTCTTCTATTGGTATCTGCGAAAAGAAAACACAATAGTAGCCATCCGGGTAGTTCTCTATAATCTTAAAGCCGATAAAATCTGGTTTCCCATCCTTCATGTCAAACAGCAAGCATTTTGAATCAAAAAAGCCAGTAAGAATCGCTTTCCTATTGTTATAAATCACGTTATAATCCATTCTGTTTTACCGTTGCTTTCTATTTTTCACACAGTATTTTAGCCTGAAATCTTATATCTTACAATTAAGCTCCGGTCTATGCAAAAAAACCTTGACTGACTTTGTCAACAGGTGCATATCTGCTTATTTAAAAGTTTCAAGCATCCTTATCCACGTAGTTAGTGTTCATGTCTTTGTCTGGATCATAATATCCATACTTGTCGATTATATACGCCAATCTGCTTGTGTTAGGACCATAGTCTTCAAATGCACCTACATACAGTATCTTTCCATCAGATATGGTGATCTCAAGGCCATGCTCAACTTCCCATTTGCATCCACCTTCTATATGGAACTCAACTCTATCCCGGCGGCAATGATCATCAACTATCACAGACCTTATCCTGATAAGCTTTAGGACAGATCCTTCGTTTACTGTTCCCATGTCAGCCTTCTGTTCATCATCTAAAAACTGCTCAAAATCCTTATAATACCTTACAAGATATTTGCAGAGTCTTTTCTCTACTTCCAAAGGCATACTATCAAGATAATCCAGACATCCTAGCGCATAAGATATCTGCTCCTCTGATCTGCACACCAGCCTAAAGTCTTCACCCCATTTTTTTGATGTGGTAATAGCTGTTATTAGTCCTGAACCAGACTCTTTGATCTCCTTGATAATATAACCATCACTTTTTTTCTTTCCAAAAGAAAACAATCCCATCTATTCACCCCATTACCTTTGATGTGACTGGCACTTTTATCCTAGCCTTCAGCTACGATTGTATAAGTCCTGCCCTCTATCTCAACATCCGCAAAATGCGCTGCGTCCCATACTTCCCATTCTACGGTAAAAGAGCTATCGCTAGTCCACTCAATATCATAATCGGTATTGTACCTGCCATGTATATCCTTAACTTCTACTGCCTTTTTAGAGGGCTTATTTCCTTCTGCTGAATACTCCTTTCCATCTTCGGCAAATTCCAGGCATAGAAAACTCTCGCCTTGTATCGCCTTCCAAAAAAGCCAATAAACTAAAAAAGCCAATGATCAAAAATGGGAAAGCTACCACTCCAACTGCTAAAACTCCTATTACAAACAAAACTCCTTCAAGCGCGTTTTTACTTGTGTTGTTATCCATTTAATGCCTCTTTCTCTAGGGGAATAGCTATTTTTCATGCCATTCCCCAGTTGTCTTAATCTATCTTAGTTTTAGTCGTTGTAATCATTCCAGTAATCTACTGCAGCGTCGTAAGCCTCGTCTTCATCCTCGTAGTCATCTTCGTAATCGTAGAACTCTTCGTACTTATCATCTGCGAAATCCTGAGCTGATTTATAATTCTTAGCTCCATAATAGTCGCTGCTGTTCTTCTTGCCACTCTTCTTGGTAGTGTTCTTTGAAGAGCTGCTACTCTTCTTACTTGTACTCTTAGAGGATTTGCTCTTACTGGAAGAACTACTTGTTTTTTTCTTAGATTTACTTGAACTGCTCTTTGTTGTATATGAAGTTTTAGTTTTATTGGATGCCTCTACAGTTATAGGTGATACACCTACTGTCATGAACATCACTACCATCGCCATCAGTAAACCAATCAACATCTTCTTCATGGTTAAATCTCCTTGTAATAATGTATTGGCACGATTACTCCGTAATCCTGCCCTCTCGGTCGGAACTATTCCTAATCATGACTTCGTCATGATGTTTCCTCCCTCTTGGGTGGGTTTGTGTTATTGTATCTCAACCATAAAGCCTCAACCCATTTTCAAAAATATTTTCTTTTGTTATTTCAGATGAGTTATTTTTCTATTTCTATGAAATAACTTTCTGTCCTCACATTTACCTTACATTTACAGCCTACACGATCAGGTGGGTGATAAAAATCCCTCTATCCGCGAAGCCAGTCCTGGCCTACAAAGGTGGCCATCACATCACCAAAATTTCATAAAGATCCGGAGTCAAATATGTCTTGAGTAGCCCCTCCGCATCGATATTACCGAATCCCTTATAGAATTCCTCTGCCACACCTCCAGCAATTGCCCCGAAGGTATCAGAATCACATTCCAGGGAAAAGACATTTCTAAGGAATGACTCGTAGTCTCTGCTCTCGTAAAAACATCTCATAGCCGCAGGCACTGACCCTTGGCAACTCTCGGTCCACACATAGCGCGGCCTGATCTCTTCAAGGCTATAGCCAATGCTGTACTCGTAATCTTCCTTTGGATACTGCTCCAGCACATAATCGTAAATCTCTTGCTTACTCTTACCGTGCCCAGCCATCCAGACGCAGGTTGCAGTTACAACAGCTCCCTTGATTCCTTCAGGGTGATTATGGGAAACCACTGCTGTAGTCTCAGCCATCTTCTGCATTTCTTCATAGTCTTCGTAATACTCACCAACAAAAGACACTCTCATGGCAGAGCCATTTCCCCAGCTATTATAAGGCTCGTGACTCTCACCATTGATCCAGTTATAGAACCTTCCGCCATATCCACAGAAAGGATACTCTCGTCCAACACTCACCATGGTCTCAACTAGATCTTTACCCTCTACAATGGCCTTCTTGATTGCAAGACTCATTACAGAATCATCCGTAAAGCCAACTCCCTGATCAGACAAAAGAGCTACATGCTCCCAGTCCAGATCCTTTGGCCTGTCGAACTCATACTGCGCACCCAATATATCTCCAAGAACTGCTCCTTTAATTGCCATAGTTAAGCCCTCCCTTAGTTCTTTCTCTCTGCATTCATCTGCACTACTTCCAGGATGTACTTTGCTCTCTTTTCCTTGGGAAGTGCGCTGTACTGGTATAAAAAGAGCTTCTCCATTATTTCTCTGCAGCTCTTGGCGCCGCAGTTTCTAATCTTGCTGATTTCCGTTCCGGAAGCGATTGACTCTGCCAGTTCTCCAATAGTGCTGTAACCAGCTCTTTTCAAACTGTTATAGGCTCTCACCCCCAGCTCTAAAGATTCAATCGGTGTCTCACTCATCTGAGAATTAAGATATATCTTGAAAAAGAACCTGCTGCCTTTCTTCTCATATACGTGATCCCCGGTTATCTGCTCAATTATCTGTGACAGTGCCTGACTCTGATTTTCGCTCATATTCAATTCCTCCGTAGACGTCCTTGATAATCTCACGGACAGTGCGAGCATGATATTCTTCAATATCATTTATGCAAGCTTTCCTAATTATCTTGGCCATGTAATTGATCTTCTGGGATGAAGTAGATACAGCGACAATGTGAATATGATGTTCTTTTATAGTGGTAAAAATCTGCCTCACGTCCTCAGTTCTTGTTGCCACATAATCCAGTACTCGGTCAAAGCCATCAGGTGTTGTGATAATATCAATCAGCATCGTAATCTCATCATCACGCCTTATGTAGGTGTTGTACTGACGGATGATTCCCTCACTCTCAAGCTTTGTGACCCTCTTCTTGGCTGCCACTCTTGAAATGCCCAGGGCATCACCAATTTCTTGATAGCTCATACGAGCATTGCCTTTGATCAAATTCAAAATCTGCTTATCTTTTTCATCCATGTTGTTAGCTCTCCTTTAAGGAATCGGCACGATTACTTCGTAATCTTGCCATATCGGTCAGAACAATTAAATCATGACTTCCGACCTCTCAGTAGTCGACTCTGATGAGGTGATTATATTCAGGCACATAAATTTACGCAATAGAAAAGGTTACGATTCGTAACTTTTCAGTTTCGTTTCGTAACCTCGTTATACCATCAGCACCTTAAGTAAGCGCGTAATGTGAAATTTTAAATTCCGGTTTTTAAAGCAAATAACAAAAACGGAATTTACTCTTGCACATAGTTTTTGATACTATCTCATAGGTTATCTGTCTGTTAGGCGTAAGTAAGCCGTAATGTCATACAGAACACTTGATTATTTTTATTCTGCATATGAGACATCGAAGTACCCCCCATAAATTTCCCATGGTTGCTCTTAGTATTCGTTTTTACCAAAGCTCTGTTTTTCATTACCACATTGCCTGATTCCTTATCATAATTTCTGGGAGAGAAAGAACTGCTTCAAATTTAGTTGTTATTATTATACATTCTGCTTGATAATTATCTTAATTCAAAATGCTCTACTTTTACTCTAGGAACGTAGTATGAATCTACAGTTTTATTATATGAAAATCCTAGCAGCAGGCTTCCCTGATATTCTTTTTGTTTAATATCTATTGTAGCCTTTCCATCACCATATCCATATGCTGTTACCTTGTCTCCAACTTTTAATGTAGGTTCCTGAACCGACCTATCATCATATAAAATAACTGTCTCTCCTTCATATATTGCCCAATATGAAAGACTATACGTTACTCCCAGTATTCTAGAGTCCTCTATTTTCGTTATTTTTACGTTCATTTTCAAAGGTGTAGCTTCATATGTCTCTGGATATCTGTAAAGAGCCTCATATCCTATAGTTTGCGTCGAATCCTTAAATGCTTGTAAACTTCCTTTTGAAATCTCAACATCTACAGAATACTCACTAGATAAATCTGTTCCAGGCTCAAATTCTGCTGAAACAACTGTATTATTAGCACTATCGCTGAAAACTTCTGTAGCATACATATTTATACCCATGTCAGAGAGTAACTGCTCAGCACTTTCAGCATCCATCCCAACTATATTGGGCATTATTTTTTGCTTTCCTTTTGATGTATATAATGTTACTGCCTCACCTTCTTTGACCTTCACTCCAGCAGCTGGATTGGTTCGTATTACTACGCCCTTTTCATAGGAATCACTATATTCTGATTCTTCTTCAAACTTGACACCACTTCCGAGTGCGTCCCTAATATCACTTTTAGCATCATATTTTTCAAGTCCTAAAACATCAGGCATAATCATATTTGATTCTTGTGAATTATAATCATTGCTACCTTTTCGCTCATTAGCTATCTCTAGTCCAGAAACATATTCTGAATATGTTTCTGCATTATTTTGAGCTTCTGTTGTAGTTTCTGATACATCATTTTTTGTATCTGGCAAAAAAGCTGATACCCACCCCATGCATCCCAAAAAGCCTATAATCATTGCTGCAATAGATAATCCATGTTTATGTTCGTCATCTTTTTTTGCTATATCAATTATGCTAAGAATAACAGCTACTGGGCCAGTAATTAACAATAATGAGCATACTAATGCAGCAACGCTAATCCATGAATTCTTCTTTTTTACAGCTTTGGCTTGAGTTTGCTTTATTTGATTAGCATTTTTTGCAACATTGTTATTACCATTAGTCACAGTGCGATTAGCTGAAGACTTCTGCGGACTTACACCTTTACTCTGTGCTGTTCCCGCTGAAGTTGAAGTACTTTTTTTAAAACGGGTACCACACTTAGGACAACTGACTGACTGTGCAGGAATTATTGCACCACATTTTGGACATTTAGCCTTTGCAGTAGTTGTAGTAGTAGCCATATTGCATCTAACCCCTTTCATTCATCTCAGACTACAATCTTACAAGTACTATTCTATCATCGATATATAAATCAAATGTAAACTTAATATAATAATGCGATTAATTAAAAATCTTGTATAATAGTTGTATTGATTGTTTTTAAGATATTTCAGGAGGGAAAACATTATGAAAAAGCAGTTTTTAGCAATCCTATTAGCAGGAACACTAGCATCATCGATGCTGGCAGGATGTGGTTCAAGTCATGAACAAAATGAGCAGCAAGCAGAACAGGTTGAAGAAAAAGTTGAAGAAGCATCATCAGAGGCTACAGAAACTGTAAGTGAAACCTTGGAAGCAGCAAGTGAGGAATCATCAGATGTTCTGGAAGAATTGGAGGCCATTGGAGATGTCGATGTAGATAAGAACCTTTTTGATGTTACGATTACAATTCCCAAAGACTTTATAGGCGATACTACCCAGGAAGAATTGGACAAATCAGTAGCTGAAAAAGGATATCAATCAGCTATTCTCAATGATGATGGAAGCGTTACATATGTCATGACAAAAGCTCAGCATAAAGAGTTAGTTGACACTGTAGCCAAGCAGATAGACAATGCTACCGCTGAAATGATTGGTTCTGAACAGTACCCTAACATTACAAGTATTCAGGCCAACAGCGATTATACAAAATTCACGGTAACTACTAAAAGTAGTGAATTAAGTCTTTCAGAAAGCTTTTCAGTAATGGCTTTCTATACATTTGGTGGAATGTACGGAGTGTTCAGCGGAGAAAAAGCAGATAATATTCAGGTCGAGTTCGTCAACGCCGATACTGGAGAAGTTATGAATACAGCAAATTCAAAGGATCTGGGCGACGGTAATTAACTGAATTTTAGTAGATATATAAGTGTAGTGGTACCAGTGATGAAGAGAACGATATTGTTGGTTCTCGCTATTGATACTATCTTGTTTCAAAAGGACATGAGGAAAGAGCTATTGGTGTGGCCTTAAACCACATCAAGAGCTCTAATTTTTTCCACTTTCCTTTAGTTGGGCAAATAGGTAAAATAACAAGGGGTACAACTTTAGAGATAGGCATAAGGGTTGGAGGAGTATTAGCATGAATAATATTGGGAATATAGTTAATTGGTTCAGTAGTTCGCAAGGAGTTGCATTCAGTGGCTTTTTGGCAATATTTGGCGGAGTAGGGACTATTTTGACTATAAAGGGGTCAATAGATAACCTCATAGATAAGAAAAAGAACGAGCAGATTATAAAACTAATTAAAGATTCTATTACCGTGGATGAATTATCAGAAAAGCTAGCCAAGGCAAAGGATGAGCTTGAATTGTGTGAAAACAAAACGAATGAATATAAGAAGGAAATAAACGAGAAATTGCCAAATATTGCAAAAGCTTCAGCGCTTAAAGACAGGTATCATGAGCAATTAGAGGGGCTGCATAATCAGTATGCTCAAGTTCTTGAGACGAAATCAAAATTAAATGAAATAGATGAAGATCAGAAATTGAGTGCCATTGGGGACTTACTAAAGGAAGATCTTTTGTCAATTAGAGATAAAAAAGAAATTCAGACTCAGAAGATCGAGCACATAATTATATTATTAGCTGTAATTATTCCGATGTATTTCATTTTACCCTTCCCATTTAACAATCTATGCTATTTCCTGGCATTACCAATATTTGCAAAGGAAATAAAAGCATATTTTGAATTCGATAATTGGTATAATGAGGCAATCACGACATATTTACATCAGGGATGTTTTGTTGTAAGTGTTATTTCAGTTTTTATAACACTTTTAAGCGGTCTTTTGTGGGAGGGAAAAAGTAGATTCATAAATTTAAATGGCAATCTGATTTCGTTACAGCTAGCAATATTGATTTTGTGTGTGATTCCATTTGCAATTGTTGTCGCTGAGAGTTTCTATTTATCTGTTAAACATAAAACATTACCCGCTTTTGATATTGCTATTTTTAGTTTATTAATGATATACATATTAGCTATTCTTTTAGCATCTGATAAAGCTACTATTCATAAGTTTGGAGACAATACACATATCAGTAGTACAATATATATGTTTATCATGATCATTTTTGTGATATATCTTCTTGCATTTGGGATTGTTAGGATAAAAAAACATAGACATCGCATAAATAATTGAGTCATTACTTCTAGAATAGATAAACGAATGCTACTGATGAAAAGAAAATAGGTATACATTCAATTTAATACTATAATATCTAAAATAAGCATCAGATTTAGAATGCGTAAAAAAAATGGAATACTGACCTTATAAAATAAATACAGTGTGTAAGCTTATCCTACACACTGTATTTTCCATAGTTCTAATATCCAATCAAAAAGAGAATCAGCGCCAAATCCATCTCGGAACTCTTTGCTGATTCTCTCTTTTTCTTTCTTGCGGTTGTAGGCCTTTCCGTTCGGAACGCTCCTTGTTACTGGATTAAGTTCTCCCCAGGTGCGTCTCTGTTTGGAATGGTACTCTTTTTGCTGTTTCTTACTTCTTTTGTCCAACGAAACATATTTGTTCATTTTATTTCCTCCGTTTCTTCCTTCGCAGCCTCTTTGTTATATTTTGATGCAGGAATACCGAACAGAAAACATACCGGCATTATCGTTGCACCCAAAACAAGAATCAATAAAATCTTAGCACTCATATTATAATCCCTCCAACAATTTTGATGTTGAAGTCATTATATCTAAAGACAATGTGCTTATATACGGTCATCTTGGCGGTTATCCTGCGTCTAATACACTAACTATGCAAATCAAACATAATTATAGCAACTTAAATAATTCACACTCCGCTATAACTATCATAACTAAGACTGATTGCTTCGCTTAAATGACTTAACATAACCTTCTTCCAATTCTGCGGAGTAACTTCTTCATTATTTGTCAGCGGATAGCAATCATCGTTGAGCGTAGTTATTGGTCTTCCATTTCCTTCAGCTGTACATTCCTTCTTGTATACTCGAAGATATCGCTTACCTTTATCATCTTTGACGATGGTCACCTCTGTATCTAAGTATTCAAAAGAGAATCCGCCAGGATTGTTATGCGTCTGTTCAATAGTCGTTATGGTCTTGTAGCCATTTACCCTTGGAGCTACTTTCTTTCTAAAAACATCAAATATACTCATGTTCCCATGTCACGATTGCTGTAATATGCTATTGCTGTCTTTCCCATTCAAAAATCTCCCTAATATTTCTTTCTCTTTGTTTCCATACATAGCTGGTGCTGGGTTCCACAGTAATGCCTTATTGTCATAAGCATACTTAACCTCAGCGTAATTAACACAATTATAGCCACCTATATCCAATGCCTCAACGTAGTTTTCAACATGAATTTCGACCCAAATGAACTCTTGAAAAAGTTCATTACATTTCCGATACTTGCAACTGTTTTTGTCAGAATATGTATAAAAACTATAGAGATTAACCCCTTTATGAAACGCCCCTGTTTTTCCAACCTCAAAAGGAACAGAAGCCATCAGTCTTATTATTTCACATATCTCATTTATGATATTGTTGCTACTCCCTACCTCTACACATATCCATTTTTCCTTATCCACCTTCCCCCAAAGACTCCATAGTTGCTTATGCTCTTTTTCATATTTGAATGTAGAATGCCTTCTAACATCACCTATAATCTTTAGAATCCCAGGTTGCTCAATTTTCCCTCTATGTCTAGCAATTTCACAATATCTCTCGGGATTATGTTCTATTTCCTTTAAAATATCTTTATCTATGTTCATGGCGATAATCTTATTAAGATCAGCAATCTCCACCATCAGTTTCATCCACCTTCACATCTAATATTACTTCCTCAACGACTTTTACGCATTCTTCAGCATGTTTCTTAATATCGGTTCCCCAAAATCTAATAACTATCCATGTCTAAACAAAAGGAAATCTAGCTATGTTCAAACACTATCTGTGTGGCATTGGAAAGATTTTCTCTGTAAACATAGCCTAGTCTGTCAAAAGATCTGATGTCGTCTGGGTCCTCTATCTGATGCTCTGCCATATACCTGACCATTTCACCTCTAGCCATTTTTGCATACGTTCCTTTGGTAACAAATTTACCCTTTTCCATCTCACCAAAAACAACTGTTACATAGTGGTCTTCGGGTGTTAGATACTTCTCTATACATTTAGAGTATTCCTTGGAAGCAAGATTTACTATTACTCCAGAGTCGTCCCTTACCTCTTTGTACAGTGAAGAGCCCCAAAATTCATATAAGTCCTTGGCCCCATTTATTACCGCTTTTGCCTGCATTTCAAGCCTATAGGGCGTAACCCCGTCCATAGGTTTTAATACTCCGTAAAATCCCGACAGAATTCTCAGATGTTCCTGAACATAGTCAAAAGAACTGTTCTCAAAAACAGACGGAGCCATATACTGAAATGCAATTCCCTCGTAGGAAATGATTGCCGGAGTCAGCCTTTTATAAATGTCCATTTCTTTAACGCGCTTAAAATTCTGCTCCGCAATCTTGTCATTACAATTCCATAGCCTCTGCAAATCCGCATATGACTGCATTCTAAGCCAATCAAGGATTTCTTTGGTTTGATCCAAAAAAACCGGTAATCCTTGGTGCTCAAGAGTATCAGTATCGATGTTCATTTTCTTTGCAGGAGACAAAATGATCCTCATGACAATTCACCCAGCATCTTCTCGGCATCATCTGCGGCTTTGACCTTATCATTTGCTCTGATGATTATGCCCTCTTCATCAATCAGGTATGTCGTTCTGACTACGCCCATGGATGTTTTTCCATAGTTTTTCTTCTCTTTCCAAACATCGTAGGCTTCTATCACCTTGCGCTCAGGATCAGCAAGCAGAGTGAAAGCAAGTCCGTAGTTTTTTTCAAACTTTTTGTGTGATGCCACTGTGTCCTTGCTTACTCCAAGAACAACTGCACCTTTTTCGGTAAATTGAGGGTATCTCTCTGAAAAGCCGCATGCCTGCTTGGTACAGCCGGAAGTATTATCCTTGGGATAAAAATACAGAATAACCTTCCTGCCTCTGTAGTCCTTAAGTGAATGCATTTCCCCATTCTGATCAGGAAGTTCAAAATCTGGTGCCTTTGTTCCTACTTCTAACATAGTAAATCCTCCTAAAAAATGGACCCTTAACTCCGTCCCCTAGTCACCTTTGAGTGAAAAAGTAATTTATCGTACTTTGTACTTACTCCCTTGCTTTTCTCTACAGGATACTTCTTTTCATTTTTATCTATCTTTTCATTTAGAATCTCGCAGATATCAAATCCCATCTTCTGTGACATCTGAATGCAATAATTCATGACATCAGCAAGTTCTTCCTTCAGAGCTGTTTCATCTGCTTCAGAGCTCCACTGAAAGCATTCCAGAAGTTCACCTGCCTCTATTGAAATAGATTTTGCCAGATTCTCAGGACTATGGAATTGATCCCAATCACGTTCCTCTGTAAATCTAGCTATTCGCTCACATGTTTCTTCAAAAGTCATTTCTGTCTTCCTCATTTTGATTACTAAAAATATTTCTTTAAATATTCTCTCAGCCCCGGATCGCATGCATAAATGTATGTTCCCTTGATTCCCCTAGTCATCAGTGTGACATATATATTCTGAATATATCCCTTTAATTCGTCTACATTTCCAGTCTTGCCGAGATGATCATGATAATTTGATTTATCAATCATTATAGTTTTAAGCTGTCTGACCCTTTTATCCATTCTATTGTATCAAAAAAGTGCGCTGTTGATTATTTAATATTCGCTTAATAGAAATTTCAATGAAACAATGCTACGATTATTTCACCTTCATGTAGGAGGTGCCGTGTCTCCTGCATTCATAAGAAAACGGAGAGCTGTCATATTCTTGACTTTGCTCTCCGTACTACGTTATACAAAAAGAATTTATAACGTTCTATTAGTACAACAGTATCATTTATTGTGTCCTATAAACCCTACATTCCAATTGCGCTTGTACCCTGGAATTATGAAACATGTTCCTTTCAACCCCAGTATTTTCAGATGTTTGCCGTTCAAAAAATCAGCTCGAATCCATCTGAATTCTTTGCTGATTTTCTCGCATCTAGCCTTGTATCTGCTTCTTTATCTTATTAAGTTCAACTCCCCTACTGTACCTATTGTACTCAATACCTGCTTTTTGGTAAGCATCAAGCTTTTCTTCATCCTCGGGAGTAGTTTGCTCTATAGGAATACCCAATTCTTCATATACCTCCTCAAGAGATTTTGTTATCAGATTTTCCGGATGCTCTTTAATGTCTCTAAACGCATCATCAAGAACTTGTCTTTCTTCTTCCAAATCCTCCTGCTCATAGCCAAAGAATGAGACCTCATACAAATAACTAACAGCAACCTCTAACCTCTTCTATATCCAATTCTTTCAAAACCTGCTGAATAGTTTTCAAAACATGTACCTCTCATCTTACTTAAAACTGATTTATATACTTCTTGAATTCTTCAAAATCTTCCCTGGACATCACAGTATCCGAGTAGCAATAATCCCATCCCATGATAACAGACCAAATCTTTTTCATTTTGATGCAAAACGCTCTCCAAGGATGTAGATTGCTTTCAGTTTCAAAATTTCCTTTCATAAAGCAAAGAAAACCATAGTAGTCCTCATCTTCTTTATCTACACAAATATGGAATCCTTGCTCGCAATGGCACTTGCACGTAACTATCAATTCTTTTTTATCTTTTGTCATTAACACCGACATTTCTCATAACCTCCCTCATCTGTTCTTCTTCACAATTTATGCACATAAAGGAAGAAGAGGACTTTCGTCCTCTCCAGCTGTCATGTTATGAACAAGAATGTCATCTATATGGCATCCGAATAATATACTAAGTCTTACAAGGTTATCTACAGTAGGTAAGCACTGTCCGCGCTGCCACTTGTAAATTGCCTGCTCAGATTCAAGCCCCAGCGCATTTGCAAGATCAAATACCTTGTAGTGGTTCTGTTTGCGAAGCTGCTTTATTTTGTTACCTGTAGCCTGCATATCAACAAATACTTCGAAAATGTCCATGGTTGCCTCCTCTATTAACAAAAAAGAATCTACGCCACCATCCCGTTCCAATATAATACCATAAACATATTCATGAAAAAATATACCTGCAGTTTAGTTTTTAGTCCCATAAGTCCCAGAACCATTTTGAAAACAGCTCAAGTGCCTTATTTTTGCAATCATCTCTATAGTCATCGAGAGCTCTTGATTCATTGAAGTATAGTTCTGATATCTCTTTGTATTCCGGAACATCTCCCAGCATATATACTCGTTGTGTACCGTTTTTCTTCTCCTCAGCTTTTTCCGCCTTGGTCAAGAGTTTTTCTCCAAACACACCATATTTGTTCTCAAATTCTTCATTGGCCTTTTCATATTCTTTTTGGTATTTATTCTTTCTAGTGCTTTTGTCCTTATTTGCCTCATTTAACAGGAAAATCATCTCTGAAAGAATAGCCTCCCACCGTTTCGCTCCTTCATCGTCATTGGCCTCTCCAATGCCATGCTCACACATAGCATGAGACGAACCTTCCAGACTGCTCGGATAACCATGCGAGGTCTCTTTCAGCTGTTGAAGCATCGCTGGCATTACATTTAAAAACCAATAATCAATAGACCAGACATCTGAATCGCAATAGCCATACTTTATGCGCTGGTAAACCTCAAACTTTCCTGAGATGAAAAAACTGCTTTTGGAAATATGGAAATATAATGGAGCCAAGTCAAGTGCGGCTCTTTATTATGATGGCAAAGTGCGAGAAGCCCTTCCTCATCAGATATCTTCAAGTGTTTTTCTGATAATTTAACTCATCTCTTGAAATCTGAATCATCTATTATCCCTTGTTACTTTCTCAACTATTTCATCTCCGCCTACTGGATAAGCGTCTGGAACACGTTTTAGTACCGCCAGATATTTTTCTCTATCCGCACGTGCAGCGCGTTCAGCAATTATGCCTTCCGCATTTACAATTGACTTTACTATGATTCTGTCTGAAGCAATCTCCCATCTGACAACCATATCCCCTATCTGGCTTATTTTCTCTCCTAAATCACGCTGAATAGAATCGTCTTTTCTATATTTTTCTATGATACAAATAACATATTGGCTTATAACGCCATCATTCTCTGCATCGGTCGAAAACACTTTCCACGCCTGATCATAAAACTCTATCATCATCTCGCATCTCCCTTACATACTCAACAGGATCAAGTGCTCTATGAGACTCGTTGAAATTAGTATATTTGTCCCAATCAATATCGCAGTTTTCTTTAAAACTCTCACTCGAAAGGATACTCTTCTTAATTCTCTCTAACTCAACGGCTTTACAATACCTATCATATTCTATTATCGCTTTATGATATGCATTACGTTTTTCTTCTTCCTCGGGATAAACCTCCTCTGGAGTAATTCCTAAATCCTCATATAATTCCTCAATCGTGTTAAAGCTACGTGATTTGGAAGGATCTTCACATTGCTCAAAAGCTTCGTCAAGCAGTTGCTTCTCTTCCTCTATATGTTCCTGATCAATACCAAAAAACGAGACTTCATATAGATAACTAACAACAATTTCCAAAAGATTATTCTGCGTCAAAGCAGTATCGGCAACATAGTATCCCAATGTATCTTCTTGCCATTCAAACTCATAGCCATATGATTCAACTTCAGATACGTCTTCTGCTTTTAGCAATTCTTCCACATCAACAAGGCCTTCTATCACATAATGTGAAATACCTTCTGAAACACATTTAGAAGCATATAAAATACTCTTCTTACCAACATTTGGATTAGGTTCCATGTTTATAAGTCTCTCAATCAACCTTCTGATTTCACTACGGCCGTGCTCCTTGCATTCAGCCACAGTTTTGTTGTCCCACTTCTGATTTAAATCTTTAAACAACTCTATGGGATAAGTAGCAAAATAATAATCAATTACTTCCTCTATATCTAATTCCTTAAGCGTTTGCTGGATTGTTTTCATTGCAATCTCCCATATAATAATTCTTCAACTCTTTTTTGCGCCTGCTCTTCTGTTTGTGCATTATCATCGTTAGGAACCAAAAATAATGCCTTTCCTTTTTGTATTATCCATAACGACTCACAATCAAACTCGTATTCATCTGGAATATTTATAATAAGACCTTCCTCATCTCTAATTGCTTTCACGACATGCATAATATAATCCCTTAAAAGTATCAAACATTTCCTGTTGTTTACACTCACACTACATCCTTTATCAGTCTGTATATGGTTTCTCCGTCCTTTAATCCAAATATACGCAGCGCGTCTAAATGAATCTTACCAGCCGCCTTTGATCTGGAAGATTTATAAAACTCAACCACTTTTTCAGAAACACTGTTAAACTCAGAATTTTCTAATGCAGTTATTATTCTATTTCTTATATCTTCCTGCTCCTTCATGCGTTTATATTCCATTTCAAAGTTCACAGACTTAAGCCTCTGGCGAATAAGATTAGCTCGTATATCTTCATTGGAAATCGCCAATTGTTCCAAGCCATGCTCGATATCTTCGCTTATCACCAGCCTCGACTTCACTAATTCTTCATTCGTATCAAAATAGTCTTTTATAGAGCAAAGTCCCTTATCTCTTGTGATGATTGCAATCTGAGTTTGTCCTTCTTCTGCAAGCCTTCCTGCTTCAGTCGCAATATAAAAATCCAAAGCATTTTTCCTGGAATCTTTTAGCTTATGAATAGAAAATTTACAGCCACTTTCTTTTATGTAGTCCATATATTGAGCCGCCATCCCGGCACTATTTCCATAAAATATTTCCAGATAATCACCTTCATTCAGGTACTCAACCCCTTTTAATCCCCGCATCCCTGAAACATTCTCATAATCAACTAATATCGCTGCCATTTAAATCCTCACAAATTGTTCTCTCAGTGGTTGCTCTTTCTATTTCTTCCATCTCAGGTATAATTTTCCACACCTTTTCCGCCAGTTTAACAATATCTTTATCTGCCATCTCAAACACAAAAGGCTTATCACAAGTTGCCACCCACTCTTCGCAACTCGGCTTATACCTAAACACGATATTATCTATTGTTTTCTTATTCTTATCTTCCTCCGCTGCAGTATCTCTAGCATTGACAATGAATCCTAACGCAAGCACTCTAAAAGCAGCGTAAGCTTCTTCTATAGTGTCATACTGTCTTTCTATAGAGATTCCATTACTAAAGGTCTCAAAATAATTAAGCCTGTATGTCACATCATAACTATTCTCTATCATCCATCGAGTAACGGCGCCCAAAGCATTTTTTACTAATCTTATAGACTCATGTGTATTGGCAAACACCAGATTATTTTCTAATCCAAAAGTATATTTTCTAGTCTTGCGATTCTGATACAACCATATATCTGGAAACTCACTAGGAAATTCAAAAACCAATTCGTCTCCGTTTTCCATGTAATCTTCCAACTCTTTTTTCAAAGACTTATCGTTCATGCTAAATAGCCACCTCTTTATCGCTAACTCTCAACAAAACATCCTCTTCTGCCAGCTGTCTCAGCGCCTTATATAAGTATCCCCAAGAAAGATCTATCTCTACCAGATTTTTATTTTTCTCTAATACTCTATATCCGACTGTTGAACAAAACTCATCTGAGACAACGACATACTCAACCATTTCTTTGCGCACATATTCTTTAGCTTTTTCAGTTGCAACATCAAAACCATAAAAGCCACCCAAATACCTCATTTTCATAGTTTCTTCTCGGAAAAAGAGATATGTATGATAGACATTGATCCCATTAAAGAACTGAAGCATCGATTTCAGATCAGTATTTATGGCAGAACTGCTAACCTTCAATAGCTTTCCAGTGGCCTTCTTAATTCCTGTTCCTCTTTTATCCGTGTACCATTTAATCAACTTATCCCTTTTCTTGGCCGCAGAAAGAGATTCTTTTCTGGCCCAATATTTGTTTTCCAGATTCTTCTCAAAATACTTGCAGTTCTTTTGTAAGCACTCATGTTGCTTAACCATAGTTTCTGATAGAGCCCCACTGTGAATGTAATAATGGCAGAACGCAATCGTATTATCCTTATTCGGTTGTCCCTTCATATAATTGCGACCGACAAAAGCCGGTGCAATAGCGCCCCAATTTGTTGACATACCCCCGCAAATCCTAACTGAATACTAAAATATAACTCTTTTCCGGAGCTTGTCTGACAACATCTTTCAAAAGAGTTGCCAGCTTCTGATCATGTCCGTTGCCTCGCCTCTCAAGTTCATCAGCAATCTCCACTATTGCTACTTTAGTAAAGAAATTTGGCTCCAGAACATCACTTTCATATCCTGTCAAATAACGTCCGCCATCAAGGAAAGCCCTAGTATATCTATTCTTGTTTATCACAAATTCAGGATCAAAATGCCTCAGGAAAATATCTTTAAACTCGGTATCAAATACGTCTTTATCGATAGATATTTCCATGCCTACCTCGTGAATATCACTAAGCTCTATCTTCTCCGAAAAATCCACCAAGACTGCGCGTATCCATGTAGCCCCACCGTAGTTATGCCCCACAAATATTTCCTCTTGTGGTTGCATTTCTATCATTTCTATACACTGCTTTAGTTCCTTTGGACATGGAACACAAGGTGATTTACCTACTTTCTTACATGTATCAAGATAGTCATCGGCAGCTCTATGGAATTCTTCCTCAAAGCCATCCTTGGAATCACTTTGAAATGTCACCAAATCATCTATATCCTCTAGCTTGCCATATAAAATGGCACCAGATTGTTTTATTATCGTTCCATATCCCTTATACATCAGCATGGTAACAACCACTTTGTTTTTCCTCCTATAAGCTCAATCATTCCCTGATTAAATAAATAATAAATCAGTTCAGCCTTCGTCGCATTCAACGCTTCGTTGAAAATTTTTCTACGCAAAAGGCCAGAGATTTTATCTCCGGCCTAGCATTTGTCTTCATTGCAATTGTCTGTCAGTTTTAATCACAAAAAAGTCATCGACTTGAATTCCAAGTATTCTGCTCAACATAAATAGATTTTCAACATCTGGAAATCCATTCCCATGGCGCCATTTATTTATAGTCTGCGCCTTGAGTCCCATAGCTTCTGCAATTTCCTTGTCAGAAAGCCCACTTTCTGAGATAAACTTGCTTACCATTTTTGTAGTAGCATTCATATCAGCCGCCACAGTTCTTCTACTTTTTGTAATTTCTTTTTTCATAAGCATACATTTCCTTTCTAGGAAACATCAATATTGGAGATGTTCCGTCGTTGTATGCCCATCCTTTCTACAGAATTATTTTTGCTTAATCTATCAAATCTAATCATAGGTAAATCCTTTCTTTATCACATTTTTTTGCATTTAGTTTTTCATTTTAATTCCCAAGTCCCAAGGATTTCGGACACTATATTTATATCAAATGTGGTGTCCAATAATTGCCACGCCTAAAACCTGCATAAACACCTATATTTTCATCCATCCATGTCAGAATTGTCAGTAGTTACGCTATGCCAACGATGTTCATAACTATAATCATCTAGCGAATCCTTCCCATCTACTGCATCTGTATATCCTTGCTCATATGCAGCCACAAAAGCGTCAAGTAGCTGTTTATTGTCATGCTCAATTTCAGAAAGCCTGTTATTGCCAACAATTCCATCGTGATAGCCTGTCAGATATCCATATTTGTCTGCATAAACTACAGTTTTCCCTGACTTAGCCGCAATACAATCGTAGTCAAATATGCCTTCGGTATATCCGGTCTCAAAGCCTTCCTTTAATCCGTCAGCATATGTTTTCTTCTCTGTGCCACATCCCATGAGCAAAAATGCCATTGTTCCAATAAGTACAATTTTAAAATATTCAATTATTCTTTTGTCCACATTATCCCCTACTTGTTGATTATTTTTAAAATCCGGATTTGTTTTTGAATATAACATATACCACCTATCAAAACAACCCTCATCCCAGTATACATGCGCCTTTCGAGTGTTCTAGCAAGCAGAATAATTTAACATTTTGACTGATTTACCTATTATATTAATATATATAGTGATTTTTAACATTTCTTCTGGTGAAAAAAAATTAAAAAAATGATAATTAATAGTGACAGGTACCGCGAAAATATCCCAGTGCCTGCCACCTATATCTTCCATTTAACCCCGATTTTTAACTACATTCATTTCCACAATTTCCAGAATATACCTAGCTCTCTTCTCCTGTGGAATGCAACTGTACTGGTATAAAAACAGCTTTTCCATTATCTCCCTGCAGCTCTTGGTTCCACAGTTCCTGATTTTGCTGATTTCCGCTCCAGAAGCAATATCCTCTGCTAATTCTCCAATGGTACTGTAGCCCGCTCTTTTCAGGCTATTATAAGCTCTTACCCCAAGATCTAATGTCTCAATTGGTGTTTCACTCATTTTGGAATTAAGATAAAACTTAAAAAAGAACTTGCCCCCCTTCTTCTCATGAATCCTGTCCCCAGTTATCTGCTCGATTATTTGGGAAAGAGTCTGACTCTGATCTACACTCATATTTAATTCCTCCATATACATCCTTAAGAACCTCCTGGATCTGACGGCAATGAAATTCCTTTAATTTGCCCCTGCAATCCTCGTCGATCCTCGTCATCAAATACTTGAGGTTTTGGGCTGAATCAGATACTGCCACAAAAAGAATCTGATTCTCTTTATGGGTAGTGAAGATTTGTCTAATATAAGCAGTTTGGGTCCCAATGTAATCAAGAACTCTGTTAAAATATCCAGGTTCGGTTATGATATCTGCAAACATAGTTATCTCGTTACCGCACATTACATATGTGTTATATCCACGGATGACACCTTCTCTTTCGAGCTTGTCCATCCTCTTTTTTGCAGCAACTCTTGACATACCAATTGCATCACCAATTTCCTGGTAACTCATTCGAGCATTGTTTCTTATAAGCTTAATAATCTTCTCATCTTTCTTGTCCATTACCTCTGCTCCTTATCAGTGTCGACTCTGATGTAGCAAATTATATGAATCACTAGTCATTTATGCAACTGCATCGGTTTCGAAACGTAACTAGTCAGTTTCATTTCGAAACCTGCCATAACGCCATACCCATAATGCCCGTAACGTAATGTCCAAAACGTCCAAAAAAAATATAGATTCTTATTATCTACAACAAAAAGAGGAACCCAAAATTGGATTCCTCATTGAAAGACAGAAAATAATTATCCATACTGCATATACTTTTTACTCGCCAAGCCTTGTAATCTTAATATAATTAAGCTTTTTAGCCTCTTCTATCGTGTTCTTAATCTGTTCTATACACTCATCCTTTTGCTCTATATCATGATATTCAAGATGTACATTCCCGTTATTATTGCTATACCATAAGATACAAGTATCGTCTTGTTTATGTAAACAACAAATTGCTCTACTTTTGGCACCCGTTATTGTATCAAGCAACTCTATACCATCAATCATCTTTCCTCTGGTGAATTCGTACATAATTTTTGCATCCCAACCTTCAAACATCGGAAGAGTAATATCAATACAATCTGCCACACAGCTCATAAAACTCATAAATACATTAACGTCAGAACAATCTGTTTTTGAAAACACCATAGTTTCAAATGTAGGTGTATCTCCAACTTCCATGCAACTTAATTCTGAATATGATTCCAAATCCACTTTTAAGCCAGCATCTGTTAATGCTTGTAACCAAGCCAAAAAAAGAGCATTTCTTCCCAATCTTTCTATTGATACAAACGTGCCACTGTCTTTTACCAATGAGCTCAAACTATTTGCATAGTCTTGCTTATCTTCTGTATAAATAGAAGCCTGAGTAATCAATTCATTTGATAAATCTTCAATTTCACCTGATTGACCATTTTCCTGCATTGTTCGCATAGAAAAAACTGTATCATAAGTTTTTCCTTTTAATTCGGTTACATCTGCGCATATAAACTCTACATTTGTTAATCCATATTTTTCAACATTTCTTTTAGCTATATCTATCCCAAACTGGTTCCTATCAATGGCGGTTATATGTTTATCCTGGAACAATGAGCCCAAAAATGTAGTCATAAAACCACAATCACAGCCAATTTCCAAGATTTCATCTCCAAATGCATTCTGATGATCATAAATCCAATTACATGCTTTTCTAACAATATCCGCATCATAACAGCCAGAAAAAATCATAGCAATGTCATAATCTGCGTCTTTTCTTTCGTAAAACGATTTATATCCTACCTTTCTAACGGTGCCATATAAATCGTCCATTATCTCTCGAGCTTTATTTTGGCCATATTTTTTAGAAAGCTCATTATATATTCCTTTAGGTTCACGCACTGCGCGAATATTTAACTTCATTATATGCTGTAACCCGGGGTCTTTTTCTTTTGCCATAGAATATAAGGTCTCCTTCATTCTTCCTACTGCTCATACGTTAGTTATGCAGAACAATAATATCATAAATATACTTTAAGAACATTACTCCATAAACAGAGCTAGTTACTGTAATCTACTCCAGCAACTAGCCCCCATTTCTCTTTATTATTCCCGCCAACTAACCTTTCAGTTTTTCTCACATCATCAATAATAAAACAATCTCATTATTTACTTTTTCATCTTTAACTACTTTAAAAGAAATTACATACTTATCTGCATAATCATCATACCATGCTTGTTTGCGTATATCTTCGTAAGCTATTCCATGGCATAGATATCCTTTACTGTTAAGAGTAACCGAAATCAAAGCTTCCCCTTCATAGGCTGATAAATAATCTTTTAGTTTCATAATGTATTCCCTCCTTATTGAATAATAGTTTTAGATACTACTATAAACACCATTTATTTCATAAGTCTCTGTATTAATTCATATGTATTGTTATCCTGATATGCATAAGGAACTTCTTCAGAAAATGGAATCATCATTATCTCTTGTCCTTTATCACTCACACCATCTATTTTGACATCGAAAAAAGATTCACCATCTATAAAGGTATCAGTAATTCCATAGAACAAATACATTCCTTTAATCACTGCATCATGCCTTATTGCACTAATAGATGTCAAATACTTGAATGCCAAATCCGGAATATGCTTGAACTTTAGCCTACTTTGATATGTGTATTTAGCATCACAAATAATATAGTTCTCTTTATCTGAATCCTCATACTTTATTACATAGTCGGGAATATAATAATCTCCCCTCAACTCATCTTCAGAGTCTTTATTTAGTGAGACCGTGTTGTTCCTATAAAGGAAAATACCATTTATATCACTTAGATCATCTTTGTAAATAACTGGCTCATAATAAACAGTAACTTTTTGATTTCCTTGTTCAAAAGAAAATGTATTATTTATCTTTTTGCTATTATCACGCCATTCTTTGTGCCCAGGATATTTTACATGCTTGACTTCGCTAAGATTAAATCCCATATCTTGAAGTTGTAGAATAAGCTTGGTCAACATATATATTTCAAAAATTTCAGGTGCATTGAAAAAGCTCATCATCATACGTTCTTTTTCTAAACTATAAATTCCCCTGTTATTCCAATTCGATATGCAATTATATATTCTGTTATATTGCGGAACATTTGCAAAAACAGCTGTAAGTCGAGGATTCAAACATTCTTTGTTTTCAGATACCCTCATAACGCCTTTGTAAGATCTTAGAAGCTGTCCAAATCTTATATAAAGTAGCTCCATACGATCACTAAATTCTTTTATCTGTTTTTTTGCATTTTCATATATTATGAAAGAAGAAATCAAATAGCCATTTTCAACACTTTCTTCAATCTGAAAATATTTTAGATATTCTTCCAATTCCTTTTTAAAGCCACTAATCGAATTCAACATATATTCCAAAAATCCCAAAACAATTTGATTCTCATATATGTCATAAGTTTTACTATTTTGCGACATCATGGTTTTTCTAGGCAAATAGCGCTTTGTTCCATATCCTATTCCAACTGCACTTCTTTCCATATACTCTGGATGCTGGACCATGTATTGAATTGTTTTCGAGTCAACAAACTGTAATTTTTCTATACTATCAAGAACATCAATTCTCTTTAATGTATATCTACTGTTCGCCATGAAATAACCATAGCAATCTTCATAGACATTAGCTATCTCCTCAATCAAAAGAACCTGCGCCCAAAAGTCATCTTTTGCTTTATTCCCTCCCAATTCTGGTCTTAATGATTCATGAAATAAGAAATCACCTTGATTTTCATAAATGAACTTAATCATTGCACTTACTGAACGATTATTTCTGCTCGGCCGAATCAGTACTGACAAATACTCAGAATAGAACCAATCATTTTGCTCTCCTCGAATGACAAGTAATGAAATCTGGGCGAACCCAAGAATATTATCAAAAATCTTGTTATCAAAAAAAACAAACTCCGAACCATTAGTATAGCCTAATCTTGGTTCACCATTTACATAAACATTAATCTTATCAACGTTTGTCAAATCAGGAATCTGAATAGTATACTCTACATCTTCATACACATTCTTGCGTACCTTTAAGACCTCCTCAACATTATGAAGTGGCCTTGTCGTGTTTGTCTGTATTACTAATGATTTGCCTATTGATGATCGCAGAATTATCTCTTCCATATATCATTCAAAAAAACCATAATATTTCATCTTTCTATTACCACGTTTCAACATTTCATCGATAAGATTCGCGGAAATATCAAGATTATTTGTGCTACAGAAGTCTTTTAGCTCATCAAGCCAATCTCTAAACTCTTCTCCGTTTCCAGTTAATTGTGGGAGAATCTTTTGTGCTACAGCGTAATCCAACGCTATTGTGTCCGGCTGATTTCCATATTCATCAGCTTCCATCAGTTCAGATGCAATCTCCCAATAATTGCCTATAGCAATGTTTACTCTTGGACTAATATATATTCTCTGTTTGCCTAATTTTGTTTTTATCCCCTCGAAAGTATTGGCTGTTTCTCTATCAAACTCTTTCTTATTTCCAATTGAACCAAAAACATTTTGCAAACTTTCCCATGTAATGTGTTTAATGATATCCTCTGAAATATCTTTTCCTCTATCACTGGAATTACTCTTTGGCAGAATAATAATCCAAGCCCTATCAATTAGTCTTGGTGAAAGCGCCTCTGTTGTATGATCATTATTTATTGTAGCTAAAAAGCGTAGTGTTTCTGGAATATAGAACACATTATCATTCCCTAAGTTCACAGTATTATTAATTTTTCTATCATCACAAACATTCATAAAATCAGCCCAATAATATTCCATTGAGCTTAAATTTGCTTCATCTAGAAGAATAATAAACGGATATTTCTTACTACCTTCTATGAATTCTTGGTTCAACAACTTTAGTCCCTTGAACACATCACGGTTACTCTCTTCAAATGACTTTGTAAGTGGATTAAAATAACCTATAAAATCTCTTTTTGAAGTCCATCCTCTTTCTACTGAAACAGGAATATATCTTGAAATTCCCTTTAATTCGGCATCAATATCAGAATAATCCGTAATCCCTAATGCTTTTGCTACAATATTGCAAATTGACGTTTTTCCGCAACCTGGCATTCCAGAAAAAACAGTTAAAAATCCCTGCATGGTACATATTAAGATATTTAGAATAACGTTCTTATCATAATTTGGACGAGCAATCTTAATTGTATTAACTAAATAATCAATTAGTTCGTCCTTGCCAAAATCAAAAACTTCTGCTGAATCTAGTTCTTGTACTACTTTCTCTAAGGATGACCGTTCTTCTCCTCGTTCCCATTCAGAAGCTGCTTGTAACATTTTATTTGAAACATACCCATCAAAGGTAATATCTGCCATCTTATCAGAGTATTCTTCCATTAGCCCCACAAATTTCTTCTCCAACGTACGAGAATCTTCCTTAAGCCTGCGATTGTGCTCTTCCAGATATTTTTCCTCATCTTTGAGAGTCTCAACATGCTTACTGTAAGCATCTGCATTTTCAAGCTCTTTAATCTTTTCAGATAATTTTTTTAACTCATCTTTCTTATTTTCAATCTGTTCACTTAATTCTTTAGACTCTTGATTTCCCTTTTGCGCAATGATATCACGCTTCTTTTGCTCAATCTCATTAAGTTCCTGCTTTGCAGCTTCCAATTTTGATTGAATTATCCTTATTCCCTGGATGCCTTCTAAAAAATCTGGTCTATTCTCTATAATAGCCGAAAGAAGTTCTTCGGTTTTTTGGCTATCTTTGTTCTTTAGTATCAGATTACATACCACATCATAAGCCTTCGAAGTAATCTCATCCATTTCATGAGCAGAATCAAAGTACGCCTGTATCTTTTGAACTCTTTGTCTCTTAATATCCTCGGGAATAGCTTTACCTGTAAGTATCGACAACCTTTGCTGTTCAACATAATCAGCCATATCTGAGCTGCTCATATCAGAAATATTCTTACCTTTTATTGCTTCAGCAAAAGCATTAAAAAGTTCGTCATCTGTTATAAGATCTTTATTAATTTGCTCTGCATTATCTTTTATTCGATAATATTTTTCAAACCCTCTTGCAATATACCTTCTGTCATCTGCAGTTGAAATAAGAACATCTCTACAGTCAGCTTCATTATAACCACTAATAAATCCTGTTCTTGTGTTTTCCTGCGTTATTATCACGTAACGTCTACTTGTAGGCTGATACTTTATCTTATATGGTCCAGCAAAAAATCCGTCCCCTATATCAATTAGTACAGACTCACCTTCAACTAACGTTTGCTCTTCTAATCTAAGAATTCTTTGGGTTAGTATATCATCATCCAATTCATCTTTTGAGATAAGTCTATATAGACCTACATCACTAAGAAACTGTATTTTCCCACTGGTACATCCTTCTTCTGCTCTCATTTTGTATCCTGTAGGCAAAAGAACTCCATCACTATTTCGATTCTCTTCTAAAGAATCAATCCCACAAGCCATAACAATTAGACCGTTATCTTTAAAGCGATCACTCATAACATCAGAATAATTATAGGCATATGAAAAATTTATGTTACGTTTTTCAGATTTCGGCAAGAGATTTGCAATCTCATCCTCTGTAATCGCATGATACTCACCATCTAGATACGTCCCTATAGGTGTAAAATTGTAATGATTATTAAAAAATTGAATCAAACAAATGTAAACCATACTATCTGTCTCTCCAATAATATCTGCCTCGTTATCAGCTTCTTCAAAATCATTATTATCTACACTGTTATCATTTTCTGATCCTTCTCCTGCCACATTTTCATCATCAGAACTTTTCTCTAATTCTTCTAGTACAGATTGATATTCGTCAATATTATCTTCTAATCCCAGAACACTATCAGTATTTTCTTGATTAGAAATTGCTTTCCCAAGCAGCTCCTTAGCTTTTGGAACATCATCTGAACAAAGATTTAATATATGTTCTTTCCTATCATCGCTTATTTCAACTCCATGAAGCTTAAATTGTACCCATAACAGCTCAAAATCTATTCTATTTTTCCTGCCCGTATCAGGATCAACACCTTTATCAAATTGAATAATAAAATCTGCTATTTCTTCATCAGATAAATGAGCAATTCTGTCTTCGGTAATATCTTCCCCAAAAACTTCCGAAGCGGTCTTAGCAAGGTCATTTGCCATATCCCTTGCTACTTTTTCAAGATTAAGCACAAAATTTCTATCCTGAGATCTAAATACCTCTACAACTATACCTGGCAAATTTTTATTTACCATAGGAGAATTAGTTTTCAAATTACCAAGCCTTGGCATATATTTGGCGAAATGCCTACTATTACGCTTAAACGGTTCTAGCCAATTCCTAATTCCAGAAGCTCTAACAATGGTTTTTAATTCTTCATCAGTAAATGTATCAATGAAATATTTCATATCGTACACCTGCGCTAATGTCATTATATTAAAAGGGAGAGCAATAAGCCCCCCAAGAAATATTATACCATTACATGAACACATTTATACATTATATCGATACTCAATTATAAAATGATAATAAATTGAAAAACGCCTTTGCTCTGTGAAAAATATATCTAGTCATATCCTAATAAAAACAAACAAATAGAGCGGATAGTTAATCATTTCTGATTTGCTATCCGCTCTATGAACATTTTGATGCTTGCTTCTAGTTATCTATGCATATTCAAACTGTTTTGAGTAACCATATTAAATTCCAACACTAAAGCTTAGTGATTTTATATATTCTTCCATAAATTTATAATCTGGCTCTTGTTCTGATGTTATAGGAAGCATGATTTCCTCATTCGAGTAGTTGTCTTCTGTCACTTTCCTTGCATATAAATATCTGTATTTATTTGCCATTAAAATAGTTTTTAAAAACAACAAAACATATGGGTTATTATTTGTAGATCTCAATTCTAATATTTTAGCTGAATCTCCAACACAGCATCCATTTTTTTGAAAAGAAATGTAACCAGAGGAGCCAGAACGAGCCACTGTTAAGCATGCCTTTTCTATTAATGTATATCCCTTTTCTTTGCAGTATTCTTTATCTATATATCCCATTATTCCATTATTAGATTCACCACTTTGCACTGCTGGAAAATCGCCCTCATTATCAGCAATTTCTTGTTGTGTTATACCCTTTCCATTATGTATGTAAAATAGGTCAGATACTTTGAATTTGCCCCATGTAGATACATCAAGTTTTATTTTTTTATTACTCAACGAACCAGCATATTCCTTTTCAAAAGCATGTTGATTAATATTATCCATATACCAACATGCTTTTTTATATCCTTCATCTAAAAAATAATCCGGAATAGTTGTGACGTCCGTTTTCATATTTGTAATAAAAGCATCAATATACTTTGTATCAAGATTTCCTTTCGAATCAACAGGTAATTTGATAACAAAATTCTTTTTTATATGAGCATTCAGTTCTCGAGCAAAAGCCTTATAATTACTGGCACTTTCAAAACGTACTAAGTGTGATATAAAAAGTTTAGTTGTATCTGACATATCTTCACATAACGGTATCAATACATTCACATTTTGGCTGGTGTAAAATGGCTGGTCTTGTAAAAAACAAGACCCCAAATAACTTCCCCCCAACGCAACAGTTAATGATCCAGCCGCATAAGGCTCAACATTATCTATAGCATCAACCTGTGCTGTAATTCCATTATTAGTACGCGCTCTTCCAACAAAATTCACAGTAGGATTATAGAATGTCATCTTGCTTTTATCAAATTTATTACCTGAATCAATTTTAAACAAATCATATAAATGAAAGTCTTTCCATTCATGATTCCACAGCTGCATTATTATTCCTCCAACATTCCTTGATCTTCCATATATCTGTATAAAGCGTATTTTTTTAATGTCATTTCAAAATCATCTTCTGTCAGCTGGCTATAATCAGTTTCTATATAGGCTTCTGCTAAAGCTTCATCTCCATTATCAATTTTCACTTTTAGAAATTTCTTAGGATTGGGCGATGCAACTCCATCCATCTCATCAATCCATTCCGCACGAATAGCATCCCATTTTCCTGTATCTTTACGACCATTATGAGGGATCACCTTAAATCCATCATCTAACCAACGCGCAAAAAATACAGCTTTTGTTTTATCATGTGGCACATGTGCTTTAAACACCATAATGCACGTATTCGTTCCAACATGACTATCAAAAAAAAGTTGTCCTGGCATTGAAGAACATGCTAGCAATGTATGATACTTTAAAATCTCTTTTCTAAGTTTTGTGCCACTATTACCTGCGCAAGACATTGGCACTATAGCTATACCAATTCCACCTTTTTTTAAGTAATGAAGCATGGAAGCCACAAAATCCAGCTCAGACTGCCCTTTTTGTATAGCTACTTCTCTTAATCCACTTTTATCAAATGCTAATTCTTTAGACTTAATTATATCTTTATTACTCTGAATCTGTTTATTAAGATCCTCTACCTCTTTCTCAAATCCCTTTTTTGCTTTTTTCGTTATATCTTTTATCTGCTTAGCTAATTTTTTATTTTTGTCTTTAAGCTCATTTATTTCTTTTACGATTTCATATTCTTGTTCAGTATTATTTTCCTTTTTATCTAAGGAATACGGTGGATTAATCATACCTATATCAATGTCGCCAAACTCTGCCAAAGCCTCATTCAATGGTATTTTTTTATTTCCTACAAAAGTCTTTCCACTATCATCAGCTGGTGCATAAGAATCTATTAATAATGACGAACAGTTAAATAAATTGGATTTTCCATCACCATGAAAACGCATATTAGCGTATGCAAGTGCATACATTGATGCATCTTTCTCAACGCCAATCAAACTATTCCTTTGAGCGACTCCGTATCTCTCTAGCTTTTTATCTTCACTCTGCTTATCAGCCTGAATATTTTTCTTAATCCTGTTAAGAGCAGCTATAAGAAACGCCCCAGTGCCACAACATATATCTACTATCTTTGTATTTTCGTCAAATTTAGTATCAGAATAATACTCAGCAATATCACAGAAAAAGTCCGTGATATGCTTAGGTGTTAACACAATTCCCTTTTCTTTAGCGTTGCCTTTTGTAAATCTAAGAAAAGTAGTATAAAACTCTCCCATAACATCTATTCCGGAATACTTTTCTACTACCTCTACAACATTTTCATATAGTGAGAAAATACAACTCGATAATACTGTTTCTCCATCAGGAAAATATTTTCCCTTTCCCTTTGGCGCCATGATTAATTCATCTTTCGCCAATAGTGCATCATAGAATTTTTTTAAAGAGACTCGCTTTCCCTTCGGAATTTCATCTATATCCCAAATCCCTTTTACATAATCATCAGCATATTCATCATTACCTTCACCGTAAAGAGAATACTTAAGCATTTTTACTGAATCTTTGCTTATAGAATCTCCAATCATTTTTTTTGCCTTAGACGAACGTTTTTTATCTATTGCTGCTTTAGTATCTTTATACAATCTTGATTCATGGTTAGTAAGCCCCAAAATAACTGCAGAAACAAATCCCGCCTTTGAATTATCTTCTATTCCATTTGCTCTAAGGAAGTTTGCACATGCCAATGTATACCGTCTTAGTTCCTTTCTTATATCTTCTTCTGTTTCTGCAAACCTTCCCAAAACTGTATCGGCATCTTTTTTATACTGATGTATTGAAACTAACGAATCATCCAAATGGCCATCTTCGAGTAGGGCTATTTCACCTATTTCTCTTCCTTTTGGCCAAACAAACGATGTAACCTTTGCCTCAGCCTCGCTTTGTCCTGAAATGCCCACAGCTATAACATCATAGTCATCCTTCAAAAATGACGCATACCATAGAGCACCGTTAATAGCATATTTTTCAGTTTCATCCGCATTACCATAGCCATAAGCTAGGTATCGTGTTACATCATCAAACATACTATGATCATCCATAGAACCTTTGCACTCGATAATGACTATTACATCTGAATTATCTAAAGTAACGATATAATCGGGCGTTCCCTTTGATTTCATAGTTTGCTTTTTGGATGCATATCGAAATACTCTTTTCAGCCAATCATATGAAGTACCTTTGTAACTATCTTCTTTAAACCAAGTTATACCATCAACCGTTACATTTTGAGCGGTTGGATATCCTTCTATTTCTTTAAGCCTATCAGAAGTTAAACCTTTTGTAGTTTCTTCACTTGCATCACTTTTACCTGTTGCCATTTGCATTCTCCTTTACGCTGTTTTCATTTATTACTTTAGTTGCTTCTAGTAATGCTGTTCTTCTTACAAATTCACTGTAAGATGCGTATGCCTCCAAGCGAGCCGCAAGTTTTAATTTGTCTAGCTCGTCCTGACTTACTCGAATACTCATTGTATAGGTTTTAATACTCTTATCCATACATATGTTCCTCCATATATAATTATAGTTTTCGTGTGTGACATTTTCAATACATTTACACACGATTGCTAATGTACTAATGTACTTCATTTACGTTTCCATCTTACCTCTGCCGAAATTCTTCTCGGCTTAGGAAAACTAACGTAATATCAAGGTATGGAATAAGTCTAATAATACTTTAATACACAAATAACAGTACTTAACATAAAATCACAGTAAAGGAAGTCCTATTATTCAGTCAGAACATTTTTTACTACACTTTTTGTTTCCAGCTTATAACTTCTTGTTCCAATTTAATATTATTCTTAAGCATATATCGCATAACTTCTTCATATAATCCTTTTTCAATCAGCGATTTTGCCTTTTTTTCATCGTTACTTTCAAGCGGCTTGCAGTATTCCTTGTAACTTTTCAGTTCGTCAACGCCCATGCAAAGCTGTAAAAATGCAATACCAGTCTTTTTCTTTAAATGCTCAAGAATATAAAATCCATCCGGATCTATGTCTCCAAAATGGAACCATTCTTTATCAAGATTTGACTCAGCTATCCTACGTATAAAATTTTGCTTAGCCGTGTTGTGATATCCTGCCAGATAAACAAAGAATGTATCTTCATCCTGTACTCGATTGAAACTTGTAAGATTTTCGACAGTTACTATCCTTGAGGAGTTTACTATAACAGTATCAATTTCGCCCAATGTTCCGGAATCAATAGCAATTGCCAAAGAATGACTTAACTCTATCTTTTTTCCTCCCTTTAAGCAAAGAATGCCATCTCCTTTAAAGTTAACATAGGTCGGATTAGGGAAAATATTATACTCTGCCAGTATTGCATGACCCTGTTCTCTATCATCAGGCACATCTTCAATGAGATCTCTAAAATTCCCATTTTTTTTCAAGACTGTCAGGACTTTATTGCGGTAATCTCGCTCAAATCTCTTGGAATCACCAAATAATTCAATGGATAACTCTCTTTCAAGAATCTCTTCTGTATTGCCGCCGATATATTCAAGAATCCTTATTATCTCACTAGCTACAGGCATCTCATATTCAGCTTTTTTTCGCTCTTCAAGACGCTTGATCTGCGTTTTGCAAAACAGATCCAATACCTCATTTTCACCAAGATGAGATTTATACATAGATATCTGACTATCTTCCAATTGTTTTAGCTCTGTCCTGCCTAGTATACTATAGAAAGAATCCTGCGCTGTAATAACCATATCTATGGACTTGATAACTCCATTCGATTTTGACAGATAAATCAGCCCGGCATCTTCAAGTCCACATAGTTCTCTCTCGAAATCTCCTTGTTCATCAAGATTAGCAAAATCAGAATCATAATCCCTAAAAAAATCTGAAGGTTTAACCTTAAAACTCTGATTAACTGTATTCTCTCCACGATAAGTCTTGCTCTTCTCGAACTTATCGAGAAGAGCTTTAAGGACCTCTTTCTGCCGCTTATTCAACTTAATTGACTTATCTGTCATATTAAAATCACTCCTCAAGATTTTTAATAAGGCCTTCTACCGCAAAGCTTTGGCGACCCTTAGGAACTAGGGTAATTGTTGTCTGTATATGCGAACCTATACTGTTTATCTTATCCGGAGGTGCTGCATAAACCACCTGAAAATCATTTGTTTCAAGGTAATCCACCATCTGCTCAATTCTCTCTCTGGACAGTGCTGAAAATGCTTCATCTATGAATGCCAGACGAGCACTGCTACGATCCTTAGGATATAGCTGTAGAAGGCTTGCTGCCAAAATGATAAAGTACGGTGTCTGCTTCTCACCATTACTTGCAGATCCCTGCTTCTTTGACAATGTAGCCTG
Organism: Butyrivibrio sp. XBB1001; assembly: GCF_000424505.1. Taxonomy (NCBI): domain Bacteria; kingdom Bacillati; phylum Bacillota; class Clostridia; order Lachnospirales; family Lachnospiraceae; genus Butyrivibrio; species Butyrivibrio sp. XBB1001. The sequence continues at coordinate 18,616 of NZ_AUKA01000018.1, read as the reverse complement.
AACCTCATCTTCACCCTGCTTACTTATAATTCGCATATCGTAGGTAAAGTACTTTCGATAATCTGTATATTCTGTCTCATCTTCTTCGTTAAGCACTATATCGATGAATTCCTTAATATCATGTTCACTATCTTCATCATCTTTAATGACATTAAGATAGTATTCAGCATTATCAAAATATTCATGCATCTGCTTACATATCTTAAAAAACAGTGCTTTTCCTTCAGAATCCAGCCTTTCCTTCATCTCAAACTGATAAACATCATTTCCAAAAGGACGACCTTTCAACTCCTTATTGATCTTATCAATTTCTTCTTTAGCACCACGAATTGTTTCGTTTATCTCGGCAACAAAATCTCCCACAAACGCACTCTGAAGCTTTTCGCCCTGCTTTTCCAGTTTTTGTTTTGCTTCCTCAATCTGAACATTAGCAAGATTACGATACTGCTCCCTGTAATAACCAATAAATGACACTCCACGCATCTGGTTATCTGTGCCGTTTATTCTGCAATACTGCAGGTGAGCATTCTCCAGATCTTTCTTGGCTTTATCCAGCTCACGTTCCCATTCACGTACAGTCTTTTCAGTAATTACCGTATCCTTTTTCTGAATCTGTTGGTTGTACATATCAATAGCTGGTTGCCTTAACTCTGGCATCTCTCGACATTCCTGTTCAAACTCTTTTTGAGCAGATTCCTGTAGTTGTTCCTTTGAAGAGATGTCCTTTTGTATTCTTTCTATTTCCTTTTCTGAACCGCCTATATTTTTGTATAGAGCACGGATTTCCTCTTCAATTTGCTGATGGGTTGCCTTTGCCTTACTAAATGCCTCAAGCATCGCAGTCAGACTCGGATCCTTCTCATAATTTTCCTTCTCGCTCTTTGCAGCTCTCAGACTTTCCTTTACGGCATCATACTCATTTACAGCTTCAAAATCATAGTCATCCTGGTTTAAGGATTTTTTCTGTAATCCGATAATCTCTGCCTTCAGCGAATCATTGAGCGCAGAACGCTCTTTTATACCTTCCTCAAGTGCATGGATTTCTTCTCCCAAATCCTCTATTTGCAGTTTAATTGCATCCTGACCAATAAAGAGCTTGGTACCATTAATCTGCATCTTACCAACAGCATAGCTCTTGGCAAGCATACCATTAGGCATAATCGCACCCTTAGGATACTCATGAAGCTCATCTACTGTCTCACAGAGATGGATTCCATTAAGCAAATAATTAGCATACATGCGGGCCGTGGGATTAATTATCTCTAGTTGCTCAGCTGCAGAGCCAGCTACTATCTCTGTAGCTTCAAGCTTATCTGCTATTACAACTTTTCCCTTAGTTGCAGGATTATCATTAACAATTTTCAAAACCTGAGCTGTGTATTTTGGATCAACTATTATATTAAAGCGTTTTCCGCCCAGGAATGTCTCTATAGCTCGTCTCCACTTTTTATCTTTGACTTCCGTAATAAGTTCAACAAAGAACTTAACATCTGTCGAGATATTCTGCTTCTTAAGCTCCTCAGAAATCAAACTCCTGGTCTTCTCATATCCAGGCTCAAATACAAGTTTATTTCCTTCGAGCTGCTTTTTCTCATCAAGTTTCTGAGCAAGAGAATCGTTATCCTTCTCTATTTGATCCCTGTTCCTAAGCTGCGCCAACTTCTTAAGCTCACAAATACACTTTATCTCTTCAGAAAAAGTATAAAAAGCAGCAACCTTCTTAGTAGTATCGCCTTTAGATGAGATGGTAGTCAGTTCGTCCTTAACATCAAGATCTAACTGCAGTTCTTCTGAATAGTCCTGCATTGTTCTATCGATCCACCCTTGAAGGGCTTCAACTTCTTTAACAGACTTTGAAAGAAGATCGCGCTCCTTAGAAAGCTTTTCTATCTGATTTTCAAAGCGTTTAAGAGTACTGCTTATATCCTGGTAATCACGGCTACTATTTAATTCTTCAAGCTTCTGTCTTGCCTCTTCGAGCTCTTTATCTTTCTTTTCCTTCTTATCTACCAGGAAAGCAAGTCCAGCTTCTTCTTGTCCCTTTGCACTCTTCAGCTTCTCTATAGCCTGTACCGCACTCTGCCACTTCTGATATCCAAGCACTAATCGGCGCTTGTTATAATCAGAGTACTTCTGCTCATATTCTCTCGTACAGTCCTCAATATGCTCCAAAACCTTTTTGCTTTCGAGCATGTCATCATATGTCTGCCTGATTTCTTCATAATTGGCTCTCTGTTCTTTAAGATCCGCCAAAGAAGACATCTCTCCCTCTTCAAGAACACATTCCTGAATAAACTTGTCTATGTTCTTCTGAGGATCAAATGACATCATTTTTATTATCTTGGATTTATACTTTGAAACTTCGCATCGAAGTCCCATAGCCTGAAGAACCTGCTTAGTTCCTCTCTCCATTCCCATGAATTCTTTACTGCTGATGTGTTGTCCTTTTACAGTAATCTGACTCTTGGGATAAACAGATAACTTGCCATCCCTCTCTTCGCAGAAAACAATATCAGAAAGTGACGCATCTTTAGCAACATACCAATAGGAATTTGCCTTAGATTCGTCCTTCTTAAGCTCAATGGTAACAAACACAACCATCTTCGCCTTATCCATTGGGGAATAAAACTCCATGGCGATATAGCTCACCACATCCATATTTCCGCGCAAGTATCTACCAGCGCCTTCGCTATGAGTATCGCCACGCACATACGCTGCAACACTTCTGTCACGGTCTTTGGCTGCTATATTAAAATGAGTGTTTCCCGTTAAGAGATAAGTGATTGCATCAAGAACAGTAGACTTTCCGGTTCCATTATTACCTGTGATTAACGTCGATCCTTCGAACTTCATCTTCACGCTAGTAAATCGCGACCAGTTAATGAGCTGAAGGCCGGTAGCTACTTTTCGATTACTCGTCATAATCCGGTTCCTCCACTTCTTCCTCATCATCGTCTACGGATGCATTTATGGATTTTATCTTCTTACCATTTTCCTCAACTAAATTCTGAAACTCTACACTATCAAGTGCAAACTGGATAGACGGATAGATCTTTATGCTGCAATCCGGATCGCCAAGCTTTCCTGACACCTCAACCAAATTATATTTTGCGAAAAGCTTAAGGATATCAGCCATCAGAGTCTTTCCGTCAAAATCTTCTCTGAAACCGTATTTCTCCAGTTCCTGCTTTAAATCCAAGATTGAAATGACAATTCCTTTTGAAAGGTTACCACGTCGTATACGATCAAGATAAACTGTCCACAGGCAACACAAAACAACAGTGTCTGCTTTGCGAAGTCTTAATCTGTTTGCCTGTATCTTACCCGAATCAGAAGAATCTCCGGAATTCACAAGCATAGTGACACCGTTGTCTCTGTCAACTTTGATATCAAAACCCATATGGCTTAAATATGAACTTACAGTTTCTTCATTCTTAGCCACAAAGGTATAAAGCTTCTTGCTGTCATCATCTTTTTCTTTAACTATGAATGTAGATTTTAATAATCTCCTACACACACGCTGAAACAGTTCCTTCTCACTGGAAGTATACATATCCCAATCTGCTTCAAACCCCATTTGCTTTTCTCCTTATTTTGAACCGGCGCAAAATCATATCATTTGCTTCCATATACCCATCTTCAACTGTTATCTCAAATCCATTTTCCTCACAATAAGCCACTGCAGAAATATCAGAAAGGAGCTCTTTCTTGTTAGAAAGTGGAAGTTGCGAGCTATCGAGTTCGTCCTTTCCTTTCATTTGCTCGTCCAAATATATCTTCATACGCTTCTTGGAATATGGATTATAGGCTTCTTTTTCTAATGCAGAAATTGCATCATCCTTGTCTTGCTGAGTAAGAGTCTCTGTATCTGTCGTTACCGCCTTTTTAATGGTCTTACTCTTGCGAGGATTCCATAGAGATGCTGTATCTATATACTCATTCTTGTCAAACTTGTATAGCTTAGTCATCTCATCAGAAAGATCGTCCAGAAGGTTCCCTTCGTCTATGCTTGTCCTAAGCATCTTCAATACCTGCTCAACATTGCCCTGAGCATCTTTTCCGCTGTTGCGGATAAAACGAATCCTTCCAACCGCAATATGAATATGCATGTTGATCTTATGCTTTATATCACGCATGATGCGGTCATAATCTTCATTAAGGAATTTCTTAGTGTTCTCCACCATATCAAGAACAAGTTCCGCCGCCTCATCTTCTGATACATTTTCTTCAATAGCACAACCATACATTATCAGTTCACGCATTTCCGGATTGCTTACTATCTCATCCAGTTTTGAACGGATATGGCTTCGATACATATGTATATTCTGCTGCTTAGTGAGACGAGCATATTCCCTGATAAACTCACCATCACAATATTCCAACAGATGGTCAGTAAGAGTTTCAAGCGACGTCTCACGAGTTAATTCTTCTATTTTTTTACGAATGAATGTTGATAATCTCTTTAATGATTTAGATAACGCCTTAGCGTTGTTATAAACGGCCTTTATAGCATTTACATAAGGATCTGACTTCCATTGATCAGAATTCATCAGAGTATTGTAAATGTTGTAGATATACGAAGAATACTCAACCTTCTCAGGCTGTTCTAATGCAAGCAAAAACTCTGAAAGAGCAATGCCTGCTTCCGTCATAATGATATATTTCTCATAGGATGCATCATCTGTTTCCTCAGTTAACCATCCACAATCTTCATCCGTAAACTTACGAATTATGCTGTTAGCTACATCTGAGCATTTCTCATCAGCCTCTTCTTCAGAAAAGCTAAGATTATTCTCGTAAATGTAACTAGCAAGTGCATCGCGTAGCTGTTTACGACTAATTCGATATGAAACTTCCATATCATACTGTGAATATATTTCAAGGAGGCAACCGGCATTGTTCATATAATCACTTCCACTCGAGAGCAGGTTAAAAAAACCTGATGGTATCCGGTTAAATACATTTGGTGCCATAGTCTTGCCTCCTTTCCAATTCATCTCTACTCAAATACCGAAAACCATTTTCTTATTAGGTTTTTTCGATATTATATCAACCTTTTTATCATTCTTTTCAGCTTCCCACTTTATTGACCTTAGCTGCTCTTACTCTACAAAAGAGCATTGTTTTTGTCTCCTTGTGATTTTCATATTCAGAAAATTCACCAAAAACCTCTTCCTCCCCTACACTTGTCAAATATCCTTTTTTCTTAAGTTTATTAAGCAACTTCTCATTGTAGCCAGTCTTGTCTAAACTAACTTTATGATTCGTTCTCAGTGCCAACGAATGGTATACAGAAGCAAGTTGATTGAACAAAGCTGGCAATTCTTTATTGTCTAACACTTCAATATGATTTACCAAAAGTTCATACTTCTTTTCATCTGGCAAAATATTCCATGCTGCAAGAACACGTTTTTTATCCACACCGCCTTCATGATGCATAATAAATAGAGCGATCTCTTCTGTGATATCACTTATATCACATTTTTTCACAAGCAAAAGGCATTCGTCATTAGAGAACTCTTTTGACTCAAAAATTAGGCCATATGGAATACATTCAACAGGAATCTCATCTAAAGCTTTAATAATTTCCTCTTTATACCTTTCAAATAGTACAATGCTCAAAGAAGGAAAACTCTCCTTTACTCTCTTCACTAGTTCCAAAGAGAAAGGGATATAACGTAGATCCAACAACACCTTAAGATTAGGCTCTGGAATTTCAGCTAAATCCATATTACATTCTTGGTCTTCAAAGCATTCTACAAACTTTCTATACTTGTCATCTTGAGACCACTCGCAAAGAATGAGAGTATTTACCAACTTTTCATCAACCTCAAAATCTTCGCCAAGGAGCTCATCCAGGAATATTTCAATCTTATCAAAAATGATTTCTGTAATCCCAAACAGGTTATAGTATGTCTCGATAACATTCCAATTAATCTGAAGCTTATCTTGTTCCATCATGGAATCGATTATTTTATGTATTCCAATCTGACCCACATTGTCTTTTGCATTCATAGCTTCTTTCAGCCTATCTAAAGACTTAAACACAGTATTTTGCTTTGAAACAATATCTATACATATTCGAGGATTAAAGCCTATTCGTTCAAATATCTCTTCGATTGCTTCCTGAGTTTCTTCACAGTTTTCTTCGGAAACCACTATATTTTTTACATAGTCATCAATGTTCTCGTTGATATAATTCTGGATACAACCACTTTCCAGAGACCTTATCACCGTGTAATTTTGTAACTTGGATCGTTCATATGATTCGGGAGATATATATTTTATAATTTCTCCAACCATAATCGGATTAATTTCGTATGCATTGTTTTGATAAATGTAATCAAATAGCTCTGGATTAACCCCCTCGAGTAACGTATTTCTTAACTTAATATTAAGAGTCTTCAATATCTCTACTAGCTTACTATCTGTACACTCTTTAAGCTCATTAAATATATCCACCCTCTCAATCATATATGTAGAAACACTACTATCTACATCCTCCATACTAACAATCGCCTCAGTAGAAGCATTCTGCATCACCAGATCGAAATATTTCACTTTTTCTTCATCAGGAATAGTTTCATCGCATTCGATATCTTTCCACATATAGCAATTGAACTCTGCTACTTTGTTTATAAACGCTGATGAATTTGATGGCTCCGCTTGAATATATCGCTGTATGAACTCTTTGGTTTCCGGCGTTCTCATCGAGAGTAATCCAAATAACTCTGTTGCCTTAAAAGAATCTCTTTTCTTAGTAACCAAATACGTTGTCAAAGAAAAATTCAATATTTCTATCTGTCTAAATTCATGAGGAACCAGCTTATCTACTACTCGATCCGGATGCATCAAACATTGTGCATAGTTCTTTATTCCACCATAGTTTCGAAGATTTAAAATAAATTCATGTTCATCTGGAGTTATGCTATCTGGATGATAATAATTTATATAATTAACATATGTCTCATCAATGTAGCCATTTCTAAGCAAAAATACCAAGAGTTGATTATTTAATATAAGATTATGATCTTCAAAAACAGCTTCAGAGCTATAATCTTCGATTAGTTTCTGTAACCTGGTTGCTTTCAATTTATATACTTCATTTTTCTTTTTCTCTATTTCTTTCCTTAACTCATTAATTCTTTCATCCGCACAATCCGATGCAACTTTCCAACGTTTGATATATCCAATATGATTCTTTGTATATTCTTTTTCTATGTCAGCTATGTTTTTATTAAAGCCAGTTCCAGAAGGTGTTGCGGCATAAACGACAAGATTCTCGTTTTCAAATAAACTTAAGTCAAAAGAAGCATCCATTATCTGATCATATGTGTATCTTGCATTTGTCTTAGTAAGCATTACTGCATTTATGCTATTATTAGGCGCAATGGCTTGAAACATGGCCTGCTTTATTTCTTGTACGTCTTTCAATATATCAGTTTCTCGGATTGACAATATTTCTTCTGCACTTCGAATGTCCTCTTCAAGCCTTTTATTCTTATCTGAAATAAAACTTTCTTTACAACTAAACGCCTCTTTTATTATGCCTTTTTCAGACTCAATATCTGCAAACTCCTTAGGATATAGGTTTTTGAATACCATAAGCGAAAACAGTTCTTCGTCCTTAAGGCTTAACGAATCGTCTTTTTTAACAGTCCTTTTATATGTAATAAACTCATTAACAATACTAGTAAGGACACGCATATCTCCGATATACGATGCAATCTTCGTAATATATTCATCCCCGATATCAATCCTTATACCCTTTTTTTCAATTTCGTCGATTCTACGCCTAAGTAAATCATCTGAGTTCGTTGCATTTATATAAGGGATAATAGGAATTATATAGTCAAAAAACTTTGTCCTATCTGTCCCAGTAGGGAAATAATCATCTCGTATTGCATACACAAATGTAATATGCCTTTTTATAGACTCATATCTATTAAGCAAAACATTTAATTCTCTAAGCTTTGTAAATAAATCTATAGCCTTAAAGCGATCTAAATCCTCTATAAAGACCACTTCGTAATCCGTTTCTTCAAAAAAATAGATTATTTCATCTAGATACTTATCAAAAATAGATTTATCAGAATCATCCTCCGTTTTTACTTTTGCCTTATCACTTACACTAATTTCCCAATTCTTCCATTTTGAAAATGTTCTTTTCAAGATATAGCTCACTATTCCTATAGAAGATGCTATCCAAGCAATAATCAATCCCCATCCAATTACATTTGGCAACTTAAGCTCTACTATAGAATTTTTTAAAACAGTGAATGTCTCTTTTACCTTTGTTAAATCAAGTGCAACACAAAAAGCAAAAACCAAAAATGCTATAGCTGTCACAAATGCATATATCTGCCAAAAAGAAATCTTATGCAATTTTCTATACCGACTTTGAGGAATTTTTTTGTAATCAACCTTATAAAACAGCTTTTTTAGAAATTCTTTTTCCACTTCTGTTGAATTATTGTTACCAGAATTAACATCATTATTCTTTTTATCGTCAAAATTAGCTAGCGATAACTGAAGAGCCTTCAGTTTTCTTGCCTTAATGTATGATTCGATTACGCTACTCTTTCCAGCGCCATATGGTGCAGATAAAGCAATGTTAGATATCCTTTTATTCTGTAATGCCCAATCCAATGCAGAAAAATATTCCGACTCTTCCCCAATATAATCCACTGGTGCAAAGTCACGATATAAGTTTTCGTTATCTTCAGTATTTTTACAGTTCCGCTTAATTATACTTTTCAACTTAACCCCGTCCTTTTTCATACACATATCTTTTCCCCATTTTTAATCAAGCACAAAAGTAAAAATCATCCTGTGCAGTTATGTATTCTATGATAATCTCAAATCACCATGTATTCTATAGTTTTATGAAAAACATAGCTAATTTCATTTTAGTTAGTACAACTCCCCATCCCTCTGGCAGATGTCATAGTACTCGTATGTCACGCAGAAGTACCGACAAAACTTGTCATGTCCCATGAGGCATTTCTTTACCCAATACAGTAATCTCTTCATCCGCGCTTCCCCTCATGTCTCAAAAAATGTTCATCAATAACACAGCAAAAGCAATGATCAAGAACAATGTGAACTTCACTGCAAAGAGTGCGATCTTTGCAATAGCCACATCAAATTTATCTATTGGTCTGCAGCATCTATTGCAAAAGAAAATGTAATGTTTGTTATCCATAACGTGCCTCCTTACCAGCCCATATCATCCATGTCATCTTCAAAATCGAGCCAAGCTTCCAGGCGATCATCTTCACTGTCACGCCTAAACTCTTTCTGTTTCCGCTCAAAATCCTTGCGCTCTTTCTTAGACATTCCGCCTACAAGGCTCTTATATTGCGATTCTGAAATTCTTACGTCTTTATCCTTTTCTCTTTTTCCAAAAAACATATTTTGTACCGCCTTTCTATGAATCAATTTGCAGTTCCACCCACAAATTACTTTTTCCATCTCTCCTGATGATGTTTCTGACAATAGTATCATCTCACACAACATGGTCTATAAAGCGGACACCTAAGAAGCTATCAAAGACTATCAAAGAAAAATAGAGGATCCTAAGATCCTCTACACTAAATCAAACTTTATTACAATCTTCTCCGGCAAATGAAAACGTCTACACGTATCATTATTTAGCTTAATACTACAAAGCCTATTTTTCAAAATCCGGTTTCCACCCTGCAAACTGAACGAGCTGAGCATCCGTTCTATGATAATATCTCTCATTCTTATCAAGCTTGGCAATTTCTGCCATTTCTTCATATGTGAGCATAAAATCAAGAATGTCCAATTTGTCCTTGATGTGATCTACATTTTTGCTTCCGGGAATTATTACAAATCCCATCTGAGTATGCCAGCGAAGTATAATCTGTGCTGATGACTTGTCATATTTCTTACCAAGCTCTGCAAATACAGGCTCGTTGATAAGAGATTTCTTTACATCAATCCATTTGCAGCAAACCACTTTTCTACTGCAGCCTTCGCATTTGCAGCCTGACTTCCAGTAATTGCAAGACCACTTCTCACCTCTGCGCCCTTAGCATACTTTTTTACATCACGTTCACTTAAGCCCATGCCGCTTCCCTCATTTGTGCAAAGAGGAAGAATGTTTTTCCCTGTAAAATCATATCTTTCAAGGAAAGTTGCAACTGCCATAGGAAATGTTCCCCAATAATTTGGATAAGCAAGCACAATGGTGTCGTATTCATCTATGCTATCTAAATAATTTGTAAGCTCAGGACGAGCATTTTCTTTTAAATCTTTCTTGGCTTCATCAATGCAGGTCATGTACACAGGTGAATAAGGATTTACCATCTCAATCTTAAATGTGTCTGCATCGATCAGTTCCTTCATCTGGTTAACAACGATTTCTGTGTTACCCACCTTTACATATCTCATTGCTCCACCAAAATAATTTTCATCCGCTCTTGAAAAGAAAGCGATTAAAGTTTTTGCCATGGTCACTACCTCCTTTGTTGTTTACATTACACCACGATTCCAGTACGGAAATAGTATGGATAGCTTTCTTAAATCTTGAATTTTCTGGCTAACGTACCGCTGTCATATACCTGCTATAAAGATCCGAGCAATGTTTGACTAATTGCAAGTATAAGCCTTTAATCTGTTCATTCTTAGAGCATAATAAGTAGTCTTCATCCTTCACAATCTTAATCCATGGAGTGGCAGCAAAATAATCCCATACAGAATCATTAGTTCTCTGCGATAAATGTTCCAAAATACTCTGCATGACGCTTAAATAATTACCACCATCTTCTCTTGCTTCACACAGTTTATCTATTTCACTTTTAAAAGTAATTAGAGATTTAGCTATGGATGATCCTGCATTATCATCATCACTAATATACCCTCCAAACGGAGTATGCCATCTTCTATCTGCGCAATTCCCCATCACACACTCCCTATAGATAGATTTCTTAAATAAACAATGTAATTCATGATAGTATTTGCTTTTAGAATAATATTCATCAAATGAATCACATAAAATATGTTTGCATATCTGAGCGTTTAGCGAAGTATCTGCAATATCTGTCTTTGACAACCAAAATGTGCAGTAATTGTCAGCCAAACCTTCTATAAAAACTTTGTCTTCATCATAGTAAAAATCTATTTTTCTATTGAACGGATTCGGCTTATATTTAACCTTATTAACAGGTTCAGAAGTTAGCATGTTTAACTTTCCAATATCAATAGCATCTGTATTATTGTTAAGTGTCTTGCCTTTAAATAACTTCATGGTTTTTGTTTCGTAACCTCTTTTTATCATCTTATTCAAAAGAGCTCGCTTTACACTTACTGATCTTCATACCTGCTAACGTAATCAGGCCTATTGTCCATCAAAAGTGCAGCAATCAAGTAAAATACTGCGCCTGAACCGCCTGATAATGTAAACACTACCCAGAGGATTCTTATTACTGTTGGATCCCAGCCAAAATACTCTGCGATGCCGCCGCATACGCCAAAGACTTTTCTATCATTGCTTCTATACAGTTTCTTTTCCATAACATTTGCCCTCACTTGCTTTCTTTACAATCAGAGTCAACTACTTCAATACGCTTATCTTTGTCATGTTCCTCTGTATGTGATTTCCTTCTGCACGCCACAAACAAAAGAAACATCAGCAGGATGTCATCAACAGGCCCCGGAACAAAATCCCTCGGCAAGATAACATAAACAACAATCAAAGCTACAATAAAACCTTTCCAAAAGCTGTTCATTGGCATCCTCCTTTCAATCAGCGCATTTCTATCTATTGACTATATTTTAGATTCGCAACGATAGGCGATAAATATCCAAATATGCATATTAAAGACGTTTAATAGGAAAAATGAGAAGTTACTTCAGAAATTACTTCCATTCCATCCCCAGTCATCAGATCCAAAGTACCTGATATACATGTGATCAGGAGCTATACCCAGGATATCACCATATATTCCTGTCAGTTCCTGCGTCATCTTGTTATAAGCATCAGACGGCGCACTTCCATAAACCTTAACTTCAATAAATGCTGTAGGTTGAGAATCATCTCCCCTGAAATACATAGGCACATCGCCTTCAATAGCCAGCATAAGCCAGCTCTCACTCTTACCTGGCAAAATAGATATTGCCTGCCCCAAGCGCTGCTTCAGCTGTGTTTCTTTTTCCTTTGATACTGTCACATTTGTTTTTGTTGAAATAAATGGCATGTCTTTTCCTCCTAAATAGCTTCTTTTCGCTTTTCTATCTGTTCCTTTACTTTTGCCTTTACAGCCTCCATAAAATGTTTGCAGCTCTATTGATCACTCTTTTCCGACAAGATGAACTATCTGAATTTGACTCTTACTTCCTCCCTATACTCAAAAGCTATTTAGGAAAGTGACATCATATATTAAGCAACAGATACAAGAAAACACAGATTACTGCTGTGCCAAGGTGCATCAAAACATATGACACTCTCCATTTACCGCCTCGATTAAAACCATAAAAATCTTCCCAGCGCTTTCCTTCTGGCGCAAATAGTATTTTATACATATATAGCGGACCATACAATGCAACTGGGATTATTCCAATAAATGACTTGGCAAAAGATATTCCTCTTCTCTCAAATACGCACAGCGACACCAGCGCCATAAGTGGCGTCAGCAGATGCATGAACAAATCCGATCCCTTAAACATGTACTGATATCCAAAAACAGGCCCAAGAAAAAGCAAAACTGTCATCATAGTCACAGCTACAGCAGAGGTCCCAATAATCTTTAAATAATACGTCCACTCAGCTGCAGGGAAAAGCAGCATAAAAAGAGCTGATACAGCGCACAAAGCATTACTCTGAACCGTAAAGAACCTGAAGGCTTCTCTTGCCCTTTGCAGGAACCACTTTCTGTCTTTAAAAAATAGCTGCACAGTAGATATCAGAGTTACCAAAAATATTATTAAATTAATTACAAAAGAAATGGCAGAATTATAGTTATTCATACTATTATTCTACCATCTACCTTGTTTTATATTCTATATTCAGTTTGAAAATATCCCCAACTACTCTACATCAATCATCACAATTTCCGGATGGTTGAAGAATCTGGGATAGGGCATTCTCTCTCGGCAAAGCCCGCGTAGCAGCCACTTCCATAGCTTTCCTTTATGATGATTATTCTCTTTTTCATTGCAATACTCCAACAATAGTATTTACCTATAATACATTAGTTTTTCTTCTTTTTTCTCTCTTCTGCCTTCCTGATCAGCTGGGTAGCCTCTTGGAATGCTGCAGGGAGGTATTCTTCATGCCACTCTTTACCTGCTTTTTCTTCTTTCTTAATTTTGTTCCAGGCTTCATGCATCTCTTCCTCAGATGCATACGTAACGCCGCCAAACACATGCGGATGCCTTCTCACCATCTTTTCCGATATGCCTTTTACCACGTCGTCAAATGTAAAAAGGCCTTCTTCCTCAGCAATAACGGCGTGAAACATTACCTGCAGAAGGAGATCTCCCAGTTCTTCCTTGAGATTTTCCGGATCTTTTGTCTCCTCCAGAATGTTTATTCCGCATACCACTTCAGCAGCTTCCTCAATAACTGGCGCTTTTAGACTTTCATGAGTCTGCGCTCTGTCCCAAGGGCATCCGTTCTCGCTTCGCAGTTTTTCAACTATCTCTTTTAACCTATCTATCTCAGCCATCCTTAAACTCCCCATAGCAGCTAATCTCCTGCAATCATGCGATAATATCAATTGTCATTATTATATTAAATACATCTGGATATCATCAAGTTCATCCTGGACTTGTTTATATGAAACTACGCCTGCATGCTGTTTTCGTATAAAGCCATTACAGTCTTCTCTTACACGCAACTATGCTTATCTACTATTTTCGTGTAAGAGTAGCAGTTCTACCAAACTTTGCTTACTTATATGAATTTACGTCTTTCAGCTACTTTCGTGTAAAGCCTCCACTTCTTCTCTTTTATACTTGCTTATATGAATTTACGCCTACATGTTACTTTCGTGTAAGTCGCCTAATTTTCTGGCTTATATGAAATTCTACTTTTTAATTTCTTTCGTACAATGGGCCCAGGGATTCCATCTCTAGGAATAATATTCCGCAAGATATCGACCTCTGGGAATAATATTCCGCAAGATATCAACTTGAATATGATATCTTGCGGAATATTATCAAATTACCACAGGTAAATATTTCTGCCGTTCTTTTTCTAATGCCTTACTGATCCATTCCTTGTCCATTATGTTATCAAAAGCGCCAGCCACAACAGATTCATCAGCATAGTTATCAAACTCTAACTGCTTTTCTTCCAGAATCAGCATCATATCATCATCAATGGTATCCGGGCACAAAAGCCTGTATACGAGTACATTTCGAATCTGCCCCATTCTGTATACTCTTGAAAGAGCCTGGCTTTCAAGAGATGGCTTGATCTGTGGTTCACAGAACACCACTATACTGGCTGCCTGAATATTCAGGCCAACGCCACCAGCTATTATCTGACTCACAAGCACACTTCCTCCAGGGGCATCTGCGAGCTTATCCACTAAAAGTTGTCTTGTACTCATCGCAGTATCCCCACTGATCACGCCTATGCACCTACTTCCCAGAAAAGCGCTGACTTTCGAGATTGTCTCTCTAAAAAATGAGTATATGATAACTTTCCTTCCCTCGCGCTCGGCCTGCTCGAGCAGTTCTAAAAGTCGCATGCATTTAGAAGATGTCGCCATGTCATCCTGCAAGAACGATACTCTTCTCATATCAGAAAAGCTTCCTCGTAAAACTGCCTCTCTGTATCTGTCCTTATCTACTTCCGTAAGGTCGCACCACTCTTGCTCCTGAGCAATCTCCGGAAGTTCCTTGAGAACCTGCTGCCTTGTTCTTCTGATATAAACCGGAGCAAGGCTTTCCTTAAACTGTGGCAGATGACTGATATTTGCCAGATTTTTCACTTCTTTTGTCATATCCGGACGAACAAAATCAATCAAATTGCACATTTCATCAACCCGGTTTTCCAGAGGCGTCCCGGTCATCAGAAGAATCCTTTCAGACTCATTATCAAGTCTTCTGATGTACATAGTTCTTTTGGCATCGGGATTCTTCATGTAATGAGCTTCATCTATTACCAGCATTGAAAGAGACATATGCCTGTCTATCCGATCAACTATTTTGCCCATAGATTCATAGTTGGTTATAGCAGCTCCGCCATTTTCCTGCCATCTGTCAAAAGAGTCATCAATTGTCTGTCCATGTAAAATAAAGGCCTCTATGTTACTGAACTTTTTAATTTCTCTTGCCCAGTTGATAAGTACACTTGCCGGGCAGACAATCAGAAAATAACATTTTTCATTTTCAGTTGCATGTATGTGGGACATAACGGCAATTGCCTGGATTGTCTTCCCAAGCCCCATCTCGTCGCCAAGAAGTACTTTCTTTTGATTCAAAATATATTTCGCCCCAAAGGCCTGATATGCTCTGAGTGTTCCCCTAAACTCATTGAGATTCAAATCTATTACATTTATCTCTTCCGCAAGCTGAGCTGGAATACTGTCATATACAAAAGGTCGGTTGCCAGTGGAGTTACCCAATTTTTCCAGGATTGCATAAAAATCAGCACCGCTCTTGCGAAATGATTCTTGCGCCTTAGCCCAAGGAGTATTGGAAGCTTCCTGGTACAGCTCAAGAATATGCAAAAGCCTTTCGAAGAAAGCACTGTTACAAAACTCATATATATCCTCAGCCATGGCAACTGTATTCTGCTTGGACACAGAACCAGAAAAAAGCCAGCGAAAACTGTTTCTGATCATTCCGCTATCTTTTATCTTTTGAGCATATGCATCCAGATTTGATGCGGCCTCCAAAGCATCTTTTCTAACTTTTTCACTATTAATATAATTTGCAAGCTCTGTGATAAGTGCAGCGTTATCATCAATATCAAGTCGTATCGTGACTTTAGCCGCAAGACTATTGGCGAAATCTGTAATAATACCTCTTATTGCCTCTGTCTGTTTTTCCCCAATACCATTAACAGTCTGAATCTCAAAATCAGTTGCCTGAGCTATCTGTCCCAGATTACGGTACCCTGCATCTATAAGAGCCTGAACACGGATTCCTGCCTTTGCATTTTTTAACTCGTCCACAGAAACCTCAAAAAGATCCTTCTGAGCTTGGTCTCCTGCAATCTTGTTGCATAGCTTCTTGATACTGTCCTCCTGAAGTAAACGTTCATTATAGATATTTTTATAGGCTTCATTTGTATCGTCTATTGCCTTTATTAAATTTTTCAAGTCTTTAAAATTTGGTCTATTCATATCATCTCTTATAATCCGCGTTTTCAAGCTTTATCGGCAGCGGATTCAGTGTAACCCACTTCACGGCAAGTTCAGTAAGTCTCCCTAGTTCTTTATCGCCTTTATCCTTAATGCCTTTTACAAGCTCTGCTATTTCCGCAGATTCTGCATCTGAAAGCTGCTGCCCCATTTTAAGATATCGCACAAACGCTTTTACCAGTTCTCCAAAATCCGAATCCCAATTTATACTGCCATTGTCCAGAATTTCATAAGATAGCCGGCCAGCAATCCTGATAACTTCTCCCTGCACAGTTGATGCGTGTCCACTGCCCGGAACCAGAAGATTCCACAGCTCTTGGTACTGTTTCTGCCATGTATCTGCCTTTGGCCTTATTTCGCTAACGCCGTCATATTGCTGTCTCCTGGGAACCCTTTGAACATCCAAAAGCTCGTACAGCTTATCCATCGCTTCATCCACCTGCTTCATGAAATCTGCATTAGCATCACTTCTTCTGAACTCTATATCTTTTGCCACACGCAGGAACTCATTCCTAACAGTGTCGCTGGCAACAACTCCCCTTCTCAAGAGCATCTCCGTTACTGGAGATAGCTTTATCAGATCTATCGGCAGAGCTCTGGCAAAAGCAGCCTCAAGCGGGGTGTGATGATGGAAATTCTCTGCATTTAAATCGGCACCTGCAGCCAGAAGCGCCTCTACTGCCTCCATGTGCCCGCTACTTATAGCTCTGGCCAGGGCGCAATCCCTTGTAGTACCTCCAACATAATTCACATCAGCTCCATTTTTGATCAGCAAAAGAGCCTGTTTCTCGCTTTCTTTACTGGCAATTCCCAGATGCTCCATCAAAGCCGTGCTATGGAACTGATCCTGATAGTTAATGTCTGCTCCTTGTTCCAGGCACCACTTGATCATATTCTCAGAAATCTTGTAAAAGAAAATGTTTCCTTTCCTATAGCCTCCATAGGCATTTATATCACACTTCTCAAAAACAGCTTTCACAGCCTCATCGTCACTAATGTAATTCTCGATATCTTTTGGCAGAGTCTTTCTTTTTTGCTTACCACTCTTCATATTTTGTATTTTAGGTGTATCAACAGTTTCTTCCGCTATCTCTTCTTTATCTTCTGCCTTCTTAAAAAAATCAAATATACTCATCTGTCTTTACGCTATCCTCATATTTTCTTTTTTGTCTTTTAAAAAGCAGCTACCTCGATTGAGATAACTGCTTTTTAATGGCCCTCGGGGACGGGGTTTGCGGTCCATTTTTCTTTTTACTCCACAGAATAAAGTGTGTTTTTCTCAAACAAACCGATGGCAAATCCCATTTTCAAAAACATTGGCATATGCTCATACGCCCGGAAGCTGGTGCGTTCCAAAAGTTCATCCAGCGTCAATACTTCGTAGTATCCGTAAGGGTTAGCAACTGTAACTGTATCGTTTGGAATATCTGCCCCTACAATCAGTGAATAGTGCAATGTCCATTCATTCCCATACAATGCCGCCCACTCAAAAGGAACAGGTTTACCGGATTCCAAGGTGTCGTACATGATATCGATAAATTCTGAATTTTTCACATACTTGTGCATCGTTGTGGTATATTCCGGGAACTGCTTGTTCATCTCCTTGCAAAAATTCTTGCCGCTTGAAGTCACGACCGTTCCATATTCATCGTACAGGCTATCCTCCGTGACGTTTCCACCATTCCAAGCAGAGAACATCTCAATGACCGCATATCCACAAGAAATATGCTGCTGGATTACTTCAACATTAGCAATTTTTACCGGATTCTGGTACTTGGGATCTGTATATACCGCAGAATAATCATCCTGAGTATAGTGTGTGCGAACACCCACAATCAGAAGCAGTATAAGAGGTATCGCCACCAATACACCTAGTATTATTCCTATGATCTTAGCTACTTTTTTCATCTTTTCCCCTACTGATATTCATGCTCTAATAAATATACTACATTAGAACATAATAGTGAACTTGTTTATATGACCATTATAACAACGTGCGAGAAAACCCCTTCCGATGAAATCGGTTGTGGGATGAATCGCACTAGCTTTTCTTTTTGTATTTCCCCGTCTTAATGTATTTGCGTTTGTGTTCTTCTGTTCGTTGCTCTTCAATGTATTTCTTAACAGTTTCAAGTGAAACACTTCCAGTAGTGGCACAAAAATAACTTGCGCTCCAGAATGGTGAATCTCCCCAAAGGTATTTCTCCACGTGTGATCTATATGTATTCCTTACTTCCTTGGATAATTGTGATTTTAACGAGTTGATGAGCTTC
>NZ_AUKA01000017.1:0-71799 GCF_000424505.1 Butyrivibrio sp. XBB1001 | reverse complement strand
GTAAAGGCTGATCATAGGGGATCCGTATCGTGCCCTTGCTTACGTCATAATCGGAGAGTTCCTCCGTAAATACAGCTGTAGCCTCATCACCAGGATAAATGCCCAGATGTTTCTTTGATGCTGCGAAATGAATGATATTACGACCTTTCCAATAAGTGGGCATCGACCAGGAGATCCGTTCCTCCGCGTCCGGCAGTGCATCACGAAGGATCTCCCGGATCTCCATTAATCTGGGCTTATATTTCTCATCCTGAGCAGCAATGTATTCATCAATATTCTGCGGTTTCACACAGTAATGGTCCTGGTTTTGTCTGCTGAACTCTCTGCCGCATTTCGGACATTTCCATGCCATGGCTTCACCTCTTCAAATCTCGATTTGTCTTAGTCTATTATCCTGAAACATAATCCTATATCTCTATCATTTTTCTTATCCCATTAGATATTACTTCAAATCCAAGTTTCTGATAAAAGCCTTCCTTCCCTTTGGCAGAAACACCACCAATAGTGGTAAATTTCCCTGTTGAAGAATTCTTTACAGCATAGTCAACAAGATAGTTAACTATCTTGGTTCCTATTCCCATACCTTGGTATTCCGGCAAAACCACTATTTCCTGCAGATACCAATACATCGCGCCATCGCCAACAAGCCTTCCCATTCCTATAAGTTCTCCGTCTTTCAAGACAGAGATATTTATAAGACCATTACTGAGTGCCTTTCTTGCATGCTCCACGGGAATATCTGCAAAACCTGTAGTAGCCCTAAGCCTCACAAAATCTTCCGGTTTCAAAACATTCTCAACAAGTTCGATCTTCTTGCCAATATATTCCTTGATCAATGCAATATCTTTTTTGTCCTTGTCTCGCCCAAGTTCCTGTTTCATCAGGATTAGGCCTTTGATAGAAATTACCGGAACGTTATCAACCATAACAATTGTATCTTTGATCCAGTTCTCAAGTACCTCTATGTTTTCACCGATTTCAAACTTCCTATTACCGCTTTCTGTAAAAGAAAACGAGTAGCCATCTGCCGCAAGTTGATCTGCCATCTTTGACGTGCATCCCATATCTATATCATGAGTTTGCTCTCGGATTCCGTACAGAACCATGGCGCTTCCTGTTATTATCCAGTATTCATCGCGGCTATATTGAAAATCATCCAGTATACTTATGATCTCTTGTTTGTTCATACTCTCACCTTTATTCCCAAAGCAACTATTTATTCCTTTTACTGCATATCTATTCCATTTTCTTTGCATATATCCTTAAATAATCTTCTCTAAGCATACCGTAAATATTATAGTCACAATAAACGGAAACCATTTTCCCTTGACGAACGGTTCCTTCTTTTATAAAACCACATTTTTCCATAACTTTATTTGAAGCCGCATTTCTCACATCCACCCGTCCATTCAATCGGTTAATTTCTGTGTTCTCAAATACAAACCGTAACACTTCCTTCAAAGCTTCTGTAGTAATTCCCATACTCCAGTACTCAGGATTAATCCTGTATGCTATATCGCCCATTCTGGCATTTTGAATATCAAATACTGCGATCATACCTACCACTTTATTGGTTTCTTTCAATACAATTCCCCAATCAAGATCAAGAGAAGGTTTTCTTTTTACCCAAGGACGTGGATCAATAAACATGAGTTCAGGATTTTTCTCGCCTTTGCTTGCTTTTCTTCCCCAATATGTATAGATTTCATCTCGCCCAAGCCACTCTCTTAAATCCGGAACATCATTTTCGTTAAGCACACGAATGATCAATCTGTCCGTTTCAAGAATTGGCTTGTCTATTGCATAATCATTTAACATAGTCTCCTCCATCTACTATCCCGATTTGTCATCGTCTATACTACTGGAAGTTAAACATCTTTAGCCATATAATTAAATCTTTTGACGGTTATGAACTGCACACAACTTACATACCTGCAGCTACTCCTTCCAAGAGATTTGTAATTCTGGTTCACTCATCTACTTACTGTAGGATTGGTGGAATCATGATTCACAGTAATTTTTCCTAGTGTAATCTTGCGCAATAACTTATCGTTTATTATTACTTCATGTTTGGGCAGGATTTCTTCCTGATAATACTCTCCATCCCAGTTTAGAAGCTCATCTGGCTCTTTATCATACTTACTAAAGTTCTGCTCGCCAGAGAGCTTCTTCGCATATTTTGAAGCAATCACATGCCTATTATGCATTTCAATGATAAGCTCTTCATTCAGTCCCGTTACTTCAAGCTGCAAGGGAGTCATGTTTAGATAAAGAGCTCTTGCCTCTCCTATAGTCTGTGATGTCAGCTCCTCATCGCGGCCAATCCCTGATCTGACCGCTTCCGCGTAGTATATCTGATCACATATACAAGTGTTCAAGGCAACCTTTTTAGCATAATCGCAGACGAACTGCGAATCAGGGCCGGCAGAAAAATGCGTATTCCACCAGTGCTTCGGATTTTCAGGATCATACAAGAGTGCCTGGTTTTGTACAAAGCTCTCTACTTCGTAAATGTAATATCCAAATTCTCTAAGAGTAATGTCTGTTCCGTCAACAGATATCACCGTATCATCCAGATGATCCTCATAGTCGAATCTTGTAAGCATTTTTCCGGCAATAGCAAAAAGAACCAACATGACGTTAGCTATGATTATGGCGATAATGGTTTTCTTATTGGATAATCTCATCAATACTCCTGAAAATGAAACTAACACTGTACCTACATTGACCTTATCACGCACACCTCAGAAATTATATAGTACCTTTTGTCAATACCAATCGTATGTTACTTTAATCAGTTAGTCACTTCAAATGACTTTATCAGATTCACCATCTCTATTGCTCCCTGTGCACATTCAAAGCCCTTATTGCCAGCCTTGGTACCAGCACGCTCAACGGCCTGCTCGATAGTATCTGTGGTGAGTACTCCGAACATCACAGGAATTCCAGAGTTCATACTGACCTGCAATCTAGACTTGAATCATCGGCCATAACCGTAGATACCCCAACCATGATCCCGGAGAGGTTTTTACGCAGTCTGTGAACATTTTTTCTGGCCGCATCCCCTGTGATCCACTTGGACTGGCCGCTTGATGTTGCTATCTTGCCATCTGCTGTCATAGCGTACTTCATCACCACATAGGGAAGTTTAGAAGCCATATATTTATTGAAAACTCTATTGAGCTTTTTACATTCTGCTTCCAACACTCCAACCTCTACCCTGATGCCGGTTTCTGCAAGAATTCTGGCGCCTTTCCCCGCCACAACAGGGTTCACATCCAAGGTTCCTATGACCACTCTCTCTATCCCGCTCTCAATTATCGCCTCTGTACAGGGCGGCGTTTTGCCGTAATGACAGCATGGCTCAAGAGTGACATACATTGTTGCTCCCTTTGGTGATTTCCTACAATTTTTCAGTGCGTTTCTCTCGGCGTGGAGCTCGCCATATTTCTCGTGGTAGCCCTCACCTATAATTTCCCCATCTTTGACAATCACTGCTCCCACCATGGGATTTGGGCTGACAAAGCCTGCACCTTTTCTGGCAAGTTCCAGGGCCCGTTCCATGTATTTTCTATCTTCCATCCTCTCCTCCAAAAAAAATTTAAATATTGAAAAAGCCCCGGAAACCTAAGCTCCGAGGCAAAAATAAACTCTTTTTCCAGTAATATAAAGGCATAACTGTAATACTTCATATCAGCGGCCTTGTAAAAAGAAAAGCTCTGAGATATAAAATCTCAGAGCAATACATTACTAAAAGAACCATCTTCTTCCATCCAGACTATACTGTCGGCTTCGGAATCACACCGAATCATGCCTTGCGGCTCGTGGGCTATACCACCGGTAGGGAATCACACCCTGCCCTGAAGATACTATTTAATTGTGTACATGATACCTCATGGTACTATATTAGTCAACTGTTTATCGAAAGAAGTGACAACAGATCAGTAAAAGCCCTGTAATACTTGAACTGATACTGATTCCACTGATTCTTTTTCCCAACACTTGTAATGATAAGTATGCACTCTTTTTGGTTTATGTCAAAAAATCTTATGATGAGCAGAGAGTATATCCCCCTGTTCACAAGAAAATCCTTGATGGCATGTGCGTGTGGAGGTAGCATCTCCAGGCGATTTATAACTACAAAATCCCCAAGGGAAAAATATTTCTCTTTTGCCTCACTATTAAGAATGCCCAGAACAAAATCAATGGCATCCTGATCATTTATAACACTACTACCCGTGGCATATCTGAACTTAAAGGGATTTCCTTCAAACAGCATAACATTTTGAAACTCAAAGGTTTCCGCAAATTCATTCATGAATTTCTCATAATTGTTATCTTTATTATGAAGAGCTGTATCAAACATCCTCACAATTACATCACCACAGGAAACATCTCTTTCATTCGCCATGCCAGAAGACTCATTCTTAAGCTTAATATCCTCCATAGTGCCATGCTTTTCCCGTGTGTAAACAATATATCTGTTTCTGCCCTTTTTCTTGGCCAGATACAGGCAGTGATCCGCCAGCATAAAAAGATCATCGTAGCAATCTGCATCATTCGGAAATACAGCTGCACCAATAGAAACCGAAAGAGGCGTATCCTTGTCCATCCCCTTGTCAGGAAAAGTTGAGCTAACCTTATTCTTGATGCCCTTTAGTATAGGCCTTATCTGATCCTCTGACATAATATTGTATAAAACAATAAAAAACTCATCTCCGCCAAAGCGCCCGGAAACACCATGCGTCCCTACTTCATTGGATATTATATCTGCCACTTTTTTGATAACTTCGTCGCCAAACTGATGACCATAGCTGTCATTGACGCTCTTAAAGAAGTCCACATCTATTATAGCTACAGCTGTTCCCTCAAGGCGCCTGTCATCTATCCTCTCCTTGGCAATCCTGATAATATCAGTCTTATCTATAAGACCGGTAAGGGAATCATGCTTGATATCATTAACCTTGATTAATTCGTTATCTCTTCTTAGCTGAATGTGACCTACTACACCCTCACTATTTGCTCCATAGAAAATAAAAGCCTCATCTAATACGGTATGTGTCACACTTGGATCATCACTTAAAATATTGCCATCTATTATAGTAGTGCTCCTGCCTACACCAGATTTAACCTGGGTTATAAAGCTCTTAACGGCATGCCGCTGCTCTTCATCCGCCTTAGCAAGCAAAAGCTCCTCAAATTCACTAATGGAATAAGTTCCTGTATCAAAATATGCACGCTCAGTATTATATATCTCCACTGTTCCAAGATCCTTGTCGTACTCAAAAAAAACATCCTCGTACAGATCAAGCTGTGTTCTATAAGCGTTAATTGCCTTCATTAGAGAAGAATGCGCATTTAAAAAATCCTGCGCATTGACTACAGTAAGCCTTATCAGATCATTATCATCCTGTGCCCGCATATAAGTGTAATACATAGTATCAGGAGCCAGGATTTTACTGGGATAAAAGGTGCCATCGCAATTCTTGATATTTTTTTTATATATTTCCATATCCTCGACGGCAATCAGCTCATACATAGGCTTAACAACAAAATCGCCAAGAGCATCATAAACTTCTGCATCTGCAGAAATTATCCTCTGATCATCTCTGGATATGATTATTTCATGAAAACTTACGTCTTTCATATGGCTATTCCTATCTGAATAACGATAATTAATCCCACATTAAAATTTTAATGCATAGGTTTTTTACGGTCAACACTTGTAATTTTCTTAATGTTGCACGCTATAACATTTTGTGCGATTTATTATAGCATATATTTATGTTTTTTCTAAAAAAATAATATCGCTTGCAGCGTTCTAGATTCTTTATGAAGAAAGCATGTTACTTGCAGCGTTCTAGATTCTTCATACAGAAAAAATAGCCCGGCACATCTGTGCCGGGCTATTCCGAATCATTTATGTTTGATTTTTATATATTATCCCTCAATAGCTATCAGATTCTTTTCTGGAATCTTCTTCTCCAAGGCTTTCTTGGCCAGTGTCAGCGTAAGTACACCGTGCCTGTAGGTAGCCTCAATGTCTTCCTTCTCTACATTATCGCCAATGTAGAAACTCCTTGTCATGGATCCTGCGTATCTCTCCTGCCTGATGAGTTTGCCCTTCTTGTCATTCTGGTCTTTATCAAGACCCTTAGCAGCGCTGATTGTAAGATAACCGTTATTAAGTTCTACTGTTATCTCTTCCTTCTTGAAGCCTGGCAGGTCGATTGATACTTCATAGTTGTCGTCCTTCTCCCTGATATCAGTCTTCATCATCCTGTTAGCTTTTCTGCCATAGAGTTTACGCTCCATGTCATCGAATTCTCTCATTGGGAAACCAAACAGATCATCAATAAAATTCTCTTCAAAAATACTAGGTGCTAACATAATACATACCTCCTTTGCACAAGAACAATTGTTAACTGTTATTGAGCATTGGGACGGAGGGTTTGGATCTTAGGAAGCTGTAAGTCCTAACGGTCTTCTCTGTTCCTTTGTTCTACTTTATATATAACACCATAATTAGCACTCGTCAATAGAGAGTGCTAATTTGGATAAAATTGTATTATGTTTTACATGACAAAATTACTGTCACCATCGACCCATAGCCGCAAATCTGCTAGGGCGGTCTTTTCAAGACATAGCCTGACATTTACCATATCACTGTAGTCAACAAAAGAAGTGGCGGTCTCTCTGTCATTTCCGCTCTTCATCTTTCTGTCAATAAGTCTGTCCCTTAGCATTTGCTCATCAGCAGCAAGGCTAATTGTGTAATCCGCATATTTTCTAAGATTTTGCCAGCCTTCCTCTTCCAATAAAAGATAATTGCCCTCTAAAAGGACTATTGGCTCTGTTATATGTATGGCATCTTCTATTGGATTGTGCAAATGTCTGTCATAGGTGGGCCAGAAGCAGTCTACGCCTGAAGTCACTTTTTCTATGGCACTTGTAAGCTTCTCAAGGTCAAAGGTAATGGGTGCCCCCTTTATCTCAACCATTTTTATTTCTTTTCCATCTCTAATTGTTGTATGTGATGTAAGATATTCCTGCCTTCTGTGAAATCCATCCATTCCTATGGCCTGAACATTAGTAATATCATCGTATTCTGATGATAGCTTCTCAAGGAAGCTGCAAAGAGTGCTCTTTCCAGTTCCAGGAGGAGCTGCAAGCAAGACCAATATTCGTCTTTTCTTTTCCTTCTGTATCTTAGTCAAATTCCTAAGTAGTGGTAAAAAAATCTCTTTTACAGCACCTTCACTGTATGTGGCGTCAACCTGTATTCCGTTGATTTCTACTGAATAATTCATGTCTACTACTCCCTGATACTACTGATTTACTAGATACATATTACTCAGTTATAAGTCTGTCTCCTAGTATTCTCACAAGCTCCGGATCATCAGGAACTTTCTCCATGATCACATAGTCAAGCACAGACAAATCAGATAAAGTCAGCAGTGTTTCAACTCCGACTTTACTGCTATCTGCTAGGAGAATCCTCTTTGAAGTATGTCGCATCATCTCCTGGCTTACCTCCACCACACGTGGTTCAAGGCTGGTAAGGCCTGCAGAAGCTGATATTCCGCTGCAGGAAAAAAACATCAGATCTGTATGATACTGCCTGACAGCCTCTACAACAGTGCGCCCCGCCAGTATTGTACCTTCATAAACATGTCCGCCCAGAATAATAATGGAAGCCTCTGTCTCATTGGCAAGCATCTTACTTACATGAAGGGAGTTTGTAACTACTACAATGTTTTTCAGGTCCTTCATATATTGTATCAGAGGTAGGCAGGTGGAGCTTGGGTCCATGAAAACCGAGCATGAATTATGAAGAAATCTTGCAGCGATCCTGGCTATTTTTTCCTTGGCCGCCTGGTTAGTCTGCTCTCTGACAAAAAGAGGTGCATCCTTATTTACTGTTGGAAGCATAGCTCCGCCCCACACCCTTTTTATTAGGTTGCTCTTTTCCATATCTGCCAGATCTCTGCGGATCGTCGCCTCAGAGGTGTACAGTTTTCTGCTAAGATACTGAACTGTAACACTTTTTTTATCTTTTACCAGATCATATATTTTGGAATAACGTTCGGTCTTAAGCATGATATATGCCTCTCCTGAGATGATCGATTTTGATTATATTATATCAAATTTGATCAAAAATTGATTGAATTTTCAATCTTATCACCGCCAATTGTATGAAAACTTTTTCAGCGATACATTTGATATATGGGGAAGTTCTTTCCTACAAAAAAATAAAGGGGATGGTATGAAATGAAAGAAAAGCAAAAACTAACAAAAGTATTTCTGGTTTCACTTGCAGTCTTCTTTATAGGTCTCATTATTGCCTATAGCACTATGACTGACGGGGGAAATGTAGAGATGAGACGTCTGTCCGTCATGACAGACAGGGGTGTTGCGATCAGTCTTGAAGTATTCAAGCCAAAGAGCGCAACCAGAGAGAATCCTGCACCTGCAGTAATGCTGATTCCAGGCGGAAACGCAAGCGTTGAGTACATGTCAGATGCAGGTATGGAGCTGGCTCGCAGGAACATAGTAGCCATCGGCATTGAGCCATATACTATAGGCCGCTCAGATGTAGAAAAAGATAATGACGGCCTTGGATCAATTGATGTCACTGATTATGTTTATGGTCTTGACTTCATAGATACTACAAACATTGGATATATTGGCTGGTCAATGGGAGCTTCCCGCGTCAATGCTGCTCTATATGTCCCAGATCCATCTGGTGAAATGGTAAAAGATGATGCTGGCAACGAATCGCCCAAGATGATCATTAGAGATGGTGTTAAAGGCGTAATGTACGTTGGAGCAGGCGGTCTTTTAACCAACGAATATCAGATAAACAGCGCATTATTTGAAGGAGAATGGGACAACCTCTATAGAGGGGACAGACGAGAAATGAACAAGAACCCTCAATATACTGAGGTTCTTGGTGTTGATCAGTTTGATTTCTGGAAGTGGTATGGAGATCCAGCAAGTGGCACTGGCCGCATTTATTATGAAGGATGGACCGGCCATGTAGCAGGGCTTGCAAGCCCTTCCTTTGTAAAGGCAGCCTGTGATTTCTATACAACAACCTTTAATCTTCCTAACAATAAGCCTATTCTGTTCATGTGGAAAGAACTTGGCACAGCCCTTTCTTTTATAGCTGTGATCATAGCCATGATATGTGTAGTTTCATTCCTGATCGATCTTGATTTCTTTAAAGAAGATCTTGTAACAAAGGAAAGAGTAGTGCTTGAGGCAAGTCCAAAGAAATGGTTTGTTTGCCTTGGGCTTGTTCTTCCGGCATTATTTGGTGCTGCTACCGCAGCCTGGGCAGTTCCTACAGGACAGGGGATCCTTAATAAATGGGTTTCCAAAAATCTAGTTCATGGAACAAATATTCAAAATGTAAATGGCCTTGTATTCTGGCTTTGCTGCTTGCAGCTCTTTGGCCTTCTCTTATTTATTATCATGAATTTTGCAATTGTTAAGGCCGATAAGAAAGCCCTTAAGGAGCAGATCACCTTGCCCGGCACCAGAATGGCTCCAATGCTGTTAAAGGGAGTATTATTCAGTTTCTTATCACTTTTATTTGTTTACTTTATTGTTACCTTTGGCGAGCAGCTTTTTGCTATAAGCCCAAGGCTTTGGAAGGTCCAGCTAAATAGCCTCACTAGGCTCAGAATGGAGAAGTTCCTTATGTACTTCCCTCTGTACCTTATTCCTTTCCTTGTTGCAAATTACCTTCACTCAACAAGTTTTTACATTAAGGATAAGCCTGTTGTCTCAACGATTTTGTTCTGGCTGGCAAATGGTCTGCCACCTATGTTCTTCCTGCTCTACGCATATGGAAAAATCGCATTCTTACATACTACGCCAATCACAAGTCTTGGTATGTCAAGAGCAAACGGATCTCTCGTAGATGCAGCCATAATGATGATTCCTGTTGGAATCCTTGCAAGCATCCTCTACAGAAAGACCAAGAATTTCTACTTACCAGCAATCTTCAATTCCATGTTCTTTACCTGGATGGCAGTTGCTACAGACCTTATCTTTGTAGGTAAATAGAGCCAAATTAATTGCAAACAACTAATTGTTAAAAGTTGAACAATCCTCCGAATAGGTTTATAATTGCGTCTTGGTGGCTATTCACCGGAGGAGGAAAAAAAGATGTTAAAATTTGAAAAAGTATTTAACATGGAAAAGGAAAAGAATGTTGCCGCAGTTACTAAGGCTCTTGAAAATGGCCGTGGCATTGAGCATTTGAACGCATTTCTTGCAGAGGCTCAGAGCGCTGGCGCAATGAATCTGGCTAAGGCACATATCATGATCACTGCTAACTATGTATGTCATTACGGTGACTTTAAAAGAACATTAGTTATTCTTCCAATCAAGGATATCACTAATGTCTACAGTTCAAATTGCTTCTATGGCAATTATGACTACAGCTTTAAGGCTATTGCCGTTGAGACTGCTCAGAATGAGATATTCTATTTCTCAAAGTGCTCTAAGGCACAGAACGTTGCTGACTACAATACTACACTTAGCACTTTAACAGAACGTTGCCGCATGAATGCAGGCAGCCTTATAGCATAAGAGGAGGAACAAAATGTTTATTTTATATGGTAGCAGAAAAAAGATAAAAGTTGACAAGGACCTTGGCAGATGCATATGCCCTAACTGTCATCACGATGTTAATCGTTCACTTGCAAGAGAGAAGACAGCTCTTACTATTTTCTACATCCCAGTAATCGGCTGGACTTCAAAGCGTCTGATCATCTGCCCTTGCTGCGGAGATTCAGAAATCCTTACAGGTTCCAGATATAAAGAGCTCAAGAAAGCTTAAAAACAATGGCGCAGGGTAATGAAACCCTGCGCCATTCTTTAAAAACTTATCTGCTCCTGATAATCAAGTTAATCTATTGCTCTTCAGTTTTATTATTTATCCAAGCCCAATATCAAGGGCCATCATCAATATAAATCCCATGGCAAAAGAGATAGTACCTACATTGGAGTGGACTCCCTCAGACATCTCAGGGATAAGTTCCTCCACAACAACATAGATCATGGCTCCTGCCGCAAAACTTAATAGGTATGGCATAAGAGGAATAAAAAAGCCAGAGGCAAAGATAACTAAAAGTGCGCCTATAGGCTCAACAATTCCTGATAGCATTCCGTACAAAAAGGTCTTGCCTTTTGGAACTCCCTCACCTAGAAGCGGCATGGACACAATTGCACCTTCTGGGAAGTTCTGAAGTGCTATACCAATTGCCAGAGCAAGAGCACCAGCAAAAGAAATAGCGCTGTTTCCATACATCCAGCCGGCACAAACTATTCCAACAGCCATTCCCTCAGGCAGGTTGTGAAGAGTTACCGCAAGAACCAGCTTTGTAGTTCTCTTAAGGCCTGTTCTAGGTCCTTCCTCGCATTTATCCAGGTGCATATGAGGAATCACCATGTCCATAAATAATAGGAACAACATTCCAATTCCAAATCCAATGGATGCTGGAATAAACCCCAATTTGCCCATATCATTAGACAACTCAAGAGCTGGGAGCAGGAGGCTAAAGAAAGATGCCGAGACCATTACTCCAGAAGCAAATCCCGTAAGTCCTCGCTGCAGCCTGTTTCCTATTTCTCTTTTAACTAAAAAGACACTGGCCGCTCCAAGCGTTGTTCCCAAAAAAGGAATGATCAGAATGTTCCACATATGCAAACCCCCTTATGTACAAGTCGCGATAGTTTTATTTCGAAAAACTGTCCACCATTTCCTGTAGTTCAACAAATCTATCCATTTTACGCTCTATTTCTGCGTCAACTTCCTCTTTTTCCTTAGTAAGAGCAACAAGCCTTGGATAATCAGTTGCTGCCTCAACAATCTGCCCTTCAAGCTCTGCACTTTTTTGCTCTAACTTCTCAATCTCTTCTTCTATACTATCGTACTCTTTTTGTTCCTTGTAAGAAAGCTTGGTTTTTTCGCGAGGAGCACGGTACTTGCCATTTGAAGGCTTCTCCTGCTGAGTATCTCCTGCACTGTTACCAGTTGATTTACTTTCTGAAGTGCTGCCCGCTCTCTTCTGACCAGCAATGTTAGCTTTATTGTCGCTAGAAACAGCTTCCAGACTCTGTTTGTGTATCACATAATCTGAGTAGCCACCCTCACTCTGATATAGCTCTCCGCCTTCTTCAAATGCAAAAATCCTTGTGACCACGCGGTCCAGGAAATATCTGTCGTGGCTGACAGTTATGATTATTCCCGCAAATCCATCAAGGTAATCCTCGAGAATCCTTAGAGTCTGAATATCCAGATCGTTAGTAGGCTCGTCCAGGATTATGACATTTGGCTGCTCCATCAGTACTCTTAAGAGGTACAGCCTTCTCTTTTCCCCGCCTGAAAGCTTGGAAATAGGCGCATACTGCATGTCCGGGCTAAAGAGAAATCTCTCGCACATAACAGATGCAGACACAAGGCCCTCTGCTGTTCTGATAAACTCAGCCGTATCCTTGATGTAATCTATGACTCTTTTGCTCTCATCAAGAGCTTCATTTTCCTGGCCAAAATAGCCAATCTTGATGGTCTGACCAATCTCAACAGTGCCTTCATCCGGCGTAATAGCACCAATTATGCACTTTAAAAGAGTTGACTTACCGCAGCCATTGGGCCCAATTATTCCTATTCTGTCAAGCTTATTAAAAGTATAGGAAAAGTCCCTGAACAAAGTCCTGTTCTCATAGGCCTTGGAAATATGCTCAAGTATTATGGTCTTGTTCCCCATTCTGCTAGGAAGAGAGCTGAGCTCTACAAATCTCTCTTCCTCGGGCTTTTGTCTGTCGCGAAGCTCTTCAAACCTCTGGATATGGGCCTTTTGTTTGGTTGAACGAGCTCTTGCTCCTCTAAGCATCCAGGCTAGGTCCTTTCTGTATAGAGACTGCGCCTTTCTCTCAGCGGCCTGCTCATAGTCAAGACGCTGCTGCTTTAGCTCCAAAAAGCCTGAATAATTAGACTCATAGCGGTAAACACTGCCCTTATCTATCTCCAGGATCTGATTGGTCACTTCATCCAGGAAATACCTGTCATGAGTGATCATAAGAAGTGCCCCTCTAAAATGCTGCAGAAAGTCTTCCAGCCACTCGATCATCTCAGAATCCAGATGGTTAGTAGGCTCGTCCAGGATCAATAAATCTGACGGAGTCATGATAGCTGCTACAAGCGCAGCTCTTTTCTTCTGTCCGCCAGATAAAATCGATGGATCGCACTCAGGGTCATCTATGCCAAACTTTGCAAGAGTTGCCTTGATTTCCCCCATCTTGTCCCAGTTCTCGCCGCCTGCATAAATTGTATCTGTGATATTCTGAAGCAGGTTCTTGCTCTTATCAAAGACAGGATTCTGCGGAAGATATGAGATTCTAAGTCCGTTACTTGCTACTACCTGTCCACTGTCCGGCTCTGTTACACCAGCCACAATAGAAAGCAGAGTAGACTTACCTGTTCCATTTGTTCCAACTACTCCAATCTTGTCTGTATCACTAATCCCAACGGAAATGCCTTCCAGGACAGGCTTAGACATGTATGTTTTTGATACGTTTTCTACATTTAATATATTCATTAAAAAGGCTCCAATATACTGAACTGATTAGCCACCATTAGATAGCATTTCAGCATTATATCATCTGATGATATACCTTTCCAGATTTACATTATCCTCCTCGAGGAATACTGTCTCAACATATTCGCCGCCATTAGCAAGAATCGTCTTTCTGCTGGCCTCATTATCTGGAAGACAGCTCACGCCAATCTCATCTATGCCAAAGCTCCTTAGGAAATCGCAGGCTTTGGATAGCATCTTGGTTGCATAACCCTTTCTTCTTTCTGATGGTCGCACGCTGTAGCCCACATGACCTGTATAGTTTTTCATTCTGTCATTCAAAACATTGTGAACCTGCATGCAGCCTACCATTTTGCGATCAGCCTTTCTGATAACAAGGATAACATTTCCCCAGACTCCGTGCTCATCAGCCTCTCTGCTTGGATTGGACCACTTTATGCAGTCATCGACAAAGTCTCTTACATTGTCATGTCTTTTCATAGAAAAGCATCCATCAAAGCTTGAGCCTGCTTCCAGCATTTCCTTTTTGTAGCTTTCAATTTCGTCCGCATAATCCATTGAAGGCTCCACAAATAGCAATTCCTGTTCGGAATCCTTGCCCGGAACGTACTCTAGAGAGAACTTCTCGCATACAACCTTTAAATCCTCAGTAAAGGATAAATCTGTTTCCTCAAGCTCTTCTTCAAAGAATTCCTTATGAACCTCTCTCCAGTACTTTAAAGATTTATCCCCTTCACCTTCTGAAAACGCATGGAAAGGCGATACTTCCTTAAAAGGTCTGACATATACATCATAATCCCTGATAACACAGACTGCTTCATCGTTTTCATCAAGTATCACACTATAATCACCAGCCTTGGGAAGCTCATCTAGTGCGTCTTCTATTTCATACAAGTCATAGCTACTTGCTGTTCCAAATTTTATGCCTTCCTTTACAAGCTTAGCAAGCCTGCCAGGAACATCGTCTCCTGATCCTCCAAATCCCCATGCTTCATAAGGTGTGTTAATATCTACATTTTTCTTTGAACAAAATTCTGCCCATAACTCTTCTGCTGTCATTATCGTGTCTCCATTTCTGTTGAATCTTGCATATAACACGCATATTCTAAATTAGTCATAATATGCGTGTCAATGCATCATTTCAAATGCTCACTACAAACATACTTCGACCAATTGCCACAGAAATTTCTCCTTCGTATATATATGTAGGTGCCACAAATGAAATGAGTACCTGATAAAACACGAATAATTATTAAGGGGGTTAGTTTGATGAAAAACTACGTTGAAAAAATCAAGAACGAAAAAACTGTAGAGGGAGGTAACTCCTGCGCTTCACAGCTTAGCAGCATTGCACTTGAAAAAAAGCTTGAATCCTTCGGCGCTCTATCAGCCGTCGGCCTGATCAGAAGAAGTGCATTTCTCTTTAAATAAAAAATGATAAACCAGGTACTGTGAGTAAGTTTTCATCACAGTACCTGGTTTATTAGTTCCACATTGATTAAATCGATGCCTTCGATTTTACCTTCTTTTATTCCATCAAGTCTATTGACTTCTGCAATATCTTTCAGATGCTCAGC
Source organism: Butyrivibrio sp. XBB1001 (assembly GCF_000424505.1). NCBI lineage: Bacteria > Bacillati > Bacillota > Clostridia > Lachnospirales > Lachnospiraceae > Butyrivibrio > Butyrivibrio sp. XBB1001. The sequence goes on along the minus strand of NZ_AUKA01000017.1, from coordinate 56,609 downwards.
TTGATCAGCCTTAGGAATTTGTACCAGAAGCTTTATTGGCGTGCTTCCAGGCTTCGTATTCAGCAAAAAGCTGTGAGAGGAAGTCAGAATCATCGATTGCGGTTAATACATCTGATGCTCGGCCATTAGATTTTAGCCATGAGAATAACTCAGTTGTATTCTTGACCCCATTATTGTAACTTTCATCCTGAAGAACTTGCATATGACGTTCATAAGAGTATTCCAATACACCCACAGTTATGATCTCCTCTCTGTACTCTTCAAAGAAAGATTTAAGGACATTTTCCTGAATGCACTCATCGATGGCTAGAGTAACTGCTTTTTTGATGAGATTATTCATTACGTCTCTTTTGTCTGCTAAAAGCTTGAGTGGAGTAGAGTGTGACAAGTCGTACTCATCTTCCACTAACTGCTTATATTTTCGCACTTTTGAGACGAAAATGGAATAGCCCTTTAAGGTTTTACAAGCCTCCATGAGCCCGGCATTGTGACCGTTGTTAACATTAAGCGCAGTAACTGCTAGCTCCACAGAAGGATTATCATCTTTCTTGATAAACATCTCAGACAGACGATAGATTACTTTGTCGTTCATTGGAGATGTGCCGTTGTAGAACACTATAAACTTAGGCACTGGAATTTTAATCATAGTAGGACTATAGATTTTTTCAGTCGGAAACTTTTCTTTTAATGTAGCTGCCAGATAATACAGGTTTCTAAGAGGAATGTTTGGACATGGAGTAGACTGGTGCTCAAAGATATTTAGTTCAAGATTGATGATAAATGACAGATCATTTTTGACTTTTAGAAAAGTTTCTCCGTTAAGAGTAGTGATCGTCAGATCATCTGGATTAGTGTAGTTGGTGCCGCTTATGGCATTATAAAGCTCTAATAAGTTGAGCTTATTGTTGAAGAGCATTCTAAAGACAGTGTCTTTATACTTTTGATTTTCTATTTGCAATTATTTTGATTCCTTTCATTTTTTCTACAATGCTTGCAAGCTGCTGTAGGAAATAGCTGGCGAACTGCCAGATATGATGGCCCGAGTGTCAACAGATATGTCGACTGAAATCTTGAGCCGGAATCTATGCTAGCACAAAATTCTTAAGAAATACCATCGAAATTTCTTAAGATTTTATGTATGTCGAAAAACAATATAAATATATATGCAAAAGAACTAGCTATTGCTTTGAATCCTCTCACAACACCTAGTTCTTTCTAATGTTTGCACTATTTGATTTAGTTCAGGACATCAAAAATATACGAACCAAAACGCCGCCTTCGATGCCTTCAACAGTAGACTTAAGTTCAGCATTTTCAAGAAATGACAGCGCGTTACTATCAGTTATAATGTGGGGGATGGCAGATATCTGGCCATTCTTGTCTACCTGCCCATTGTTCTCTATAAATATCCTGCACTTTCTACCCTCGCTGTCTTGGCCTTCGAGGATATATCTCGCGGATAGCATAGTTTCTTTCCCCGCAAAATCCTTTTGCGTATCAACTCCGCCGGGAATAACCTTTCCTTTGAAATATTCGCAGTCACAAGTACCATCAAACAATATCATTCTTGCGCACTCACTTTTTCCCTTTACCTCAAGGCAATCTGTGATAGCAACCCTTATCGTAAGTACTTCTTTCATTCAAGTTTCCCCCAACCTTCTAAAGCATCGCTAATGCTGATTCCCATTCCTCAACCATTTAGTTCTTTTATAGTCCAGATTACAGCAATCAAGAAGGCTACACCTATTCGTAATCCTTTATTCTGCGGAATTTTCGCTATCTTTCCTACTATCCCAAATCCTAGATATGATAGCAACAATCCAACCAGGAATGCGCCAACAAAAAATCCTCCATAGTAATACATCTTTTCTCCTCCAACTTTTTTATATTTTCTGGAATTCCTCTTCCAATTCCACCAACAAATTATTATATACCTCAACCCAATCCTGGTGTCCATTATCTGCAAAAGTCTTTATGAAGCTATTTAAAACAGCCTTTACTTCTTCTAATGACCTTTCCTCATGAAAGCTGTCATCTGCATAGAAATCATTTTCAATCCACTTATAATCAACATAAAATTTATTTTTCGAATCTATGCCCCATTCCCAGGTCTCCAAAGGGCCAAAGTTCACTTGAGATATAAGGACACGATTGCCCTCTTTGTTTGGAGACATATTGGGAGCATGATAAAGCCACCTGCCTATGTAGATTTGTTTTACCTTGGGCTTATCATTGATTTTTTCAGTTGCAACATTAGTACTTGTGCCATGCTGTGTAGATGTACTCTGGGTTTTCATAGTTTTCATCTGTTTCAAAGATGACAAGATATGCTCCATGATTTGCAAAAACATAATACTTAAAAACCTCCGTGCCGTCTTCATAAACAGTTTCAGGATATTTCATATAAAATTTGTTACCCTTTATGTACTCAACATTAGAGCCTAGCGCAATGAATCTGTATCCGTTGGTATTGTTATCATAAATACTGTACTCTCGGCTGTTATCAAATTCCTGGATTATCGCCAAGCTACCTTCCAAGCCATCACAATCCTTCTTATAGATGTATTCACCATAAAAAGCTTCCATAGCGTCATAAAAAGAGTCGCTTGCATCATTAACTATTTTTTCGCTGTTATCGTCATAGCCAAACTCGGTTGCAGCCGTCTCTGCACCCCATTCAGCTTTCGAGGGCTGATTAAAGATATCCTTCATGAGCTTTTCGTACTCATCCATAGTGATCTTCTGGCCTCTAAAGGTAAAGTCACTGTCTGAGTCGTAGAAGTCATATTCAGAATCCCAATATTCTGCAGTCAGGTCAAAAGCGTCTGTGACCTCACCATCACCGTTGTAGCAGTCAAAATGATATGATTGACGACCTCCATGAGAAGTATCCCTATGTATGATGTATGTTTTACCCTCATAATATACATAACTAAGTTCTCCTGTAGTACCCTCCCCCTGAGCAAGAACAAAGTACTTGCCTGCTCTTTCATCCAGATACATTCCACCATAAGGGCCATTTAATATAAGCTCTGTCTTGCCATCGTTATCAAGATCCACTCTCTCATCGCTTACGCTGTAGCTGTCCCACTCCTGTGGATCCTGCGGAAGATCTTTAAACCATACTTCGCTCTCCTGCCCTTCGTAAATTGCTATTGCAGGCGCCTTACTATCAAGGAAATCGCTGTAGCTATCTGCATCACCTGCACTGGCTTCAGCAACTGAGCTACTACCCTCTCCCTCTTTAGCTCCGCTATTTACAGCCTCTGCTTCGTCTACCTTTTGCCAGATATCATCACTTTCTCCACTCTGGCTCTGCCCGCATCCGCAGAGGCATACTATAAGACCAATACTCATAAATAACTTGCTGTATTTTTTCATAATGCTTTTCTCCTCTAAAATCACTCTTCTAAAAACTCTTATCACTTGATAACATCACTGGCTCTTTTTCGCTCAACCAGGAAAGTCATATCTCTTAATTTCGCAGTTCCTGATGCCACAAGAGGAAAAGGTCTCATTGTCCATCTCTCTAAAATAAGACTCTATGATCCTCACTATACCATTGTGGGCTACCAGAATTACTTCCTGATCTCCAGCCTTGATATCATCAAGAAGGTTGTAAATCCTCTGGGCCACCTGCAGCATAGATTCGCCTGTTCCGAAGCGGCTTGCAAGCTCTTTCTTGGCTTCATGAAACTCTTTTCCATCCCTTGGTGTTGATTCATATCTTCCAAAGTTCTGCTCTATAAGCCTAGGTTCCACCTGCATAGGAATCCCTGTCATTTCGGAAATATGCCTTGCTGTCTCTGCAGCTCTAACCAGAGGAGAAGTCAGTATAATATCTGCGTGAATGCCCTTCTCCAATAGATTTTTCCCGGTTTCTATAGCCTGCTCGTGGCCCCTTTCAGTAAGCTCAATATCAGTTGCTCCGCAGATCTTGTTCTCTACGTTCCAGACGGTCTCTCCATGTCTAATAAAATAAAAATGATCCATTATCTTTTTCTCTCCAATTTTAGGATAAGTCAAAAGAACCTTCCCCTGACTTCCACTAATTTTAGCATATTTTCATTATTGTGCTATACTATACCCATGAAAATACTAATTACTGGAACAAGCCGCGGAATAGGGCTTGCGTGTGCAAAAAAATACATAGAAATGGGCCATGAAGTTATTGGCTTTGACATTGAAAAAAGCGGCCTGCAGTCGCCTTTATACACTCATATGCAGGTTGATGTGACCAAAGAGCTGCCTACGATAGATGGTATCAACGTACTAATTAACAACGCAGGAATTCAGGAAGGGCCTGACGTTATAGATACTAATCTAAGAGCCACCATTGCAGTTACTGAGAAGTATGCTTTTCAAGAGGATATTCACTCGGTTCTTTTTATGGCCTCTTCAAGTGCTTCAAATGGCGCAGAATTTCCTGAATATGCAGCCAGTAAGGGCGGCGTAGTTACATATATGAAAAACACCGCACTTCGCCTTGCGAAATACGGTGCAACCTCTAACAGCATCTCTGCCGGCGGCGTATACACACCACTTAATGCCCACATCATTGATGACCCTGATCTCTTAGAGCAGTGCCTTAATGAAACTCTTTTACACAGATGGGCTCAGGCAGAGGAAATCGCTGAACTTTCTTATTATCTGACCAATATAAACAAGAGTATGACTGGTCAGGATCTGCTCATCGACAACGGAGAGCAGCTTAAATCAAACTTTATCTGGTAGTAGCTTTAGGCTGCTACCTTTTCTTTTGCCTTTTTATTCTCTTCAAAATGAGTAAGTTCGTAAGGCAGATGCTTCATGGATACTACAACAAGGATGATCGCAATGAGCTTGTCCACATAGTCTGTAACAGCCTGTGTTAGGAACGCACTGCCAAAAAGCTTAAGCGCTGTCTGTGAAAGAGCCTGAATAATAAAGGTTGTTACAACTGCAGAAGTAATGCCACCAAAAAGGAAGGTCTCAATGCAGGCTGACAGAGCAGATGCAGGAAGTGTTACAACAAGGGTCTTAAGTGGCAGTAAAACCCAGGAATTCTTTTTATTATGGAAAAGAAATCCCGCAAGCACGCCCATCAGAACTCCGCTGATAGAAAAATAAATAGCGTAAATATCTCCCAGAACGCCATTTACAAGTCCGCCGACCAGCGCTGTAAGTCCGCCTGCAAGAGGTCCTAATGCAATTCCTGCAAGCATTGTTCCAATACTGTCAAGAAAGATAGGCAGATGCAGAAAAAGAGCTATCTTACTTCCAACGATGTTGATTGCTACTGCTACAGCCATAAATGTTAGTTTCTTAATATTGTTACTCATCTCAATTCTCCAATCTCATGTAAAAAATTGCGCAAATCTCTCCTTATACTCAGATTGCGTGATTCCCAATATCCTGGTCAAAAACATTTCCCAAAAAGTCTTCTTGTCTACCCGGGTAAAAATTTGAGCATTACTCTCCTTGCGGTAAAAACCCATGGAATCCACAACAGTCTGTCCCATGCTGATTCCACTAGTTTCCACCTCGGTAAATGCCTCTATTCCTGTAAGGATATCGGGATTTATAAACTGCGCAACAGCCAAAGGATCATTTATGACACATCCTCTTATATGCTCCCATTCCCAGTGGAACTTGAAATAGAAATCTGTTATCTTCTCAATAAAATCGCCTGTTACCAAATTGACTTTTTTCATCTGATCAAGGATTTCCGGCGTGAGGACGATTTCCCTGGTTACATCAAGGCCAACCATCTCGATTCTTCCATGGTGCTCATAAAGCGTATCAAAGACAACCTTGGCACTGTCTGGATCTTCCCAGTAGTTATATTCAGCAACTGGTGAACAGTTACCATGGCTTCTAAAGTTTCCTCCCATGGACACAAGTCTTTCTATAGAAAGAAATGCCTCTAAGTCTTCATCAATAAGCCTTGCCAGATTAGTAAGAGGCCCAAGAGCCACCACAGATACATCGCCCTCTTTAAGTTTCTCCCTCATGAATGAAACCGCAGTCTGATCCGGTATCTCCTGCCCGGGAACTTCAGGCAAAAAGCTCTCGCCAAGGCCATCTTCCCCATGCGTATCAAGGGCGTTAACATATTCTCTTACTCTTGGTCTGTCTGCTCCTACAAACACCGGCACATCAAGCCTTCCGAGGAAGCTGAGGATCTTTTTGGCATTCTGAAATCCCATAGTTACAGGAGAATTTCCAGCAACTATCGTAATTCCTACAACCTCAACCTCGGGGCTATTAAGCGCCAGCATTATGGCAAGCGAATCATCAATTCCAGGATCGCAATCGATAATAATTTTCTTCATTCTTTTCACCTATTTTCACAAAAAACATAAAAAGTGGCTCTGCGTTTAAAACCGCAGAGCCACATAAAAAGACATAGTTATTTCATGTAGTCCTGGTTTTGTTTAGCGACAGGAAGGTACAAATGAACTGTCGTTTATTGCGCTATCGGATTATACAGCCAAATAAGAAAATAATCAAGCCATTTACTCCTAACTTTTCTTCTCATCTACAGCTTTTATTTCACCTTTATCAACAAGTCTGAAAAATGCATCAACAGCTTCAGGATTTAGCTGAGTTCCGGAGACTTCTCGAATTATTGATAGCACCTTCTCAAAATCCATGCGCTTGCGATATTGCCTGTCAGAATACATTGCGTCAAAACTATCCGCTACAGCAATAATACGTGCAACCTGTGGAATTTCATCTTCCGAAAGTCCACTAGGGTAGCCTTTTCCATCATGTCTTTCATGATGGGCCAGGGCACCTACAGCTAGCTCAGGAACAACACTGATATCTTTAAGAACTTCGTATCCCTTTATAGTATGAGATTTTATCTCATCGTATTCCTCATCTGTTAGTTTTCCCGGCTTATTAAGCACAGCGTTTGGTATTCCAACCTTGCCTACATCATGCAACAAGCCAATACGATAATATTTTTCTACAGTCTCATCGTCATACCCCATCTCTTTGGCTATCATTGCTGTATATTTGGCCACTCTCTCTGAATGGCCGTTGGTATAGGTATCCTTCATATCAATAACTTTTGCAAAAGCCTCTGATACCTCGGATGCAAATACAGCACTCTCCTGCTGCTTTTTCTTCAAAGATTCTATGTGATCCCTATATAGATATATCCCCATTAATGTAGTAAACAGCTGCACTCCAATTCGTGTAAAGGTTAAGCTTCCGTAACTATGAAAAAAATTATAACGGAGGATATCATTTACAGCCCCCAAAATACAGGCTGTTAATCCCCAACCTACAGCGTGCAGCAGAGCAGGTTTGACTTCTCCCTGACGCATCGCCCTAATAGCAATCACTACTGCTATCAAAATTCCGATAAATATAATTAGTTGTGAAATATAAACAAGATAGTAATAATCTGATAATCTGCTTAATGTCAGCCCTACTTGAAGTAAACAATTTAAAAGACATGCTGCAAAAACGCCAAGCAAAAGCTTTGAATGTGACTCTTTGGTTGTACTGGAAAAAAAAGAAAGCGCAGGAAATGCTATAAACGAAAAACACATGTATTCCGTAACCCTGATGATGTCTGGGCGACCTGTCAGAACCTGAAGAAGAAGCGTATCATTAAGCCCAATAAAGCCAATCATTACACAGGTTACACCAAAAGATATGAAATCAATGCCTGTTGATTTCATAACAATTCGGCCAGTTACTCCTGCTATAATAAAAAGAATCCCGAGAACTATTGTTGTCATTCCTTGTCCGAATGAAAAGAGATTTCTTTTAAATACATTGGTCATGTACTGCCCTGCATCACTAATAGCTATATCTCGTATAACTGCAGAAGTATTTAAGAATACTGGTTCGATATCCAGTCTTATAAATGAGCTCCCTTCAGGAATTGGAATGGTATGATACTGCATACCATACGAAATGCCTAAATGTCTTGGGATCATAGGATGATAATCGTAAATTTCCCTATTAGATGCATATACTGTAAAATTAGTATCATATGATTTGAAGCATAACGCCATGCCATCAACGTTTAGCTTGCTGATATCCAATATAACAGATTTACTTCCCAGGGCAAGACTATAAAGATTGACCGCCTGTCCCTCTCCATCAATCCATCCATCATTAATATCCTTAGGCACGACCGTATCTGTATTATATTCGTGATTGCCTGTAACAACAGAAAAAAGCATAAAAAGTAAAGGGATTACAATACAAGCAATCAGAGCTATGCTTGAACGAGCCAATTCATTTTTTCTTTTCATGGTTATTCTTTCCAGTATACAAAAAAGGGGGATTTAAAGCGTGTATAAACCACGTTTCTCAATCCCCTTTTCATTCTTATATTGGCCAGCTCCCAACCACTGGATCCAATTAAACTACTCCCATGTTATATCATATTATAATATTATCACTTTTTTGTTATAAATAAAACCAATGAGCGATGATAAATACAGTTATATAATTGACTTCTTATTTTCTTTTAGCCGTTTGCGCCTGTTGTAACTCCTGCTTCCACAGTTTCTTCTGCTGTATCCTTATTTGATTTTAGACGCTTTTCATAGCTTGTGTAAATGATCCAGGCAGCAAGGCCAAATACTACAGGACCACTAAGTGACCAGAATGTAGTCTTGAAGTCACCATCAAGGGCTGGCTGGATAATAGCAAATACATTAGCCAGTAAAAGTGTAAGTGTTACAACATAGCCCCAGATATTAGCTGAAGTCTGGGATTTGTATATTACAAAACTTCTGTCAACGTCCTTCATTTTTTTGAACTTAGGGAAAGCAAATGATATAAACATGTAAGGTACTGTCATTCCTACATTTACCATAGCTGTCAAAATAACGAAAAACTGCTGCATTGTGTCGCCACCAAATGATACTAAAAGAACCATGATGCAAACGATCGTGCACTGTATCCACATAGCATTCCTTGGCATGCCGTCCTCAGAAATCTCGCCCATTTTTCCAGGCCAAAGCTCCTTGGGAGTACCCTCGATAAGCTGTTTTAACGGAGAATATACAAGAGTAAACATAGCTCCCATAAGTGCAAGAAGCATGATAAGAGCGTATACTCTGGCAAAACCGTGAGCAAGTGCAACCTGCGTAGCCTGTGATGCGCCAAAAGCCTTACCAAATGATGCAGCAAAATTGGACATGATCACATATGAAACGTTACCAAGTGTAATGCTGTCTGATCCAAGGATCTCACTGTAATTTGTAAAAGAACCAACTAGCATGATCAAAAGTGCATAACCAACAACAATAACAAGTGCTGCTGACACAATTCCCTTAGGGAAGTTCTTTTTGGGGTTCTCTGTTTTGTCTACAAAACCACCTACAGCTTCAATTCCGCCATATGCAAAAAGTGCATAAACGATAAATGATAAGATCATGATAGGACTCCCCTGGTAAGCTGCATTAAGCGGAGTCTTAAGAGACTCAAGGCCTATAAATGGCTGCTCAAGCTGTCCATGGCGGGCAATGATCATAACAATTGAACCAACTACAACCAAAACATTGATTGTAAGAACAGCTGTACCACCAACAGATGTTACGGCACTGATCTTATCTATTCCCTTTGAATCAAAATAAGTAATAATAATGAAAAATGCTACCGCCATCAGTCCAAGTAATCTTGAACCAGATAAAAACTGTGATCCAAAAAGTGACCAGTTTGCTGTGTTGTCCTCACCAAAAATGATATTTGACACTGGTACCCAGATACCTGAGGATACGTTTACCATCCAAAGTATATATGATGTGTACCACATAAGAGTTCCGACGAATGCATACTTTGGACCTACAGACTTGCACATCCAGGAGTACATACCACCAGTTTCATTTCTAAATGCAGAACCAAATTCTGCGATCATAAAAGCAAAAGGTATAAAAAACAAAATACCTGCTATAACAAACCAAGGAATCGCTGCATATCCCATCAAATAATATGACCTTGGAATGTTATTAAAACCATAAACTGACGTAAAAATCATCAGTATAAGGGGCATAAGCCCCAATTTCTTTTCTTCTTTCATTTTGTTACTAAAGACTCCCATTAAAAAATTCTTTGAAAAATTTGCGACAGCGTCGTCAATTATATCACTTTTTTGAGGTTATCTCTAGAAACAATTTTTATTTTAATTATTCCTCTGTTCCAAGGCCATAGTAAAGCATTTCGTTGTACCTTGCGTTTGCTTCCTCTGCAGCTTTTTTATTGTGCCACGTGTCGATATCACTGCATATTGCAAGCATCTCATCCACAACAAGTTCTGCTGTCCGGGGCTTCACATTATATAGATAGGCCAGCATCCTATCCATAGCCTTTGGACTCCCAAGCTGCTTGGCAATCTGCTCACCAAGCTCTTTTGGAAAACCAAGCTTAGCTATAGCAGATACAAGTTCATCACGCTTTCTAGACCATTCAACCTGATTTCTTGTCATCTTCTATATTCTCTCTTTCTGATATAGCTCATTTAAGTTTTTCAATCATACCGGCCAATGCCAGGAAGTTTTCAGGTTTGACTATGGCAATTCCCTGGCCTTCTTCTCCCAGAACAACCAGCTGATCGCCGGCAGAAATATCAAACAGCTTTCTGGCTTTTGCAGGAATCACTATCTGTCCCTTGTCTCCCACTGTCACAAGGCCAAAAAGATGCTTGCCCTTAGGTGGAACTGCAAATCCCATATTGTCCTCGGGCTCGTAATTAGCCAGGTCGTCAAGAGATACTCCAAAAATATTGGCAAGCTGCTTGCATTTATCAAGATCCGGAATACTCTCTCCGGCTTCCCATTTTGCAACGGACTGCCTTGTAACGCCAAGCTTTTCTGCTACATCCTCCTGAGTCATCTGTAATAATTTACGCAACTGAACCAGATTGTCCTTAAACATTTATTTTCCCCCTTTTAATTCCCAGCACTGCCCATCTGAAAAACGGAATCCTTGAGATAACAGCATATAGCCCGTATCCGAATATGAATCCTGTTAAAAGGCTTAATATGTAGCATACAGGCGCAGACAATAGTCCAGGTTTAGCAAATATCAGAGCAACGGAAGATATTCCAAGATAGTGGAACACATATAGTCCGAAACTATGCTCTGACATCCATTTGGATAAAGATCCCGAAAAGTCCCCAAAGCGTGCCATTCCGACCAGCATTGCCAGTGATCCCACATATGCATCAAGAACATATAAGAAGCCTCTGTTAATTGGCTTATCTGCATAATTATTACCAAAATACATAACAGTGAAAGTCACGCATATCGCAACAGCTAGCATGATCAAAGGTACTGCTATCTTCTTCAGTCTTTCGATCACCTCATCATTGGAGAACACGAAGTAACCAAGCATGAAGAAAACGAAGTAGAACGCAACTCTGTAAACAGGAACTATGGGAGTGTTAAAAATCTGAGCCGCTCCCCAAATGGGTAAAATAAAAACTGCTACAAGCCACAAAGGAGTCTTAGCCCCTGCTTCCAAAAGCTTTCCTTTTTCAATCTTTCTGATAAGAACAAGCACAACACAGTATATCCACAAAAGATGCATATACCAGAGTACTCCACTTCCGGAGGCAACCATTATCAAATAGATAGCAAGCTTCGGAACGCCCTCTGATACAAGTCCCTCGAATCCTCCACCCAATGACATGTTCACATATCCCTGAATGAATTGAAATACAAAAAGACCTATTGTCGATGGAACCAGAAGTTTTAAAGTTCTGGACTTTATAAACTCTTTGTCTGAATGCGAATCAAGTGATAACCTGGCGCTGATTCCTGAAACAACGAAAAGTACAGGCATAAACCATGGATAAACCAGATACTGAAAACCATCGTAATACTGAGCCGGAAGATCTGTAATCTTTCCCAGACCTCCAAGCACTCCCTCAGCGTTATACATATAAAACACATGATAGATAACAACGATGACGACAGTGACCCAGCGAATGTTGTCCAAATAGTGCTTTCTCATACTAATCCCACCTTTGCAATTTATTTTAACATTATTTTATTGCACTTATTAGTTTGAGTCCACCAACCATAATTAACATTTAAGAATCATTAGCGTTAAAAATTGTTGCCTTTCTGAAATTCATTTTGTGCTATACATACAATTTTTTCTGCGTTTACCATATTGTCTTCGACAATAAACAGTTTTTTTCCATTATGGTCCGTTGCAACGATCCTATAGCCCATATGAAAAAAATTTCCCCATTTAAGCTTTGCCGATGCTATATCTTCTCTTCGAAAATATCTTTTTTTACCAATTAATGGAACATAACAATATTCATGGCCAGATCTGATCACGTAAAGTGCTCTGCGCTTGTAATCCACCAATAGCAGTATTCCTAGCAAAAGAAACGATATAGTACAACCCAAAAACCATCCCAGCTGGGTCATATATCCGGTAATTATCTGATCCACCCCAATTAAAACCATGATCAAACCCAAAAAAAGGTAAAGTCCAGCCAGTATAGCAACAATTTTCGGCTCGTGAACTTTGTATTCATATTCTTTCATTTGTCTACTTCATAACCTTTCCTATTCCGTATACAGTCCGATTCTCCTATAAACTCCGTTTTTTGTGATTATATATACCATATTTCATCAAAAACAATGATCTCACGTCCACATTCAGGACAAATATCGCCGTCCTTGGGTTCTTCGGAATATCTTCCTGTATAGTTTTTTATTTTTTCGCGTCCGTTGTGATAAACTCTAATCATGTGGTCTGATGGATAGGGAAATTGCCTAGCTGTGATATGCCTTATCTGAATGCAAATGTCTGGATCACTGTTTTCTATTACCTCTTTTGGATTTGGCATCATTCTACTTAATCCCCTATAACCAGAACATATTCGTCAGGCTCGTAAACATCGTTATTCTTGGTACCCTTATCTACAACAACCTTTAGTCCATTATCTTCAAGACCAACGTACGTAACCTTTCCACCAGCAAGTTCCTCATCTGCCTCGATGAAATAGTATCCGTTTCCATATGGAAAATCTTCAGATAAATGATAGTCAATTGTAACGCCATATGAAGAACCATCTGCCGCATTATGGTCAGGTGTATACTTCAACACAGAGAAATCAACCGCAGTAAGTGGCCCTGTGCTCCTTGTATACGTAGCTACCAGAATTTCTTCCATACCATCGCCATCTATATCCTTGAACTGAATATAGTTAAAGGTATCAAAATCGTAGGACTCCATATGTAAGGTTCCTACATATTTACCATCAAGCTCAAATAAAATGACAGGTTCATAGTCGTCATTATAAATCCTGGACACCTCCATATGACCATCTAAAGAAGAACCCTTCAAGCCATCCACACTATCGGTAATTTCCATTGTGACATCGCCAATTGAATAGTTACTAGTCTGATCCTCAGCACTAAGTCCTGATTCACCCACATGCTCTTTTGACAAAAGAGCTATTCCATACTGTCTATCTTCCTGATCATCAGCCTCAGATACTGGATCATAGCCTCCAGGATAGCCAATTCTCTTTGCCTCCTTAGCCAGAATATCATCGATTTCAGACTGTGTATAAACTGTAATTCCTGCGTCAGTAAACTTTTTTCTGTAAGGATTGGACGCATCATAGTCAGCATCAGTTGTGACAACATTGTAATCCTCATCCAGCATGTCATAGCTGTAGTAATAAGTAGAGTTTCCATTATCGTCTTTTACACAATAACGATTGATCATGAATAAGCCTGTATCAAGATCTGCGAACGAAATCTCTTCATATTTTTCATCTGAGACATATGCGAAGTAATTAGATGGATTGCCATCTGTATAGCATGAGTAAAAGAACTTATACTCGCCCTCAGCATTTACAAAAGAAGCATCATATCCATGAACCGCTGCTCCTCCTGAGCCTGATGAAGAAATCAATCCTGTATCACTGATACTAAGATCACTCCTCTCCCATTCCTCTCCTGAATAGCAGATTTTGAGGCCTCCATCCATATCCTTAAGAATCATAGAAAGAGATGATCGTCCCTCAAATTCAAGTTTAACTAATAGCTCTTTTACGCCGTCTTCTCCACAGTCAATAAAGACATATTTAGGATCTCCAACAGATGTCATTGATTTGTCTTCTGTGCATTTTATGATCTCATCCAGATCATACTCCTTACCATCCTCAAGGTAATCCTTTAGCGCATCGCCGATTTCATTAGAAAGATTATTATAGACAACCTTCTCATCTCCGTTCATGAAGGCTTCGTAGAGTTCCTCGCCCCTTGGGCCGTCTTTCTTCTCTTCAGGGACATTAGTTGCCTCCTCTGATGCATCTTCACGAACATCTTCTGATTCCTCAAAATACTCTTTTGAAATCTCTGCGGACGCTCCATCCTCTTTTGATGAAAAATCAAGGCCACAGCCTGTCAGTAAAGCCCCGGCCATGCCCACAGTAAATAGTTTAATATACAAACTCTTTTTCATATATCCTCCCCAAGTTCTTAATTATCCAGCTATTATATCACTTCGGATCAGCAAAGAACAAAACTTCTTAAGTCCAGGCAATGCAGGATTGACCATTTTTTGGATTGATCCTACATTTTATTTCGCACGCGATATGTTACCATAAATATGTGGTGACATATTTCTTTTCGTGATATTGCAAGCGGCATTAGCTTTTGCCTAATGCCTAATATCATTCACTGCCCCGATTTTTGGCCACTGCGCATCAGATGAGGAGAAATATTAGGCAACCTAAAACATTGACCATCATGATTAAATGTGTTTAAATGTGTTCAAAGGAGTAAGTCATTATGAACACATCAAATATCACAAATTACAAGCCAAAAGATTTTGCCGAGCTATTGGGGGTTTCCGTTAAGACATTGCAGCGCTGGGATAGGGAAGGAACTCTAAAGGCGAACCGAACTCCAACTGATAGGCGTTATTATACTTATGACCAATATCTTCAGTTTAAAGGTATAAACACAGAAAATGATAATCGTCAGATTGTTATTTATGCAAGAGTGTCTACAAGAAATCAAAAAGATGACTTACATAATCAGGTATCTTTTTTACGGCAGTTTTGCAATGCTAGAGGTATTATTGTAGACCAATGTATTGAAGATTATGGAAGTGGTCTAAATTACAACCGTAAAAAGTGGAATGAACTATTAGATGAAGTCATGGAACAAAAAATCAAAACTATCATAGTAACGCATAAAGACAGATTTATCCGTTTTGGCTATGATTGGTTTGAAAAATTCTGTATGAAGTTCAATACGACCATAGTGGTAGTAAACAATGAAGATTTATCGCCACAAGAAGAACTAGTACAGGATATTGTTTCAATACTCCATGTGTTTTCTTGTAGGCTGTATGGACTTCGCAAGTATAAAAAACAAATAGAAAAGGATGAGGAAATTGCTAAAGAGCTTCAAAACGGAAATTAATCCGACAGCCGAGCAAAAAGTTAAAATCAGTAAGACTATTGGTACTTGTAGATATGTCTACAACTTCTATCTTGGTCATAACAAAAGCTTACATGACAAGGGTGAGAAGTTCCTGACAGGCAAGAGTTTTAGTGTATGGCTTAATAATGAATATATTCCTAATAACCCTGACAAAGTATGGATTAAGGAAGCATATTCAAAAGCCGTAAAGAAATCTATTGAAGATGGATACACTGCTTTTACAAGATTTTTCAAACATCAGACTGCTTTTCCAAATTTCAAAAAGAAAGGCAAATCAGATGTAAAAATGTATTTTGTAAAGAACAACCCAAAGGATTGTCGCTGCGAAAGACATAGACTAAACATACCGACTTTAGGTTGGGTACGTCTTAAAGAAAAGGGCTATTTACCTACAACTAAAGACGGATGGAAAATTAAAAGCGGTACAGTGTCCATTAGAGCAGGTAGATACTACGTATCAGTTCTTGTTGAAATTCCTGATGTCAAGATTGCCAATAATAGCAATGATGGCATAGGGATTGACTTAGGCTTAAAAGATTTTGCGATTGTTTCTAACGGTAAGACATATAAGAATATCAACAAATCAGCAAGATTAAGGAAATTAGAAAAACAACTACGTAGAGAACAAAAATGTCTCTCTCGTAAGTATGAAAATTTAAAGAAAGGAGCGCCCACTCAAAAAAATATACAAAAACAAAAGCTCAAAGTACAGAAACTCCATCATAGGATAGCCAATATCCGCACTGATTACATCAATAAAACAATAGCTGAGATAGTGAAAACCAAGCCGTCTTATATAACTATTGAGGACTTGAATGTGTCGGGAATGATGAATAACAGGCATCTTTCAGAAGCTGTTGCATCGCAGAAGTTTTATGAATTTAGAACTAAGTTAAAGACTAAATGTGATGATAACGGTATTGAACTTAGGATTGTAGACAGATGGTATCCATCATCAAAAATATGCCATTGCTGCGGTAATATCAAGAAAGATTTAAAACTTTCAGATAGAATTTATCGATGTGACTGCGGCTATGTTGAAGATAGAGATTTTAATGCAAGCCTAAATCTTAGAGATGCCAAAACTTACGAAGTTGCATAATTAAAGCAAACGTAAGTATGTACTGTGGGCTATCGCAGGAATTTACGACTGTGGAGTGTACAAGAACTTGTGAGTAGCGTATTGCTTGCAATCGCCAAAGCATGCACGTTGAAGCAGTAAGAAGTATCCGTGAGGACTTCAATTTCTCGATGTGTTAAGTGTATTTAAACACATTTTGAGTGGCAGGACGATTACATGGGAAGTAATTTAGAAGCTCAGTATCTTAGGATTTTATCTAATCAGTTTCCAAATGTAGCAACGACAGCTACGGAGATCATAAATCTTCAGTCAATACTCAGCCTTCCAAAGGGCACAGAGCACTATCTGTCGGATATCCACGGAGAATATGAGCAATTTGCCCATGTGCTTCGAAACGGATCTGGTGCAGTCAAGCGCAAGATTGACGAGGAATTTGGCAATATGCTCTCCGAAAAAGAGAAAAGAGATCTTGCGACTTTAATCTATTACCCGGAAGAGCGCATCAGAATGATCAAAAATACCACCTGGAACATGGATGAGTGGTATGTTGTCATGATAAATCGCCTGATACAGGTGTGTAAGAGCGCAGCCAGCAAGTACACAAGGTCCAAGGTTAGAAAGGCTCTTCCCAAGGACTTTGCCTACGTGATCGAAGAGCTTATCACAGGGCGAAGGGATCTGGGCAATCAGGAAGCCTATTACAACGAAATAATCCATACAGTCATCAGAATTGGCAAGGCGCCTGAGCTCATTGTGGCGCTATCCAATGCTATTACCCGCTTTGTTGTGGATCACCTTCATATTGTAGGAGATATCTATGACAGAGGCCCAGGGCCACACCTGTGCATGGATACTCTTATGCGCCACCACAGCGTTGATATTCAGTGGGGAAATCACGATATAGTATGGATGGGCGCAGCCACTGGTCAGCTTGCCTGCATCGCGACAGTTCTGCGTTTCTCTGCAAGATACGGAAATCTTGATATTCTGGAGGATGGATATGGTATAAACCTTCTCCCACTCTTCAAGTTTGCTCTTGATACCTACAAAGATGACCCCTGCGACTGTTTCAAACTGCATTACAGAGAGGGCGAGTATGACCTTTCCAACGCAGATATTGACCGCAAGATGCACAAGGCAATTGCAGTAATACAGTTTAAGGTGGAGGGGCAGCTTATTAAGGCCCATCCCGAGTTCCACATGGAGGACAGGCTTCTTCTTGATAAGATGGATCTTGAGAGAGGCGTGGTCAGAATTAGGGAAACTCTATACAAGCTCCTTGACACAAATTTCCCCACAATTGATCCTGCGGACCCTTATGCCCTGTCCCCTGAAGAAGCAGAAGTTATGGAAAAGCTGCGAAACGGCTTTATCAGGTGCGAGAAGCTTCAGGAGCACGTGAGATTTCTTTTCCGCAAGGGAAGTTTATATAAGGTATATAACAATAACCTTTTGTATCATGGATGTGTTCCGCTTACAGATGATGGCAAGCTCAAGGAAATTGAGCTCTGCGGCCACAAATACAAGGGCAAGGCCCTGTACGACGAGCTTGAGAAGATCCTAAGGAAGGGCTACTACGCTCTTGACCCTGATGAGAAGCAGCTTGGAATGGATATGCTGTGGTACACCTGGTGCCATGAGAATTCTCCTGTATTTGGTAAGAATAAAATGGCTACCTTTGAGCGCTACTTTATCGCAGAGAAGGAGACTCATGAAGAGAAGAAAAATCCCTATTACAGCTGGTATGACGATGAAGAAACAATAAATATGATCATGAGTGAATTTGGCCTTACTTCTCCTGAAAGCCGCATTGTAAACGGCCATGTGCCTGTGGAAGCCAAGAAGGGTGAGCTTCCTATCAAGTGTGGCGGAAGACTTATCGTTATTGACGGCGGATTTTCCAAGGCTTATCAGCCCAAGACCGGCATTGCAGGCTATACCTTGACCTACAATTCCTATGGATTCCTACTTGCGGCCCATGAGCCCTTTGAATCTGTTGAAAAGGCGGTGGAGACCGGAAGTGACATTCACTCTGACACTGTGCTGGTTCAGCATGTGGACAAGAGAAAGACCGTGGCAGACACTGATATCGGCCAGAACATCAAGGAAACTATTGCTCAGCTTGAAAAGCTCTTAAATGCCTACAGGACAGGACTTCTTGCTGAGAAGGAGTAAGGTAATATAGCAAAATGCAGGATCAATCCAGGAAGGATTAATCCTGCAGCTAGAACTAAATTTGTATTATATGGTATTTGAATCTCCAAACTAATTCATCAAATTAAATTACAGTTCCTCTACAACCCTAAGCTTTGCAGACTTAATGCAAAGTCCGCCCTGAGTCAGGAAGAACTTAAGATAGAAAGTTCCAATATAAGAAGGGAAAAGAGTAACCTTCACTGTCTTCCAGTCTCTGTCCATACCTGTAAGTGTAACAGTCTGTACAAGGCCCTTATCCTGGAAGATAGAAATAGGAAGCTGTGCCACATCAGGCTGATCATCAGCTTTAAGCACAAGCTCCAGTTCAACAACGCTTCTCTTAACTTCAGTTAAAAGAAATGTTGTCTCATCTCCTCTTCCTGTCTTTATGAGAGATGTATCCAGAGAAACCTCATTTCCAGGCATCTTTACATCTATTATCTCCTGAAGACGTACATCCTCCGCAGTAACTGCACTCTTTAATTCCTCATCAAGCTCTGACTCTTCTCCCAAGAGGTGTCTGTAAGCTGGGCTCTTTAGCAGGAATCTAAGGATATTCTCTGCACATCTTGCAAGCTCTGCTCTTGAAAGTCTTCCATCCTGCAGAGCCTTCTCAAGGTCATCTCCGTTTGAGTTAGTCTCTGCATTTCCATTTACCATGTTAAGGTCGTTCTGAGCGCGAACCTGAGAGGATACATTCTTGTAATCACCAGCATCTCCTGCAAAGTTATTGCCCATAGCCCACCAGTCTGTCATTACAATGCCATCAAATCCCCACTCTCCGCGCAGGATAGTAGTAAGAAGATCATAGCTGCTGGCAGTCCAGATGCCATTTACAGGGCCATAGGTGCTCATCACTGCTCTGGCATTACCCTCTCTTACTGCGATTTCAAAGCCCTTTAAATAAATCTCACGAAGAGCTCTCTCAGAAACAATGTTATTAACGTGATGTCTCTTAAACTCCTGTGTGTTTCCAGCAAAGTGCTTGATAACACCAGTTACATCATACTTGTGAAGTCCACGCAGCTGTGCTGCCACAAGCTTACCTGTAAGGAAAGGATCCTCTGAGAAATACTCAAAGTTTCTACCATTCATAGGATTTCTGTGAATGTTCATACCAGGTCCCAAAAGGGCATCAATCCTATATCTTCTAAGGTCAAGTCCTTCCCAGTTAAAGAGCTGTTCGTTAAGCTCCTCGTTGAAGGTGCAGGCAAGACAGGTTCCGTTTGGAAGAGAAAATGCATGAGTTCCGCAGTCCATACGAATTCCAGATGGGCCATCAGAGCAGCCCGCAACAGGAATTCCAAATGCAGCAAGCTTATCTGTAACTCCGCCGAAGGCTCCTGCGATTCCGGCAGTTACCTTAGGAGAGCACATTCCTTCGCCTCTCATCATGCAGCAAAGATCTTCATCTGAAAGCTGTGCAATAAACTCATCCATGGAAGCCTTCTTATTCTCCACATCCACAAGCTTATAGCCCTTATCTCCTGTAAAGGGAAGTGCCTTAGGAAGTCTGTCCTTGCTTCTCTTATTTGGGTCAACTGTTCTTACAGGAACTTTCTCATAGGCCTTTTCTACACTTCCATCCTTGCAAACCGCCTTAAGGCGCTTGAAATCATAGATTGGCGCATATGCCTCCTCGCAGGAGCACACAACTTCAGTCTTTTCAACAGTAAAAGAGCCCGCAAGCTTAGCGCTTCTTATATCGCTTCCGATATATATGTTATATATACCATTCTCTAACACATAGCAGGACTTATGACCTGTAACACCGCTATCATCATAGGATGCAAGATAGTACAGAGGTATCTCAAAGCTAATCCTCTGGGAATCTCCCTTGCGTAAAAGATCTGTCTTATTAAATCCACATAAGGCTCTGCTTGCCTTGCCTAGCTTGCCCATAGGAGCCTCTACATAAACCTGTACAGCCTCCTTACCATCTACATCTCCAGTATTGCGAACCAGAACTTCCAGGGATACTCCATCTTTTTTGTCAAAAGAAAATGCTCCTGGCGCAATATCAAAGCTTGTATAAGAAAGACCATAACCAAAAGGATACAGCACGCTTTCCTTGTCAAAGGTCTCGAAATAGCGGTATCCTACATAGATATCCTCAGTCTGATAGTTTTCCTTGTCAGAGCCAAAGTTCTCTGTAGATGAATAGTCGCTTATGTTAGCTGCAATCGTATCAGGAAGCTTACCTGATGGATTTACCCTGCCGCTTAGTACGTCAAATACAGCATTTCCACCTTCCTGACCTCCCTGCCATACATAGAGAACAGAAGCAGGCTTTATCTCTTTTACCCACTTCATATCGATGATATTTCCTACGTTTAAAAGAACTACTGTCTTATCAAAAGCTCTGCAGACCTTGCTCAGAGCATCCCTCTCCTCATCAGTCAGAAGAAAACTACCCTTTTCATTCTTGTTGTCCTGATCCTCACCTGCTGTTCTTCCGATGATAAAAATAGCAGTTCCAGACTCTTTAGCTGCCTCTTCTACAAAATCTTCTGTAAGAGGCATTTCCTTCTGAAACCATGGCTCAGCAGCCCATCCTATACCTGTGTCGAAAGGATTTTCCTTAACGAACTCTTCGTAGGCCTTTCTTACAGTCTTACTGATCTTAAAATATCCTGAATTTTCCAGGGCTTCATAGATTCCAACAACATAGTCAACATTTACCATGCCGCCTGACCCTGTTCCACTCTTGTAATAATTCATCTGGCTTCTGCCAAATACTGCAATCTTCTCATTCTTTTTAAGAGGAAGAACATTCCCCTCGTTCTCCAAAAGAACTATTCCTTCCGCAGCTGCAGCGCGGATGACTTCCTGAAACTTTTTGTAATCCCAGATTTTACTCATAACATTCTCCTACTTTCAACCTCAGCCAACTCTCATTGATTCTTAAACACATTTATATTGATAAGGCTATTTTGCTAATCTCTAATAAACGCACTTTACCTATGATATCCTAAGTTGCTTACAATAGTATATGGTACTATTCAATAATATTTTGGCCTTTTCTTAGTTAACCTTTCCTTAAAAAATGTTTCGATAACTAATCTATTTTGCATTATTTTACACCATATTTTTAGTCACTTTATTTATTTTGGGTATTGATTTTTTGTAAGCTTTATTAATTGACACTAATAATGCTGTACTATAGACTATTATTACACTATTTAAATTTCTAATTAATTTTTGGGGTAGGGGGAAAAGTGAAAGACTTAAGGCATCTGATCTTCTTTGAGAATCTTCTCTTAGAAGCAAATAATGAACTCGTTCAAAAGGCTCAGGCAGATTCAAAGGTTTGTGTGGCATACACCTGTGAAAATGTTCCTGAACCTCTTATTAATCTTGAAGGGTGTTTTTCTGCAAGACTGCGTGCACCCAGAACAGGATCTCTTGATATTTCCACATATTATATGACCAGCTTTTTATGTGAATACTCTCGTGCTCTCCTCGAGCGCGCTATTGAAGGCGGCTTTAACTTTGCCGATTGTATGATCACGCCAGATGGCTGTTCCATGATGAACCGCTGTGTAGAGAATATGGAACTTTTAAAGACCCTTGGCGGTGGCAAAGAGAAGTTCTTCTTCGAGTACATGGAAATACCAATGAAGGCCGACGATAACGGTCTTAATCTATATGTAGTACAGTGCCGCAACCATATTTTAAAGCCACTAAACGAAAAATATGGCATAGACATTTCTGATGCAGCAATCAGAAAGTCAGTGGAGGATCACAACCGTATCTGCAGGCTGATCCGCGCCATAGGCGACTTTAGAAAAGATGAAAAGCCAAGGATCACTGGTTATGAGTTTGCAGTTATAACACTGGCAACTTACGTGGCTCCAAAATATCTTTTAATAGACAAATTAGAGGAAACTCTTGAGGAATTAAAGACAAGAGAGCCTGATGATAATAGCAAATTCAGAGCAAGAGTCCTTGTAGCCGGCTCAGAGATTGACGATACTGATTTCATAAAGCTAGTTGAGGACTGCGGGGCATATGTCTGCGCAGACCGTTACTGCTACGGCTCTCTTCCTGGCAGAAATCCAATTGAACTTAATGATGAAGAAGACGCTCTCACTCAGGTCTGCAGAGCATACATGAATAAAGGAGAATGTCCAAGATTCATGAACACCCACAAAATGGATCACCGCCGCGAATACGTAGACCAGCTGGCAAAAGAGTACAAGGCTGACGGCATTATCTATGAGCAGATGAAATTCTGCGACCCTTGGGCCTATGAAAAGATGATGGGCTCTACTATTTTAAGGGACAAATATGGATACCCTGTCCTTGCAGTTGACAGGCCATATTCAATCGGTACTTCAGGACAGATGCAGACAAGAGTTCAGGCCTTTGTCGAGAGTATTGAAATCAAAAAGATCCAGAGAGGTGGGGAAAATGGCTAAACAGATTGGCGCCGACAGATTAGGCGATTTTTATAAAGAAGGTTCAAGAGTCCGCAAGCGTCGTGAATGGCGAGGCTTTAGAGATACAATGTACGATTACTCCAGATGGCTCTGGATCATGATGACTCTGGGCAAGTTCGTTATGAAGCCCAGAAACGTCAAGGCCATGTTCCGCTATCGCTGGATGGCCAATTATCTTGCAGTACCTATGATGGTCGACAGACACACTCAGGGGCTTAGAGGTGAGTACCTCAGAATCTGTCATACTGAGCAGGACCTTGTTATCAAAGACGTAGCTAATCTTCTGGATTCCCTCTTTAGAGGCGACAGACGTATCGGCAACGACAAAAAGTTTTCAGATAAGGTTGTTCTGGTTGATGAAAACGAGATGACAGCAGTAATGATGGGCTTTCCTGATCTTAAGGTCTTAAGCCGTGAGACTCCGTCTACCTACGTTTCAGTACTTCTAAACCAGCGCGCTGCCTGCCACTACATAGATGTAGCTCAGGAGTTTGGCCTTGCTGGTGATGTCTGCCCTATGCCTGAGGCAGAAGCCGGAGTATCAATCGATGATGATGCCCCTATCCTGGGTGCCTGCGCGATCCAGTGTAACACCACCTGCGACGGCTCACTTCTTGGAAACGGCGTTATCTCACAGAGACTTGAAAAAGAAAATGGCATTCCTGTATTCCAGCTTGCTGCCCCACTTCGTCACAGAGAAGACGACGTTCAGGACTACGCTGCACAGGAGATAAGAAATGCCATCGCTTTCGTAGAAAAACACACTGGCCACAAATGGAATTGGGATGCATATTTCGAGTGTGCAAAACGTGTCAATTACTTTACAAAATGCCGCCAGGAATGGCTTGAAATGAACCGCACTCCATATCCACAGGTATTTGGTTCTAACCTTGCACTCTATACAGAGACAAACTACATGGCAATCTGCGGTAGAATCCCAGCCTTTGAAAAAGCAGATGCCAAGATCACCAAGCTTGCAAGGCAGGCCTACGCCAAAAAGAAAATGGCAGCCAAGGAATACCGTCACCGCGCTATAGTTTGGGGTGTTCAGTCTCACTACTACATGGATTTCCTCGTATGGCTCCTTAACTGCTGGGGCATCGTTCCTCTTACAGATATGCTCTCAATGGTATCAACCAAGGAGCTTGTAACAGAGGACACTCCTGAAAATAGAGAACAGGCAATCTACGACATGGCATGGCTTACAGAGAATATGATCATGAGAAACAGAACCCACGGAGGATACAAGGTTCTACTGGATGAACTCTGGGAGTTTGTTGAGATGTTCAACGCAGATATGGTCATTCTCTGGGAGCATATGAGCTGTAAAGCCCTTGACGGAATGCATGGAATGTTTGAGGAAAAGGCCCGCGAAAGAGGAATCCCTCTTGTATGGGTATCTCACGACCTTTTTGATCCAAGGATCATATCCCGCCAGGGCGTTCGTGATCAGATCAACTCCTTTATGCGTACTGTAATGCAGGAGGAACCTATTGATCCATCACTTGAGATTCTTCCAGACGACCAGAGCTGGTAATTGCAGTTTTTATCTATAACCTCTTGTGGGCAAAATAGGAATATGCCCACAGGAATTTAAACAATAGCATTTTTATAGGAGGAAAAAGAAATGGCTACATTTCTTCTGATACTTAAGATAATAGCAATTGTACTTGTAGTATTTTTTGTGCTGACCTTTACCGTTTACTTCTTCAACCTTGATATGAAGCTGACAGCGGCAATAGAACCAATACTACTTAAACATTACGACAAAATAGACAGAGACCAGCATCTTTGATGCTGGTCTTCTTTAATTGTTTTCATTTATTTGTTTTCATTTATATTTTAGTCTCAAGTCCCTGGCCAAAATACTTTCTTCTATGGATACAGGAATTTTCTCTCCCTCTCTATAAAGGAGCCTGTAATATATAGAAAAGACCTTTTTAGTCTCTCCCTTAAGGCTCTCAGGAGCAGCACTTACGTAGTCAGATAATAAGCCTCTATCCACAAAGGCATTACCAGTACTCTTCTCATAGCTATGTCTTATTGCCTTTTTTATCTGCTGAACATCAATTTCAAGTTTTCTCTCAGCTGAACTAAATTTGTATCGCAGTTTCGAGAATACAATTGTTCCCAGTATCAGTAAAAAAATAATGAAAGCGATGCTAAGCCCCACTATCACTGCAATTTTAATAAGCCTTGGAGTAATTTCCCTCTGTATTGCGTTTTCAGGATCTTCAGCAGCATCTTGCTCACTTTTAACTTCTAAACTTGGAATCTGGAGGTTTTCTTTAATCTGGTCACTTTTTATAGAAGATTCTTCCACCCTATGCCAAGTAAAATCCTCTGCTGGAAGGAAACCGCTGGTAGGTTCAAAGGGAATCCAACCTGCGCCTTCTATATAGGCTTCAGGCCAGGCATGGGCAAGACTGCTACTCACTTCATATCTATCCTGAGTTTCAAAGGGATAAACATATCGATAACCAACAGAGACCCTTGCTGGAATTCCATTTAGCCTAAGGAGCATTACCATGGCAGAAGTAAAATGTACACAATAACCCTTTTGTGTGTCAAAGAGAAATCTATCTGCAATATCGGCCATTCCTGTAGCAGAGCTAAGGTCTGACTTAGGATCATATCCCCCTTGAGCACTTGTACTATAGGGATATTGCCGCAAATACTTCTCTATAGCCTTGCACTTTTCATAATCTGTAAGGGTAGCACTACCAGAAATTTCAAAAGCCAGATCTGTCATTTTTTCTGAGGCACCACTAACATCAAGAAAATCAGTGCTCTCCAGTCCATCACCTTCCTCGCCCGCAGATTCCACCTGAAGAGAGTCATCAAACTCATTTATTGACAGAAGCGTCTCCTCATATGACTCTTGTGTCATATACTCGTCAAGCCCGGCATTATACAGCTCTTTGAAGTATTTACAAGCTTCCTCATAGGAAAGCATATTTTCTTTTGTAGCACCATCTTTGAAAACATCACCAGCCTCATTTAAAAGCACTATCAGATATGGACTTCCATAATCAATTTCCAAAAACCTTGCAGAAAGTTTATATCCTTTCCTGTGCTTTTTATCTGCTATTCCGCTTGATATCTCTTTTCTACCGTTTTTACCGTTTCCCTCAGCAGATAAATAAATTGAATTTACAGGTGCAATCTCATCCCTGGTATTTAAATAGGCGTATTCCAGCTTTACCTTGGAAAGCCTTGAAAATAAAGCCGCACGGTCCTTACTGACTTCATTTATACTTAGAAGATTTAAAAAGCTAACAAGATTAACATAGTCTCTCCCTCTTCCTCCAGCAAGATAAACTGTTCGCCTGACCTTAAGCCTCTTGCCACTTTCATTATCAGTAAAAACAAGATAGGGCTTATCATCAGACTCAATTATTATCTGCGTCTTCTCCTCCTTGGAAATCGCATTCCCCCTTGCTTCAAAAGAATTGTAGCCAGCAGTATAGGAACCATTTTCAAAAGCCACAGATAATTTGTAATTCATTTCATCTATAGTATCCATGATGCCAGAAACAAGATTATATCCAGCATTTAAAAGAGGCGTCCAATTAAGTGGCTCTGTTTTCATTGGCAAAAGAAGAGTCAATACTCCCAGCAGAACAAAGAAATGGAATGGAAAAGAACTCTTTTTCTTTTCGCAGATAAGAGCCTGAAATCCAGAAAGAGTTAGAATAACAAGTGATACGAATAAAAGCCTGCTAGATAGATAGTTTGAAGCAAATCTGCCTAGAGAAAAATACAATCCAAAGGCCAAAATATCAAGAACCAGATACATGCAAATTTCTGGAAAAATAAAATCCCCATAGTCTCTATCCCCAAAGAAAGCCACTAACCCCGCAAGAACAAGCCTTACAAACACAGCAACTGCAATACAAGCGCCCGTATAAGGTAAATCCTCTATATCTTTTAGCAAAATGATCAAAATAGCTGCAGGGAAAACTAAAAAAATTACAGACATCCATCTTTTTATAAAGATTCCAAAGAGATGGTCAAGACAGCCAAAGAACAGTAGGAAAAAGGCCACTAGAAGGACAAAACTATCCCTATCAAAGTAGTCTTCGTCTCCCATTATCAGAAGAAAAACCTCCATCCCTGTAATTATCAGGGATAGAGCCAGTAAATTCAGTTTGCACTCAGCCACAAATAAGGAAATTACTTTCTGAAGGCTGATAGTCCTCTCTGACGAGGATCCAGGTGTCGTTGTCATAAGCCCTGCTCCTGATGTCTGCAACCATTTTCTCCATTTCTTCAAGGTCCTGCTCAGACCTGTAGAAAATGCTGTCTGCTACAATATTGTAAAAATCCATAAAGCTATCGTAAGAATCCACAGTGAACTGGCTTACCTTTCCCGCTGGATATATTAGACGTACCGGGACCTTTTGCTGACCAAAACTCCAGGCCGCGGATACAACAAATTCCAAAAAGAAATCTCTCTTTTTAAGAAACTCAGTATCCTGAAGCCTTTCAGGCACATTGGACGCCTGCATCAGAATTGTCACCGATCTTTTTTCCATTCTGTCAGGAACCCTCACCATGAGTTCCGAGAGCCTTGCAGATACCTTCCAGTTAATAGAGCTAAGAGAATCGCCCCTTTGATAGGCTCTAAGGTCACTTCCAGGAGAATCCTCATATAAAAGGGCACTCTTAAGCCCCGTGCTGTTATGCAGATTCTCAAGGTCAAGCGCCTTACGGGCAATATCCGTTATCTGTGGCCTTACAACAGCTCTGAAGGAATATGGTATCTCTTTTTCGAAGGTAAAAATACAAAACGGATCATCAAAGGAAACCTTTTCTATCCCAACGCAGTAAGCCCCGGCAAATCTACAGCTGATACCAGAGTCAAGTCCTCTCCTCTCATGGATTCCGAGGGATATCTCCTGCCCGTTTTCAATCTCATACAGATCACACCTGCCCTCATAGAGATATAGCCTCATTCTGTGAATGGGCAGAAATCCTTCATTTTCTATGATGGCGCTAAATCTGTGTTCCTCTCCCTTTGTGAGCTTATGAACTTCAACCTCCTGAAATATCCTTAAGGAGATGCTATTTACAAATATATAGAGGCCGGAAACAGGGATAAGCAGCAAAATAGCGTAAAGAAACGCAAAAGAAACCGGGCCTCCGTAAAAGGAAGCAAACACAAGGCCCAACATGACAACAAGAATATATATGAGCAACCTGCTCTTGTGAATAGTAATAATCATGGCACCTTCACTTGCTCAAGAATCTTTTTGACAAGCTCCTCCTTGGTCACACGGCTAAGCCTTGCCTCAGTAGTAAGTATCAGCCTGTGTGGAAGTGTTAGCTTTGCAGCCTCAGCTATATCCTCTGGAATACAATAGTCACGGTCATCCAGATAGGCAATGGCCTGAGCACAGCGCAGCATTGTCAAAAGAGCTCTGGGCGATGCGCCACAGGATATTTCAGCCTTATTCCTGGTAGCATCCACTATAAGGACTCCATAGGCCCTGAGATTCTCGTGAATAGAAACTCTTTCAACTTCACTTCTCATCTCCATTATATCTTTTCCACTAAGAACAGGCTGGGTCTCCTGATGAAGGCTTCCATCAAGAAATCGCTTTGCCATGTCCTCAGAAGCCTGAACATCAGGATATCCCACTGATAGCTTCATCATGAATCTGTCAAGCTGCGCCTCCGGAAGAGGGTAAGTTCCTGCCATCTCTGCAGGGTTCTGCGTTCCAATCACCATAAATGGCTCCGGAACAGGAATCTGGTTGCCATCTATAGTAATGCAGTGTTCTTCCATTACCTCCAAAAGGGCAGACTGAGTCTTGGGCGAAGTCCTATTAAGCTCATCCGCCAGCACAATGTTATTAACAATTGGTCCTGGAATTACCTGAAAGCCCGATTTGTCCGGGCTAAAGATTGATACGCCTGTAATATCAGAAGGCGTCGTATCAGGTGTACACTGAATCCTTGAAAAAGAAAGAGAGAGGGAATCTGAAAGTGCCTTGGCAAGCGTCGTTTTGCCCACGCCAGGCACATCTTCCAGTAAAAGATGCCCTCCCGAAAGAATAGCTATGATCACCCTGTCGATGACCTGCCCCTTACCAACAATTCTCTGCTGCATACTGTTTTTGAGTCTTTGTGCCTTGTCATTCATCCCCAGTCTCCTCCAAAAACCTTTACAACACTTATCCCCCTATTATGCGCCCTACTCTTTAGCAGTCTCTTACTGATCATCATCTATCACAAAAAAGTCAAATAATTGTAATAAAGTATTTTTATATCTCAATTATACATTATTTACCCTTCTTTTTGGATAGCTGTTTAGGCACATATATAGACTGTATGACCTATAACAAACTGAAATATTTTTTATTCCTTCTCACAGTTTTTTCCCCCACAAAGGTCAGCCCTGTGGTATGATACTTTCCGTAATCGCTTTTAAATCTCATATTCAAGGAGGATCCCATGGGAGGATTTTTTGGAGTAGCATCTCGTGAGAGTGCAGTTTTTGACCTTTTTTACGGAACTGACTATCACTCACACTTAGGTACAAGGCGCGCCGGAATGGCTGTTTATGACAAGAAGAAGGGATTTGACCGCTCTATCCACAATATTGAGAGGTCGTATTTCAGGCCCAAATTTGAGGAAGATATGCTCAAGATGGAGGGCAATCTTGGTATCGGTTCTATTTCAGACTATGAACCTCAGCCACTTATCGTCAGATCACATCACGGCACATACGCCATCACCACTGTTGGCAAAATCAACAACATCGATGAAATCACCAATAAGCTCTTTACTGACAACCATTCACATTTTCTGGAGATGAGTGGTGGAGACATCAACCCTACAGAGCTTGTGGCATCTATCATTAATCAGAAATCTACAATCGTAGAAGGAATCCGTTACGCACAGGCAATAATAAAGGGATCTATGTCTCTGCTTGTTATGACTCCGGAAGGAATCTATGCTGCAAGAGACCGTTATGGCAGAACTCCTGTCCAGATTGGACACAAGGACGAGGGATTCTGTGTCGCATTCGAAAGTTTTTCCTACTTAAATCTTGGATATATTGACTATAGAGAGCTGGAACCTGCAGAAATCGCATTTATCACCCCGGAATCTGTAGAGATAGTTGCTCCTGGAATGGGAGATATGCGTATCTGTACCTTCCTGTGGATCTACTATGGTTTCCCTGCATCTACCTACGAGGGATTAAACGTAGAAAGGATGCGTTATAACTGCGGTGCCAAGCTGGCTCAGCGTGATATGCAGAGGGGGATTCATCCCGATCTGGTAGCAGGCGTTCCAGATTCAGGTGTTGCACACGCGATCGGTTACTCCAATACTTCAGGAATTCCATATTCCAGACCTTTTGTAAAATATACAGCTACCTGGCCAAGGTCCTTTATGCCTACAGTTCAGTCAAGGCGAGACCTTATAGCCAAGATGAAGCTTCTCCCTGTTAATCAGCTTATTAAGAACAAGAGCCTTCTTCTGATCGATGACTCCATAGTAAGGGGAACTCAGCTTCGCGAGACTACTGAGTTCTTGTATAAGAGTGGCGCCAGCGAGGTGCATATCCGTCCCGCATGCCCACCTCTGATATATGGCTGTAAGTATCTTAACTTCTCCCGTTCCAACTCAGAGATGGAACTTATAACAAGACGAGTTATTGAAAAGCTTGAGGGATATCCATCTCCAGATGAGGAGACAGTAAGAAAATATACAGATCCCGATTCACCTCAGTATGAGGCTATGCTGGAAGAAATCAGAAAAGAGCTCAATTTCACTTCACTTCATTATCACAGACTTGATGACATGATAGAAGCTATT
The DNA here is from genome assembly GCF_000424505.1 of Butyrivibrio sp. XBB1001. NCBI lineage: Bacteria > Bacillati > Bacillota > Clostridia > Lachnospirales > Lachnospiraceae > Butyrivibrio > Butyrivibrio sp. XBB1001. Next base: position 25,622 of record NZ_AUKA01000017.1, on the reverse strand, counting down.
CCACTTGAACCCTGCAATCTTTGTACTTATTGCTGGAGTGGCAAGGAATAAGAAACGTGCGCCGCTAGGCGCACATTAAAAAGCCCGGAGGCTCTCCTCCAGGCTTTTTGCTTTTTTTATTTTGTATAAAGACGCCTATATAGTAATAAACTGCCTTGTACTATCATTAAGCTTTTCTGTAACATCGTTGTTTGTATCCATAGCCGAGCTGATACCACTGATCTCGTCGACAATATCCTGTGAATGTTCTGCAGACTGATTGATTGCTTCTGAAGCCTGCTCTACAGATTCTGAGATAGATGTTACAGAATCTGCCATCTCACTCATAATTGTGTTAAGACTCTGGGACTGAGTTGAAATGCCATCCAGCATTTCATTGATAAGTCTTGCTGTCTCTTCGTATTTCTCACCGGTATCTACAAAGGCATCGTAATCTGCAAGAACTGTCGTGTTGATGAACTCAAGCACCTGATTGGCGTTAGTTGCAAGAGATGTAACAGCCTCTGTAACTTCATTACTGATAACCTGGATATTTCCAGCAGTCTGACGGGAATTCTCAGCTAGTGAGCTAATCTCCGAAGCAACAACCGCAAATCCCTTTCCTGCTTCTCCAGCTCTTGCTGCCTCAATAGATGCATTGAGGGCCAGAAGGTTTGTCTGTGATGCAATATCAAGGATTACCTTTGTAAGTTCGTTGATCTGTGCAACCTTCTCACTATCTTTAACTGATTGCTCAAGAACAGTCGATAATTCTTCCATCTTGGCTCCAGTGTTGTCCTTCTTGTTCTGTGCATCTTCCTTGATAACAATAGCCTCAGCCCTTATTTCCTCAGCCTTGGCTGTTCCATCCTCTACGCCTCCGTTAATGCTATCAGTAGCGTCCTTAACACTTTCAAGCTTGTCATTCATAACGCGCGCTGAGTCGGACACATTCTGCATGCTAGCAGACAACTCTTCTAACGCTGCAGAAGTGTTTGTAATATTGTCACTAGCCAGCATGATCTGGCTTGTCATATTCTCAGAAGACTCAGTAAGTACAACTGTTCCATCCTTGACCTGCCTTAGGATGCCCTGAAGGGTCTCTATAAATAGGTTAAAGCCATCTTTGATAAGTACAAGCTCAGATGAAGTCTGGGTTTCAACCCTTGCATTAAGATTACCCTTATTATTCTGAATATCACTGATGATTCCATTGATCTCATCTGCCATCTGGTTAACCTTACGTCCAATGGACCTATAATTCCAGAACAAGAAGGCAATGATAAATATCACATAAACAACCACAATTACATTGACAATCATAACTGCAGATCTTGTATTAGCACGAACATAGTTCTGAGTTGCGTTCTGAATAGTTACCAGCTCTTCATTTAAGATAACCAGCTGCTCTTTCATGTTAGCAAGCTGAGTTGATGCGTCACCATATACAACACCTAAAATTGTATTGACATCTCCCTCCTTGGCTGCTTTCATAACTGCCTGATAACCTGCTTTATAAGGAGTATAATTCTCCTGCAGGATAGCAGCCGCCTGTTGAGCAGTACTACCTGCACTTGTAACAACTGCCATGGTAGAATTGATTCCTTCCACAGCCGCATCCATCTCGGCAATGCATTTTTCCATTTCTGATAGTTTTCCATCCAGCTGTCCAATAGCTACGATTGTGTCATACATAGCCGCAAAGGCAAATCCATCATTATCCAGAATACGCATATCTACTTCAAATACACGAATATCATCCATGACTCCTTCTACCATTGTAGAAGTACCTATGGATGTGGATGTAATATCATTCATTTGCCCAATAACAATAAAGATAGAAACAACAAATAGCAGCAATAAAGCCGCATATGAAATGCCACTCATTCCTGCTACCGTCTTGAAAAATGGTATTTTTTTCTGATTATTTTTTGTAGCCATTGTTGTCTCCTTTTTAACATCATCTGCAACCGTAAAATCTGTATCAGTTCACTAAAAATCTTACACCACGGACGATGGTGCTTCTAGATTTCTCGACGATTTTTAATACTAATTTTAGTGTTTTTACAAATATTGCATTAAATCTTAAATTAATAATTTGCACGTCTACGATGTCAAAGAGACCACATTAATTACATATCTATATCTTCTTGCTCCTGCTCAGGACTGCTATCATTGTCATCATCATCATAGGACATGAACTCTCTGCCAGAAATGCGGTTTTCCTTACGCTGATTCTCAACTTTCTCAGACAAGAGCTCTTTTACATCCCTTGAATGGCAGACAGCCTCAATAACGAAGTTCTTAAGAGTCTTGTCTGAAGTCTTAAGTTCTATAGAACCAAGGCCTAATATTCTCTGTCCAAGTGTCTGCTTGAGACTGATGTCCAGCACTCTGTAGAGTCTTACCTCGTCCTCTGTTATGTTAAAGAAACCTCTTTTTACAAATAGTCTGTCCTCAGAAACTGAAAATACTGTAAAGGAAAAAGGAAATCCCAGGAATGTGTGTTTCCGGTCCTTCCAGAGAATGTTCCCCTCTTGCTTTAAGCTCTTTCTCTTTCTATTGAGAACTGCTGATAAGATAGTAAGTACTACAAATGCCGCAACCACGGCGATCAAAACAATAAGTGTTATTTCTAATGCTCTGTTTTCCATTATGTAACGCTCCCTCCAAGCTATGATGACTTATTATATCACAAAAGTTTTTTTAATATAGGTATTAACAAATGTACTAAAATGCGATAATATTTTTACATAAGGGCAATAAGGCCCCACAAACACAATTTTCTTTTGGAGGAAAAAATATGAATAAGACAGAACTCGTTGAAGCTATCGCAAAGGCTACAAAGCTCAGCAAGAAGGACAGCGAGAAGGCTGTAAAGGCTTTCACAGAAGTTGTTACTAAGGAGCTTAAGAAGAAGGGCAAAGTTCAGCTCGTTGGCTTCGGAACATTTGAGACTGCAAAGAGAGCAGCTAGAACAGGTAAGAATCCTCAGACTGGCGCTACACTTAAGATTCCTGCAGCTACAGTTCCTAAGTTCAAAGCTGGTAAGGCTCTCAAGGAAGCTGTTAACAAGAAATAATAAAAAGCGATTTTAAAAGGCAGTCGGTTTGCACCGGCTGCCTTTTTATCATAATATCGTTTGAGACTTTATTAAAGATCAAACTTGGAAACAAAGTCCTGCAGATCCTGAGCGTTGCTAGCAAGCTTATCAGAAGCTTCTGCAACCTCATGTGAAGAAGCTGTCTGCTCCTCTGATGCAGCTGATACGTTCTGGGTCTCATCTGCAACGTTGGCACTCATATCCTCAATCTTGCTGATGTTACTTGCGATAGTCTCTGTTCCTTCTGAAAGCTGAGTTACAATCTCGCTCATTCTCTCTGACTGTTCAGAAATTGAATATACCATGTCAACAATGTTACTGAAGGTATTACCTGCCTCGTTTACAGTTTCTGTACCTTCTACAACATTCTCTGCGCCCTGACGCATAGCAGAAACTGCTTCATCAGAATTCTTCATGATCTCTTCAATAAGCTCTGTGATCTTGGATGCTGCATCATTAGACTGATCTGCCAGCTTACTGATCTCACTTGCAACAACTGCAAAGCCTTTACCCATTTCGCCTGCTCTTGCAGCCTCAATGCTGGCGTTAAGAGAAAGGAGGTTTGTCTGGCTTGCAATTTCTGCAATTGTATCAACAAAGGTATCTATACTCTTAAGCTGCTCGCCAAGTGCTTCTACTACAGTAGCTGTGCTCTCTACAGAATCCTTAATAGATTCCATCATGTTGGTGGCATTTGTCATATCTGCAGCGCCCTTCTTGGCAGCTTCATTAGTAGTCTTTATCATCTCAGTGGTCTTGCCGATAGCATCCTGGAATTCCTGCATGTTATCAACAAAGGTCTTGGTCTCATTGCTGGCACCAGCAACAGCAGTAATCTGACCTGAACAGGATTCAGCAACCGACGTACAGGAAGTAGCTACCATTTCACTGGCCTTGGCAGACTGTGAAGCGCTTGCGGAAAGTTCCTCAGAAGCAGAAGCAACATAAGCAGTAGTATCTGAAATCTTCATCATCAGATCTCTTATGTTGGTATGCATAAGGTCAAGAGCCGTTGCAATCTGACCAATCTCATTATGTTCCTTGGCAGGAAGCTGTCTAACCTTCTCCATATGCTCATTATCCGTGAAATCATTGTTAGACATGCGAACCATCTGGTCAGTAGCAAGGATAAGTGGAGCAGTGATTCTTTTACCCATATAAACAGCAATTGCGATACCAATAATGAGAAGAACTATCATTACTATAACGCTGCTTGTAATAGAGCTTGTAAGTGATTTATTAGACTCATTTGTGTACTCGCTCTTAAGGGTATCAATATAGTCAACCCATACACCAGTACCCATAACCCAGTCAAAAGGCTCGAAATAAGCAGTATAATTGATCTTAGGAAGTGGCTCAGTCTCATTGGGCTTGGCAAACATAAGATTTGTATATCCGCCGCCTTCCTGAAGACCATTCTTGATCATTTCCTGAATAAAGTAAGTTCCATTAGGGTCAACACTGTCCCATCTTGACTGCCCTTCAGTATCACGGCCCAAGAGAACCACATTGACACCTTTGGATGTATCTACCCAGAAATATCCTGCGCCATCGTTGTATTTAAGCTCTCTGATAATATCAGCGGACTCTTTCTGCGCTTCTTCCATGGTCATCTCGCCAGCCTGATATCTTTCATACATAACCTGGCAGATGCTCATAGCTTCTTGAGTCTCGTTTTTAAGCTCATTCATGATATCTTCACGGAGTCTCTCCTCGTAAGCTTCAACCTGCAAAGAATTAGTTGAGACGGTATTATACATGTTGAAACCTGCAATGGAAATTGCTGTTATCACAACTGCCAGAAAGATTGAGCCTACTATAGGCAACATTAAAGAACCACTTTTCTTTTCCATACTATTTTGTTCCTTTCCGCAGCAAAATTATCGAAATTTCGCCATCCGTTCTTTGACTATACCATATCTAAGGTCCATAAAATAGGTAAAAAAGCTTACCTATGTATTAAGATTTCATAAACATAAGTATGAATTCGAAAAAACAACACCAGAGTGTAAAATCATCACTATCCTAATGCCTATTTAAGCCCTTTTAACATCTGCTTGTTTTCATACATTTCCTTGTCAGCCCGCTCAAATACATCGTTTACTACCAGGTCTTTTCCTGGCTGATAAATACCTACTCCGGAAGCCAGAACCGGCCCTGAACCAGACTTTTGATTTTCAAGCACCTGGCTGCGCAATTTGTCCACAAGTTCCTCTTTATTGTAGTAATCATCGCCGCGCAAAAATACAGTAAATTCATCACCACCTACTCTAAAGACGGGACTATGGACAAAAATATTGCACAACAGCTTAGCGCAGGCTTTTATATATTCATCGCCTGCTGCATGACCCATAGTATCATTTATCTTTTTAAGATTATTGGCATCACAAACAATGAGCCCATATGGAAGGTAGTCCATGCCATTGTCCATATTGCCCTGAATGGACTCCTCCAGCTCCTTGTAAGCATTCTTATTTTTAACACCTGTTAGTTCATCTCGCCTTGCAAGTTCTTTCTCAGTCTTAAGTTCTATTAGGTGCTGTTTTTCTCTTTGAATTTCTTCGTTAATATTTTCAACACCAATGATAAAATGTGACCCATCGCTGCTCTTTCTGGCTGTCATTCTGGTATATTGAGACTTTCCGCCACTTATTATGCGGTAATTTATGCTAGTGCTCTTATGGGTATTTAATGTAGACAGCAAAGAGTCCCTATTTATAAATTCAACAAGGCTTTCCTGATCCTGCTCATGGATCAGCTTTGGAATGTTTTCATAACAGTCGTTATAGAAATCTGCCCCTACTTCTCCTATTTCTAGCTGTCCATAGATGTTATTTACTTCATAGCCCACAAAGCTAGAGTTTTCAACATTCACATAGTAGATTGCATCGTAATTGGAAGCCAGGCTTTCTGCAATCTGACTAAATGTTACAGTTTTTTCCTGATTTTCAGTGCGTTCCTTCTCTGCCTGAAGCTCATATTCTATATCCTTCTCATAAAGGATAATGTGCTGCCCATCTCCAGCCCACATATAGGTGAACATGTAATACCTTGGCTCTTCTTTTACCATGACCCTGAATTTAAAAGAGAAGGACCTTTTTCCTTCAATGTTACTTTTCATTGCTTCTTTGGTAAAAAAGCTGGTGGCATAGTCTTTATCCTCTGGATACACCTTTTTTTCTGCATTTTTCAGAAGATCATTGTAGAAATTTTTACCGGACTTAGCAAAATTCAGTGGTTCATATTCTTTGCATCTTGCAAACTCAAGATATTCACCACTCTCAATATCAAAATAGAAAATTGCCTCATAATCCTCTGCCATTACAGAAGCAATATGATCCTGTATCTTTTTTTCTTTTCTCTCTCCTGCTTCCACATAAGAATGTATCATGCAGGTTCCAACCATAAGTCCAATTACATACACCGGGAAAAATGACACAAGAATCTGGAAAAATATAGAGACGCCGAAAATAACGCTAGTCACAGCAACCGCCATATACCTTACCTTCTGGCGGCCACTTGATCTGCGCGCTATAACCAGCATATAGATAGAAACAACTAAATAGAACACCCATTGAAGGGTAGATGTAATATATCTGCCTTGTCCTGGGATATATTCATGGGACTCGTTAAAATAAAACAAAAAGTGGAAAAACCGGTTGAACTGCAGTCCCACAATTCCAAAAATAAACATGGCCCACACTATGCTTAGCAGGAGTTTACTCCGGACACCACTATTCTTGTCCAGATAAACCACCATATATCTCGCCCAGGTCAGCATAGTAAGCTGTATAAAGATGAAATAGAACACTGTCACCGAGTATACGAGTGCAAAAACCGCTGGCGTATCATGACGTCCATAGAAAACACCCCATAAAATCTCTATCAGGTAAAAGCAATTCACCGCAGACAGAAATTGCGCATAGCGATGCCTTACAAGTGCCTGTTCATCTCTTTCACCCTTAAAAAAGGTGTAATCTCTGAGGGTTTCCCAGTTCAGTATTAAATTAACAACTAACGCCATTGCAGCGATCACTGAATAATACATTCCGAGCCATAGCCCTCCTAAATATATTAATCATAATCGCTTTTTAATTAAATTTAAAGTTGATTTTCCGTTATTATAAAAATATAAGAATTTCATTATTTTTCTCTAAGTTATTTAATATCTCCGCTGAAATAGCAAAAGAGCGGCAATCCACTATAGGATCACCGCTTTTCAATGTTATATATATTATATAAACAATATAAGTATTGTTTATATCTCATTTTTCACCGATCATAATATCTTTAACAGCTTCTTGTCGATGCAAACAGATGCTGCAAAGGTCTTCTCTACTGAATCTTCGAACAATACAGTTACCTTGCCATCCGCTATAGTCTGGACAACGCCCTGTCCATATCTGGCATGTTCTACTTCACATCCTACGGGAAGTGTACTTTCAATCTCCTCATCAGAAAGCTCTGGAGCCTTAACCTTAGGCGTTGCAAAGGCTCTATAAATTCCAATCTTAGACTCTGGTGTAGGTCTTACTGGTCTGATAGGCTTAGCTGACTTACTGTCAGTTGATGCCACTTTTTTGGCTGCCTTAGCTTCTACCATGCAATCAAGCAGGAACTCAAGGTTCTCATTAGTAAAAAGATATATCACATGTGGAAGTCTGGGCTCTTCAGGGTTCTGTAAAAGTCCCTTATTACCGTTTCTAACAAACAGGATTGCCTTACTTCCTACTTCCTCATACTGAGAAACCATAAGTTCAATAACGTCTTTTTTGCTCTCCTTGATAACAATACCAAGATTAGCTTCATCAGCCTTTCTCTTTATCAGGTTGAAATCATTCTCGGTAGCATATAACACGAAACGGCTCTGATTAACGGTCTGAACATGCAGTGATGAACCTTTCTCTGCAAACTGCCAAGTAAAATTATCTCTGGCTCCTTCCCTCTCGAACGAATCGAGGTGCTTATCCTTGATCAGATCAAGGACTTCTTCATAGATGTACAATAGATTATTCATGGAACTCCTCACTTCTTAGACTAAAATACCCAAGATGTCAATTATACACTATAAACCCTAAACCTCAACCCCTTATCACAATCTCGTACACCCACCTCAAAAAGATTATTTGTTATTACGCGGTAACTACCACTTATTGCAAACAACTTATTTGGAAACAATAATTAAATTTGTCATATTTATAATCATTTTATCAATATTATATACTATCGGTACTCAACTTATGTTATGCTCAATATAACAATAAATTTTCACGGAGATTACGTTCATGCCACTTGCCTCAAACAATAGTCAGGAACGCAAAAAAATCGCGGAATACGTGGTTGCCAATATCGAGAAAGCATTGGAAAATGGCTGGGTTAAAGTATATTACCAGCCTGTTGTTCGCGCGCTCACAGGGCAGCTTTGCGGCGCTGAATCTCTGGCAAGATGGATCGACCCTGAAATGGGATTTCTTTCACCTGATAAATTCATAGGCGCTCTCGAAGAGAGCAGGCAGATCCACAAGCTTGACTGCTGGATTGTTAAAAAAGTCTGCTCCGACATTTCAGAGCGTATTCATAATGGCCTCGACGCAGTTCCTGTGTCCATCAACTTTTCGCGCCTTGACCTTGAAGCCACTGACATGCTCAAGGTTTTGGAGGATGCCGTGGACGAGTACGATATTCCAAGGGACTACATTCATGTTGAGATAACCGAGAGCATGATCGTATCTGACGCCGAGCTGATGTCCGGCATGATAGAGCGCTTCAGAAGCACCGGCTATGAGGTGTGGATGGATGACTTTGGAAGCGGTTATTCCTCTCTTACTGTCCTTAAGGACTATCATTTCGACACCCTTAAGCTCGATATGTCATTTCTTCGCTCCTTTGACGACAAATCCAAGGCCATAATTACTTCTACAGTTATCATGGCAAAAGAAATTGATGTCATGACGCTGGCAGAAGGCGTAGAAACCCAGGAGCAGGTGGAGTTTCTAAAAAACATCGGCTGTGGCCGACTTCAGGGCTATTATTACGGCAAACCTATGCCCATAAATGACTTTTTTGACCATATCAAAGAGAGCAAAATTGAGATTGAAAAGAGGCAGTGGCGCCATTTCTACGATGTGGCCAGCTTCTCTGCAAGGCATACTGATGAACCTTTGGCCATTTTAGAAGATGACAACGGAGTTCTCAGAACTCTTTTCATGAATGACATTTACAAAATACAGGCTTTTGGCAGATCCTACGACCAGGAAGATATCGATCAGAAAGTATTCCATTCCAACTCTCCCATAAATTCCCAGCTCAGAAAATTCGCTGATACCGTTAGTCAGAGCAAGAACCTTGAAACCTTCTACTTCACTGTTGACGGCAGCATTCTGTGCCTCAAGGGAAAAGAGATCGTGGAAAACGCCGGGAGCCATATCTACATTAGCTCCATTCGCAATATTTCTGCTGATTCAAATATTGAAAAGAGCAACAGCCTTGATTTCAGGTTAAAAGAAATAAATCACATGTTTGACACTGTGGCTCAGATCAATCCATCCAACAACACGATCATTCCGCTTGTTGGAAAATTCCGTTATATGAAGGGCAGCTCCAGCGATGGCATGGATCTTAATACCTATACCCAAAAGTTCAAAGAGGAATATATTGCGCTGGCTGACGCCAAGAAGTTTGATGTTTTCTGCGACTGGTCTACACTGAACAGCCGCATAGAAAAAAGTTCCAAAGGCTATGTCGAGAATATGTTCAGGATCAAGCAAAGTGACGGTAATTATGAGTGGAAAGGCCTATCGCTCATGCTTATTCCAGGAACAGGGGAAAAAGAATTCCTCATGTGCACAAAGCCAACTCCTGACGATACCCACTCAATCCTTAACAAAATCCAGGAATTATATAACCGCGAAGACTACGGGCTTAAGTCAGAGGACTCACAAATGTATGCAAAAATGTGGGAAAACACTGTAACTGCCTCTCATCTTAAATTCTTTTGGAAGGATAAAAACAGGAGGTTTTTGGGCGCCAGCAAAGCTTTTCTTGACTTCTACGGCTTTACCATCGACGATATCCTCGGCAAAGACGATGAGGACATGGGCTGGCATACCGACGGCAAAGTGTACAGAGACGACGAAATTGACGTTCTTACAAATGGTGCCGTGATTTCAGGCGTTCCGGGATACTGCATCGTAAAAGGCGTTGTCCATAACATCATGTGTTTCAAGACTCCTATATATGACGGCAACGAGATTACCGGCCTGATGGGCTATTTCTTTGATGTTGATGAGGAGATGGCCCGAATAGACAAGCTTTATAACGTAAAAAGAACAGACACCGTTACCGGTTGTATGAATAAAAAAGGCTTCCTTGATGCCCTTATAGATTATTCCCAGAACTACCATAATCTGGGGCGTGATTTTGCGCTTATTATACTTAGAGACACAAAGCATGCCAGAGTTGCTGCTGACTACGGAGAAGACTTTATCAAAAAGCTCTTACATCGAATGGGGCAGGAAATACTGAATGTCACAAAGGACAAATGCGCTGTAGCCCGAATGATACAGTCAGAATTTGCGCTGCTTTTATATACTGACAAGCAGTCTGAAGTTGATGAATTGTGCAGTCAGTTAAAAGAAGCTATTGAATCCATCAGAGAACTTGATGGTAACAAAATGACATTAAAGGTTAGTACTTCCTATATGTTCAGATCTGATGAGAGCGTCACCGATGAAAACATGTACCCAAGGGTCCTTGATCGGATGCAACAGTAAGCCTTAACTCAAAAAGCATATCTGCTCAGGAGGTTTTCATGAACAGTAATGATAAATCTGAAAAGTTCGACTTTTTATGGCTTGTGCTTTTTTTGATCATATTCATTAACGGTTTTGAAGCAGGCGGCTATCAGGCCAGTCTTCGAAGCATCGGGCAAAACTACGATCTTTCCGAGACCTCCAAAGGCCTCTTTGCAGCCACAGAGCTCTTTGCCACAATGCTTGCACCGCTTATCCTCGGGGCATGGGCAGACGCCAACGTTAAAACAAAGTGTATAAAGCTCCTGCTGGTGATCCAGTTTGTGGCCGCCGCAGGAATCCAGATAATTGGTCTACAAAGTGCATTTGTTGTAGGTGTGTTCTTTCTTGGCTTAACCACCAGTGCACTTCAGTTCATATCCATCGCTGCTCTTGCAGACTCCTATCCCATCAGCGGCAGCAAAAAAATTGGATTCATGACCTCAATGTATGCCCTTGGAGCTTTGGTGGCTCCTCTTGTTGTTGAGTATTATCTTAGTCTTGGACTTACATGGAAAGTTCTTTTTGCCATCCTCGCAGTGGGAAGCCTCATCTCTTTTGCCGGAATCATGGCCTCAGGAGAGGGAAAAAGAGAAGTTTCCGCCAAGGAAGAAACTTCAGATGAATCTACAAAAAAAGAAACAGAATTCTTCCTCATTGGAATCCTGCTTCTTTGCGTTATCATGTGCATCTATGTTGGATTTGAAAACGGCTTCGCGTACTTTGTAGAAACTCTGTTCGCGGACGTTTTGGACTCAGGCCTCGGCCGCTACGCCCTCTCAGCATTCTGGGCGATGATGATCCCTTCGAGAGTATTCGTGGGCTATTTTGCTAAAAGAGCCAGAGCCATCCTGCTTACTGCCCTTGTGGCAATTCCACTTCTCACCGTCCTTGTAGCTCTTATAGATAACAGCCTCGTGGTATTTGCGCTCTGCATCCCTCTTGGATTTGCCAGCGGCGCCATCTATCCATGCGTCCTCAATATGATGATTCCTTTCGCCGGGAAAAACACCGCCTTTTCAACAGGCATGATCACCACTGCAACGGGCATCGGCGGCGTCCTTTTCACCGCCCTCACCGGTTTCAACGCAGAGCGCCTGGGAATGAGAATGGCCATTGGAATCCTGGCCGCCTTTTATATCTTCTCAATTGCCGCAGCTATCTGCGCCGGTAGGATGTACCTGAAGAGAGGCCAAGGCACCAATGGTGCCTCTTAAACCTCGTCTTGAACATGCTTGATGAGACTGCAAAGCCCCTGCCCCCGCTCAGCGCCACATTCCCTACGCAGGGACCTTGCGCCGTTCAAAAAAGAGTTTTTTGGCGTAAGAAGGAGCTGACGGATTTATGCGCCTTCCAAAAGCGTCCCAAAATCCTGTTTACGAATTACCTGTCCGAAGCTCGATCCCAGAATCCTGGATTTGGCAAGAGATTTGATCTTACTCGCGACAAAGAAGTTCACATTTTCTTAGATGCTCCCGCAGCCTTTCTTTTAAAGCGCATGCTGCAGCGTAAACTTGCAGGACGGGAAGAAACTGTATATATGGAAATGCCATCTGACGCCATGCGTCATTAAAAAATGCGAAATCAACTTCTTCAAGTGTACTTGAAAGATTGATTTCGCATTTTTGTTAACGCCCGCTTTGCGGGCTATGGCATTTCCTATTGTGTTTATGCTACCCGTCCTGCTTCAGACAACGCTTCGCATGCGTGGGAAAGGCTGCTTTGGTAGCATTAGAAAATGGAACTTCTTTATAACGCTCGCAAGTATCAAATCCACCCGCCAAATAGATTCTGGGACGAGCTGAGTTTAATTCGTAGGATTTTGGGGCATCTTTTGGAAGGCCATAAATCCCAGCGAAAGAACCGACAAAAAATCTTTTTGAACAAGCAAAATTCCCCCTGCGAGCGTAGAATGGGCAGGGGGAAGAGGGTGGTTTATTTTACTTGGCTGCGGCGAATCCTTTTTCGAGGTCGGCGATGATGTCGTCGATGTGCTCTGTGCCGATTGAGAGTCTGATGGTGCTCTGAGTAATGCCCTGGTCAGCAAGTTCTTCGTCGTTGAGCTGAGAGTGAGTTGTTGTTGCGGGGTGGATTACAAGGCTCTTAACATCTGCTACGTTTGCAAGAAGTGAAAAGATCTCGAGATTGTCGATGAACTTCCATGCTGCCTCTTTGCCGCCCTTGATCTCAAAAGTAAAAATTGATGCTCCTCCGTTAGGGAAATATTTCTCATAGAGGGCGTGATCAGGATGATCTGGTAGAGATGGGTGATTTACCTTCTCAACCTGTGGGTGTCTTGAGAGGAACTCCACTACCTTCTTTGTATTCTCCGCATGTCTGTCAAGACGAAGTGACAAAGTCTCAACTCCCTGAAGAAGAAGGAATGCGTTAAATGGAGAAATAGTTGCTCCAGTATCTCTTAAGAGAATTGCTCTAATATAGGTCACGAAGGCTGCTGGTCCAACTGCATCATAGAAAGATACTCCGTGATAGCTTGGGTTTGGAGATGCAATCTGAGGATAATTTCCACTCTCCTTGTAGTTAAACTTACCTGACTCTACGATGATTCCACCAAGTGTTGTTCCATGACCACCAATAAACTTTGTAGCTGAGTGAACTACAATGTCAGCACCATGCTCGATTGGTCTGATAAGATATGGTGTTCCAAAGGTATTATCTATAACAAGAGGAAGACCATGCTTGTGAGCGATCTCAGCAATTGCATCAATATCCGGAATATCGCTGTTTGGATTACCAAGAGTTTCAAGGTATATAGCTCTTGTATTTGGCTTGATAGCGCCTTCTACCTCTGCAAGGTCATGTGCATCAACAAAGGTTGTTGAAATTCCATACTGTGGAAGTGTATGTGCCAAAAGGTTGTAGCTGCCACCATAGATTGTCTTCTGGGCAACAATATGTCCACCATTTGCAGCAAGTGCCTGAATTGTATAGGTGATAGCTGCTGCGCCGGAAGCTACTGCAAGAGCTGCGCTGCCGCCTTCAAGGGCTGCGAGTCTCTTTTCGAGAACATCCTGTGTTGAGTTTGTAAGTCTGCCGTAGATATTACCTGCATCAGCAAGTCCGAATCTGTCTGCCGCATGCTGTGAATTTCTAAATACATAAGAAGTTGTCTGATAAATTGGAACTGCTCTAGCATCTGTTGCTGGATCTGGCTGTTCCTGTCCTACATGTAACTGAAGTGTCTCAAATCTGTAATTGCTCATACCTTAAATCCTCCTCCTGGCTTGCTCATTCGCGTTTTTTGTATTGGAATGATTTTAAAATGTATTTACCTACTATGTCAATATACTTTATCATAATAAAGAGTTATCACTTGCGATAACTTCTGCTGATTATTGAATTATTTAAATATGGTATATTATGATATAGGTGTCAAAAGACAACTATGAGGAATAAGCAATTTACATAAAGATAAAAGACAAGGAGTAGCAACAGACTATGTTTTCAACGAAAGGACGTTACGCCCTTAGAGTAATGATAGATTTAGCTCAGCAAGAAAGCGACGATTTCATTCCACTTAAGGATATCGCTGAACGCCAGGATATTTCCAAAAAGTATCTGGAGATCATAGCTAAAGAGATGGTAAAGGGCGGACTTATTGTAGGTGCCAGCGGCAAGCATGGCGGCTATAAACTCTGTAAAGAGCCTTCAGCGTACTCCGTTGGAGAGATAATAGAGCTGATGGAAGGCCCCTTTGCTCCTGTAGCATGCCTTCAGGATGAAAACTACAATTGTGACAAAGCAAGCAAATGCAAGACTCTGCCCATGTGGAGAGAGTTCTACGAGCTTGAGAAGAATTTCTTTTACAGTAAAAAGCTTAGTGACCTCCTCTAATTCTTGTCAAAAGAGATCCAGAGTACTATCAAGATATATCTCTTCCCGGACCTTTAGCTGATACTTAGGCTTAGTCATGTAATGCAAAAGAAATTCCAATATTATAGCGCTTCCCAGACTTCTACCTTCTATCTTGAAGTTAGAAAAACCAGCTGGAATATATGTATCCTGGATGTCGTCTACTCCGATGAATCCAGGATTTTCCATTGCCAGAGAGAATTTATAACCTTCACTTGCCTTTGGTGAGCGGCATATATGATCTTCGCAATCTTCGCCAAGGCTCTTTCTGCTTACGTTTTCATAGCACTTTTTTCTGTCTGTGCAACCATAATAGCAGCATTCATTGCAGAGAAACTCTACCTTTTTCTTTAAGTCTGGCGATAGCTCTTTTAACCTATCCATATCCTTGTTCAGTCTGAAATCAGGGACCACGTAGTCAAATTCAGGCCTGCTTAACTCTTTTTCCAAGTCTCCAAAATCAGTCAGAACCTTAGTCGTAGATGAAACAAAATAAAAGTCAGGATATTCATTTTTTATGTAATCAAGAAGAAGGTCTGAATGGATAATAACGCCATTTTGGACTCCACCTGTCTTTTCAAACAAACGGCATAGGTCATTGCACCTTTTATCCGCAAGGTGCTCTTCCCTGATCAGAGAATTGCTAAAGGTAAGCCTTGCAGAAATCTCATATTCCTTCATAAGCTCAGCCACATCATATGCTCCTTCATCACCAAAGCCGACACGGCCCCCGCCCCAGATACAATCTGCAGGCGCACCGTAAATAGAACCTATTTCGCACCAGTCGTAGAAATAGGCTCTATGTTCCCTGAATAAGGGCAAAAAGACCTTGTAAAAATCATAAAATTCAAAAAGACCAGGCAAATGATAATATGCCTTTGCAACAGGAAAATCCATTTATTTCTCCACATCTAATTTGCATTGTTTATCGTCCCACATAAGTTTTGTTATTGAATATTGGCCTCTTTCGTATCCATAGGATTCGCCGTCATCCTCGTAAAGGTTAAAAGAAGCATCTTTACCCGGATATACCTTTTTTTCTATCGTTCCATCTTCTTCGGCAAGTGGAATAATGCTGCCTGCCACTGCAAATACTGCAATCCTGTCGATAGGACACTCATATTCTATCCTTCTTCCGCCCTCATAAAACTTGCCTGTATAGTAGTCATACCAGTTATTACCTGCTGGCAAATATATAGAAATAGTATCTTTAGGGCTTACCACGGGGCAGATCATAAGACCTGGGCCAAACATATACTGATCAGAAATTTCGCGAATGCCCTCTTCATCCGGATAATCAAAGAATAAGGGCCTGATGATCATGCCATCATCTAAACACGCCGCCGCTCCAACAGAATAGATATATGGAATAAGCCTGTATCTTCCCTTAATAGTAGCTACAATTGCTTCATAATACTGATCACCCTTATCGCCAAAGGCCCAGGGCTCCCTACTCACATCTGTTCCGTGAGATCTGAATATTGGTAAAAAAGCTGCAAACTCAAGCCATCTTACATAGAGCTTTTTGTACTCGTCAGTAATTCCCTCATATTCGCCGTTCCAGTACCACTGAAATCCCCTTTTTACAAAGAAAGCTCCTGCATCCAACGTCCAATAGGGCATTCCGCTTGCCGCCATCTGAAGGCCAGCTCTCACCTGCCTTTTAAGGCAATCCCAGCTAGCAGAAACATCGCCTGACCATAATATGGTTCCATATTTCTGGCTTCCTGCCCATCCACTTCTGGTAAGGTTTACAACTCTTTTATCCGGTCTTGCGCAAATAAGCCCTTCCCATATGGTCATGGCATGATACAGGCCATAGGAATTAGCCATTTCAAGCGGCATGATATTTCCTGCATCTGTCCTGAATTCACAGTATTTTTCACCGTCCTCCGGTTCTATATGATGCTCCCACTCAGGCGTTATAGGCTCACTTGAATCGCACCAAAAGGCGTCCACCCCTGACGGAAGGAGGTTTCTCTCAACCTGGGAGAAATAGAGCTTTCTGGCCTCTTCATTGAACGCGTCATAAATATCAGTCCCCGGTAAAAGATAATTCTTTTCCTTAAACTCCTTATTATCCTCCGTATTAGGGCTCATGTTTGGCCAAATGGACATCATAAAATGGATTCCCATATCATGAAGCTCATCTGTCATCTCTTTTGGAGATGGGAATCTGGATCTGTCAAAGCTCTTTTGCCCCCATTTCCCATCTTCCCAGCTGAGCCAGTCAAGGACGATGCAATCTATTCCAATCTTTCTCTTTTTAAACTCTCTTGCTACATCCAGGATCTCTCCCTGGCTTTTATACCTCTCCTTGGACTGAATATATCCGTAAGCCCATTTGGGAAGCATTGCTGCTCGTCCTGTAAGTTTCCTAAAGCCCTTGATTACTGCTGGAAGCGTATCTCCCGGAATAAAGTAGTAATCCAGATAGTAGTCTGCTTCAGTCTGGATATAGGCTTCTCCATTCTTTTCAGAAAAAAGTGCCAGGGAATTGGTGCTGAGAAGTATTCCGTAATTATTGGTTGAAACCACCATAGGAATTGCAATCTTCCTGTTTGCCTGATGTATGTAATAGGTACTGCCCCTTAAGTTCCATTCACCATTTTCGCCCTGTCCAAAACCAATCAGCATTTCTTCTGGTTCAAACTCAAAATAAGTCCTTGTCTTGTAGGCTATTCCATATTCTTCCTTATCCGCAGCCTTTATCTTTTTCTTAATACCATCAGCTGTTTCTATTTCTTCAACTACAGCGCTGTTGTTATCAGCTACTTTGTAAAGACTTATCTTTTCCAGCTGTCTCGGACAAGTACGTCTCTCTGATAAAATTGTTTTCCCCTTTTTATCAACGTATGTGACGGCGCCTGTTTCCTCGTTTATTCTGACCAGGATATATTTAGTATCAATTATTGTCTCGTTCTGCCCCTGAATGATCTCATGATCTTTTTCTACCTGGACATTGCACATCCCTTTGCCCTGTCTTGCATCAAATACTCCATCCACAGAAAAGGATGTCCTTACGATGCCACAATCCATTATGGTTAACCTTAAAGTCCCATTTTTTGTTTTTAAATAAAAGCTGTTGTCATCAATATTTATCATGTCTTATGCCTCGTTTTATTTAGATATACTCAATGATAGCACACAACTTGCGTCTTTAAAAAAAGATAGTATAATGTGTAATGTTTTTTTGTTATATCGAGGTATTATTTATGAAATATTTAAAACAGTTTTTGATCATTCTTGCAGTTTCACTTATGGGCGAGATATGCAAGGCAATCCTTCCACTCCCTATCCCTGCAAGTATTTATGGGATGGTATTTATGTTTATTTTCCTTTTGACAGGCCTTATAAAGCTCGATCAGGTAAGAGATGCAGGCAAGTTCCTTATTGAAATAATGCCTGTTATGTTTATTCCGGCAGGCGTAGGACTCATGTCCTCCTGGGGTGTACTTAAGAGCGTTCTGATTCCGGTATCTGTCATCACTGTGATCACAATCTTTACAGTAATGGCCGCAACCGGGCTTGTTTCTCAGGTTATTATCCGCAGAGGCCACAAAAAGATAAATAGTAAAAAGGAGGAAGCATAATGGGCGAGTTTATGCAAAACAGCGCTTATGCAGGAGTCACAATAAGTCTTCTCTCCTACAGCATCGGTGCCTATCTTAAGAAGAAATTTGGATACGGATTTCTTAATCCACTTCTTATATCTATAATAGCAACCATCTTATTTTTACTGGCCTGTGGCGTCGACTACGATACCTACAATGAAGGTGCCAAGTACCTTAGCTGGCTCTTGACGCCTGCTACAGTTTGCCTTGCTATACCTTTATACGAAGAATGGGAGCTTTTGAAAAATAATGCCAAGGCTGTAATGCTTGGAATATTCTCTGGTGTTCTGACAAGCCTTGTGACTGTATTTGTGCTGGCAAAGCTCATGGGACTTTCTCACGAGAGCTATGTGACACTTCTTCCCAAGTCCATCACAACAGCCATAGGCATGGGTGTATCAGAGGAACTTGGCGGCTATGTAACTATCACAGTTGCGGTTATTGTTATAACCGGAGTTTTGGGAAATATATTTGGTGAATTTATCTGTAAGATCTTCCGAATCCATGAACCTATATCTAAGGGCCTTGCCCTTGGAACTGCAGCTCATGCTATTGGCACTGCCAAGGCCATGGAAATCGGAGAAATAGAAGGTGCTATGAGTTCCCTTTCAATAGCTGTTGCCGGTATACTAACTGTAATCTTTGCAACAGTATTTGCCGGGCTCATCTGATCATTCTCTTATCATCATCAGAGCCACAGCAATCAATATCATTGATGAAATCCAAATGGTTCCAATGCCTAGCTGTCCGGATAGGACTCCTCCTATTCCGGCTCCTATGGCGAATATAACGATAATTCCAAAGAAATGAAGTGACTTAAATAGAGCAGCCTTCTCTTTTGTTCGCATAAACTTAGACAGGCTCTCTGTTCCGCTTCTCAGGTTTCCAATACACATGGTGCTGGCATATCCGTATCCATGCACCTTTCTAAAGGTCTGAACCTGCATCGCACAGGCAAAAGAAACCAGCATATTAGCGATCACGTTAAAAGATGCCGGTAAAAATCCCACTACAAGCAGCATAATGATCTCAACCAGCAAAACTATCTGTCTCCAGTGGATCTTAGGGCTTCTTTTAAATCTGCTCTCAATTCTCTCTGCCAGAAACACTCCCGCAGCAAATGATATAAGCGGTAAAAGATAGTGTAGACCCTTACCCCACTGTCCCATCATAAAATTCTGGCTCATAAGAACCACATTACCTGTCTGTGCATTGGCAAATACACTGCCTCGCACATTGTATGTATACGCATCCTGCAATCCACCGGAAAATGATAACAGCGCGCTTAATCTAAAACTCTCAGACTTCTGCATTTGTGTCTCCTGATATTTCGTCCTTGTCTGAAATTGTCTTTGGAGCAAGTTCTTTTTTCTCGTTCTTTATTTCCCAATGGATCAAAAATGTAAGAACAGCTCTAAGGGTTATGATGGCTCCCAGAATCCCGAGCTCAGCCCATTCTCTTACTACTACTGTCCTTAGCACCTCTCCTCCAAGCTTGAATTCAAGGGCAAGAGCAATTCCCTGTGCCAACTGAAGTCTAATGGATTCATCCTTTTTAAGCCAAAAGACAAAACTCTTAATGGCTGTAAATACCAGGATACATATTCCAAATAGTTCCAAAAGAAGTGTGGAAAATTCAACTATATAGCGAAGATATGTTTCTGCATTCAGATAAATATTCTCCATAGCTCATCCTCCATGGCAATCTCTACTGACTTATGTATAACTTTATTATAGTTAAAGCCTTGATTTATCGCAAATCTATAACGTTTTCGAGATTTTATATTTTTTTTATTTTATCAACAGAAAATGTACATATTCATAAGTTAAACTAGATTGATATTGGAGGTTGTTCCATGAACATAGATAAGAATTTTGGTAAAAAACAGAAAACAATAAATGCTGTGATCTACAATGGTAAGTATGTAGACCCCAGCATTATTAGAAAAAAGATTCTGTCAGTTACTGCAGCTATAGCAGCGCTGATTTGCTTTGTTGTGCTATTTATTTTGTGATCGCCTGTTATTTTATATCGACATTTCCAAGATTGCACTCAACCTTGATAGTTCCCTTATCTCCAGTCTGCTTATAAGAGCTATCTACCTTTTCCTTGCCTATTCTGACATCACCTAAAGACGCAGATACTTCAACGGAATAGTCCTTAACATCTTCTTCCAGGGTTATGTCCACATTGCCCATGGAATTTGTGATATCAAGATCTGTAGCATCACATTTGCTGATTTCCACATCGCCCATATTGGCTTCTATAGAAATCTTCTCAGAAGAGCATTTATTTACCTCAATATTACCCATGTTACCTGTCAGTGAGATTTCTTTTGCCACAATATCATCCACATTCAGATCTCCGATAGCAAGCTCAACTATAAAGCTATCCATTTCATTATCCCTTGGAATCTCGATTGTGAGCTTGTTGTCTGTCTTTAGGTTTGCTTTCTTGACCTTCTGATTCTGCTTGATCAAAAGAGCTCCTGTATTCTCGTCATAATCAAACACCGGCCTGAAGTTCTCATCGCCTTTATATTCAACTTTATACTCTTTGCCCTCTTCAATCTTGATGTTCAAAAGAGCAGCATCTATGTCAAGTTTCTTTATTTCTCCAGTAATATTGAAATCTTCGTTAACTACTTCTCCCTCGTTGTAGAGGTGGGTCTTGATGCCCCAAAATACAGCGGCTACAGTAATCACTACAAGAACAAACATAAATGCCTTATTCATTTAGCTTCACCTCCCTCACGATTTCCTGTCAGGATCCTTCCAAGTGGTTTGCGGATAATTCCAGCGATAGGCCATATAAGCCAGGTTGAACCCCAGTTAAAGGATGAAAAACTGATGATCAGGTAAATGCAAAGAACTATTTTCCAGTACATTGACATGAAGTCCTTCGCATATTCATTGACATAGTTCTTTCTGGCCTTTTTAACCGGTTCAAAGTCACCAGCCATGGTCTTTACATCATTGAGAGATAAGAGCTTGTCATATGCAGAGTCCTTGGCTCCTGAAAAGATAATGAGCAGAACTCCAACACCTGCGCAGATAAAGATCATTGAAGGGCCGATGCCTTCTGTGAGAAAAGGAAATGTTTCTCCAAAGATTGTGCTGAAGGCTATAACAGGAATTATGCTAAGTACACAGATTATTATGCCTATTGTAAGGATGCTGCCGCGAAGGATTGCATTGTCCTCCTTCTCCCTTGCAAGATACTCAGCAGTAGAAAAATCAATGGCGCAAGGCTCTTTTTGAAGAAATTTCCACTGGCTCATCATAACTGAGGAAAAGATAAACATTCCCACACCAGCAGCAGCCAGAAGGAACATTAGTATCACACCTATTCCTACAACGCCTTCTCTTCCGATCATATCTCCGATTGTAGAAAAAAGAATTGGTCCAACCATAGCAAAGCAGCACAGCATAACACCAAGACCAATAGTAAATCTCTGGCGGGTTACGTCTCTGATATAATCAAGGACCTCTTCCTGGCACAGAACTCTTGTATCTGAGTCAACTGCCTCACTTACAACCTTATCTATTCCAAGGCTCTCTGCCAGTTCATCCAGATTACCAAACTCTGAGATAACTGTTCCAACTGCCTCATTCTCTGTCTTGCCCTCATTTATAAGCTCTGTATATTTGTCTTCCATCATAGAGTAAAGCTCGTCCTTGGCCTTTTTTACCTCGACTGTATTTGGAAGATTCGCAAACATTGTCTCCAGATAATTTTTAATTGTATCCATAATCACTTATCTCCTCTGATAAACTTTTCAACCACTTCTTTTGTAAGATTCCACTCAGCACATTTTTCCATGTAGTACTGTTTCCCCAACTCGGTTATCCTGTAGTAGGTTCTCTTCTTGCCGTTCTCTGCGCTTTGCGCATAGGATTCGACATATCCATTTTTCTCCATTCTGGTAAACGCGGAATAAAGAGTTGTCTCTTTTATAATGTATTTGTCCTCTGAAAGAGCCCTGATCCGTTTGGAAATCTCGTATCCATAAGAAGGTTCATCCAGGAGGATAAATAGGATAATGGTGTCATTATATCCGCGAATTACATCGCTACTGATCTCTACCATCCCATAAATCACATCCTCTCTTAAAATGTGTATTTCATACGACTATCGTACTATGACAGATGTACTATGTCTGTCGTAGTATATCTGACGTAGTAAATATACCACGGCTATCGTAGTATGTCAACACATCGTCAAAAATATTTTTTAAAAATAGCAAAAAAGCATTTGAAAAGCGTCACAAACCGCGTTGCTACGTTGTTTCTATAGTGATAGAATATTTTTAATTATTTTGGGAATGAGAGGAGAAAGACGATGAAAAATCTAAAAAAGAAATTATTGATCGGTACTACTATAGGTCTTGCCTGCCTGGTCCTTGGCGCATGTACAAATAACCAGAAAGATGGCTCTACAGAAGCAGTTTCTACAGAGAATAATTCAACAGAAGCTATATCAAAGGGCGCAGAATCTACCAATGTTTCTTCTGTAGATTCTTCTTCCGATGCTAATGATGCTCCTAATGAGGCTACAGATGCGGCTTCTTTGGAAGCTACCAATGTGGAGGAGTCTTCCTCAGCAACTTCCGCTTCTGTCACCAAAACAGACGGCTCATCTACAATAGAAAAAGACAAGGCAATTGACTCTTCTACTGTAGATGTGAGCCTTGGAGATCACTATGACAATCCTCCAGTAACAGATTTACCTGACCCAACTGTAGAAGTCAGATGATTTTTTGACTACCTTCCTTGTTTTTCAAAGTGGTTGTAAATCGCGCTTATACCAAAGCAGAGGATACCACTTACCAGGAAGCTGATTGCGCGTCCAATGGTATTCTCATAGGTTATGTCGATCATAATAAACTTTGCAACGCAGATCATAGACAAGATAAGTCCGTAGAGCCTTAGCTCTTTGGCTCCAAAGGTCTTGTTAAAGCCCACAGCAATGCACACGATAGCAAAGAGCAGAATGGCAACGCTGACTACAAATCCCTCTGCATCATAGCCAAAAAGGCTGACAAGAAGGATTATTCCAAACTTGATGCCTGCGTAGAGCTTTTCACTGCCACCAGAAGCAAAGTGTCTTGGAAGGTTAATGCAGGCAAGTGCCACAGTAAATACAATGTACAGGCCCTGTAATACAGGGGAATCCACATTTTCTATATTGTAAAGTCCCACCAGCATTCCTATAGCATTGAAAATGTTAAGGACAGTGCTGATCTGTTTATCCTTGTTACCCGCGCTGTCATGGTCAAACTTAAGAAAGATCATGGCAGCGTTAAATATTCCCATAGGAGTTATAACTAAAAGTTCTCTTAGTTCTGCATATTTCGCCAGGCTGTCTTCCAGCGCAGTAAACAAGAATAATCCCATACAGACCTGAGTCATAACATAAAAGATAATCTTGCTGAGAGCATATTTGTTGACCACGAATGCCTCAAAGATAAACACTACTACAGCAAATATAAAGGCCGCTCCATAGAAAAGGACACTGCTATTACCAATAAGCTCTAAAATGATCATTGCAGCTGCAAGAATCGCTGCCTGGTTTCTAAAGCCTTTTATATCTCTCCTGATTCCATAAAGAGCTACCGCAAGAAAGGCCACAAATATGATTCCTGTATCAAAGAATTCCTCGTAGTTAAAGCAAATTCGAATCAAACCTACGATGATCCAGCCAGTTGTCCAGGCAATGTTAAAAGACCTTACGTAGGGCTTGTCACTCTTTGAAATGCCCATTAAAAGAGCTGCCTCTGCCACAACTACTATGGCGAAGAAAACAATAATGTCAAGCCATGTAGCCGTATTAACACAATCTCCAAATAGCATATAGGAGGAAGCAAGGGCTATAGCGCTTCCAAAGGCCATGAATGTATTATCTGCATCTTCTGTAAGCAGATTCCCAAATAGGAAATATGCATAATAACCTGCACTTATAAGCATCAAAACAATTGCTGCAATAGTCAGAGGAACACCAATACTAATCTTGTCTCCTATCACAACAGCAAAATAAAAGATGATTCCCAAATTAATGCAACTTTGAATAAGACGCTGGGTCTTATTCTTCCAGAAGGCAAACTGGAAGGCTCCGCCCAGTATGCATAAATAGAAGAGCATAGGAATAACCAGTGCTGTATCTTTGATTCCTGCGCCCAGGAAGGCCGATATCACAAATCCTGCATCGCCTATAGTCTGGAAGAGTCTGCTTTCTTTTCTGCCTATTATAAGAACAACTGCGGCCCAGATAAACAAAAGAATATACATAAGCAGATCATTTATAACCTCAAAATGTATCCTGGTGACTAGAACCGACAGGTAGGTGCATCCAAGACCACAAGCAAGAAGGGCTGTAAAAAACGTATTCTCCGGCTTTTTAACATGCTGAAAATATGCTCCAATTGTGAGGCCTATGCTGACTGTAAACATCATTGTGATCTTAACCCCATCATTCATGTAAGGAATGATGAGACTTGCAAACAAAACAAGAGCTATAAAGATCAGGATACTTGCCAAAACTCCCATAAGATGCTTACCAATCCAGGATTCTGTGGATGATTTCCTGACTGGTGCCTGATATAACTGGGGTTGTGGCTGCACTGTAGTTCTAACCTGAGGCTGTGGTTGTTGCTGTGGTGCCTGCTGGTAAATTGGCTGTGCTACAGTTCTAGCCTGAGGCTGATATAGTTGCGGTTGCGGCTGCGGCTGCATCTGTGGCGCCACCCCTTGTTGTCTCTTTAATTCTTCAATTGTATTTGACGCTTGATCTAAGCGATTTTGAATCTGACTGACCTGGAACCTGATGGTACTAAGTTCCCTCTCCAACTCTTCAATCTGTCCCATACACTTCTCCCCTGATTATTATCGTATAAAAAAATAAGTGTAGCCTTTAATTATAATTGAACTAAGTCGCTGCGCGACGGCCTGCCAAGGCTGTGCGCAGCGTTTTTACTTTTAGAAAGGCGGTAGATAGTGACTCCTAAAAGGAGTATTGTTTAAGTTACCACACCAAAACAAAACCACTACTTCCGCCTATGAAAAGATTAACATTTTCTGTATTTCTTCACAACTCTTTACTGCTGAGAGTCCGCCCTCCTCCGGAAGAATGTTTTTTATCACTGAAAATATTTAATTCTGGAGGATTTTTAATGAATAACGAAATTAGAAAGCAACTCAAAGAGGAGTGCTTTATCAGAAACTTATCACCGCGAACCTGCAGTATATATGAGTATCATATCAGCA